>JAIBBA010000119.1 GCA_019694895.1 Chitinophagales bacterium
AAGAAAATTTTCTACTTCCGGGGCCAATGAAGAATCTCCATTTCGAGAATGTCATATTCACAAACCCTGAAGTAGAAAAAATGCTCCACTCCGCTGCGCATTTTGTCACTTCAGGGCAGGCCCTGGGGAGGGGTGTAGTGGTCTGCCTTAGGCAGACCGTTTTGTACTAAAAATCAAGCCTGCCCCGAAGTGTAAATTTTTGTAGCGCAGAGAAGAAATTTTCTACTTCCGGGGCTAATGAAGAATCTCCATTTCGAGAAGAACATAAACCCAACCCTGAATTAGAAAAATGCTCCGCTCCGCTACGCATTTTGTCACTTCAGGGCAGGCCCTGAGGGAGGGGATAGGGAGGTCTGCCGAAGGCAGATCTTTGTTGTTATGGATATAAATTTCAAGCCAATCCTGTTGAAACTTATTGTTGCAGGTTAGGAGGATTGGGTAGGTTTAAAGTTCTAAACCTGTGTTTGAAAGATACGGTTCGATGTAGGTTTAGTAAATTTAGGGTTGTTTTATTGTAACCACTGATTAGTAGATTGCTACAAAATGCCATTTGTTTAAAAATACATATCCAATATTAAATGCTATTTCGCTTTACATTTATTACTGTTTTAGTATGTTGGTTCCTTACGGTTACGAACGCTCAGGTTTATCCTGTTCCTGAAATTACATGGGAAAAGTGTTTTGGAGGTTCAGGGAATGACAGTTATTTTGACACTGAAAAAACACCTGATGGAGGCTACATCTCAGTAGGTGAAAGCACTTCCACTGATTATGATCTTGCAGGTGTTTGTTGCCCGGGTGTAACAAAAAGTTTATGGCTCTGTAAATTAGACAGTAATTACAACATCCAATGGCAAAAACTACTTCAGGCAATTCCTACAGATGTCAGGATCGATTGCCGGATTTTTGCGAATAAAGACCAAACTTACACACTTTTTGAAACAATAGACGGTGATGGTGTGGTTCCGCTCTGCACCTGTAATCACAGTGCGTCGCAGGATATATGGATGTTTACTGTTGACAATTTTGGAAATATTATCAGTCAAAAATGTTTTGGTGGTAGTGCCTATGATCTGATGAATAATGTATCAAGATGTGAAGATCGTGGTTACATAATTGGAGCCTCATCGGGTTCAGGTGATGGTGATGTAGGCATACATTATGGGTCACCATTTACCACTGATGCCTTTATTGTCAAAACAGATTCTCTTGGTAATATACAATGGACAAAAACGATTGGTGGTACAGGATGGGAAGGTGCTTTTGTTTCTGGTATTTCAGGTAATAGATGTTTAATTAACATTGGTGCAAGTTCAAATGATTATGATCTGGCTGGCAAAATGCCTTTAGGTGAAACTATGGTGAATTGGTTAATGATTACAGATTCTGCCGGAAATATATTGCAAGACACTGTAGTAAGGGCCTACGACGGGAAACTCGACCTTAATTTTCCCTACGAATATAAAAAAAATAACTATTTAATTGTTGGTTATATTTCAATGGATACAGGCATGTATGCAATGGCATATGGTGGTGGAGATGCATTGATAGCTGTTTTTGATTCATCTCTTGCTCTTGAAAAAGTCGTTCAGTTTGGCGGAACGAAATTGGACAACATTTACAAAATGAATAAATTAAACGACTCGACAATATATTTTACAGGCAGAACTTATTCATCGGATTATGATGCACAGGAGTGTCGTGGCTTATGGGATGCATTTATTGTAAAAACAGACACCTCGCTTAATAAATTGTGGTCTCGGAGTATTGGAGGTAGTAGCGCTGATGTTTTTTCTAATCTATTTCAAAGTGATTCAACTATAGTTCTTTTTGGCAGTAGTGCAATTAATAGTGCAGATGATGGTGATATTTTGAATGCGCATTATGACGAAGAAATCGGCCTTTCAAGCGATTCCTGGGTCATATTTTTAAACGAAAATGTACCATATGACACGGTATACTTGATCCCTGAAATTAAAATTTATCCCAACCCATCAAGTAATCAAGTAAATATCGTGATCAGCGCTGATGTTGACATGGATTATAATTTGGCTATTTATTCTTTAGATGGAAAAATGGCACTAAGTGAAAGTTTGTCTTCAAATATTGTAAACGAAGTCAAGGTAAATTCGCTTCCTTCCGGGTATTACATTTTCTCAATTCGAGACGGATCGAAAAATGAGATCGTATCAAAAAAAATATTGATTTTATAGTTTATTGGTTATAGAAGCGGAGACAATTTTCTACTTCCGGGGCTAATGAAGAATTCTAATTTTATGATGATCAAGATATTTCATCGATATTGAAATCAAAAACAAAAAACCCGAAACGCAATCGCTTCGGGTTTTCTTGTCAGCAGAATTAAACTCAACGCACTACCATTATTTTTTCCATGGCCCTGTTACCGGCTGCATCGATCAACAGGATGGTGTATATACCGCTTTCAAGATCGGCGATATTGATCTGATGTTCTGTATTTCCTGCATTCGCTTGTAAGGTGCGGACACTTAATTCGCGCCCACTCAAGTCTGTGAGAATACAAGTCACATCGGCATGCAAGGCTACGTGGATATTGATCACATCTCTTGCCGGATTTGGATACAAGGTAAGTCCTTCAAATAATTCTGTTTCTGCTATCGGTGTCGGAGCAATGCTTACACTGCTGCAATAGGTGTCTTCACAACTATCGGTAGAAATTGTAAGGCAAATCAGGTAATCGCCACCGCCTGCATAATTGTGTGCCGGCTCTTCTTCTGTTGAGCTTGTGCCATCACCAAAATCCCAGAAATAACTTGCATCGCCTGTACCGCCATCATCTGAAAGATTAGTGGTGAAAATACCCCAAGGAGTGATTCCGAAATCGTAAGTGAATAAGGCTGTGCATCCTGTGGTATCGCCGGTAGATATTACTACAGTTTCACAATAGGTGCTGGAGCATGAATCAGTTGTATAAATGGTCAGACACACATTGTAAATGCCTTCAGCAGCATATGCATGTTCAGGGTTGGTGGCAGTGGATGTACCGCCATCACCAAAGGTCCAATTGTATGATGTGATAAATGCCCCGCCACCTGATGAAGTATTCGTGAAATCAGCACTCATACCTGTCACCGTGAAATCGAAACCGGCTTCGCAAACAGTGGTGTCGCCACCGCCGTCCCAGATATAGATATCTGTGCAATAAGTACTGCTGCAGCTGTCGCTTGTATTAATGGTCAAGCATACAGTATGCCATCCCGGATCGAATGTGGTGCTTGGATTTTCTTCGGTAGATGTAGTGCCATCACCAAAATCCCAGAAGTAAGAGGAGAATGCTGCACCGCCGTCATCTGATAGGTTAGTAAAATTCACTTCACCCATTAAAAAATCGTACGTGAAATAGGCATTGCACTCGAGTGAATCTAATGAATCAATAATACCACCTACAGCTATCACTGTGCAATAAGTATCGCTGCAACTATCTGAAGTGAAAATATCGAGACATACTTCATAAGTGCCCGGTGCAAAACTGTGTTCGGGATTTACAGTGGTAGAAGTTCCGCCATCGCCAAAGCTCCAAAAGAAATCGGCATCGATAGCACCACCGGCATCGGAATTATTGTCGAAGCTTACATCTGTTCCGGCAATAAAGTAGGTGAAGTCGGCAAGGCAACTTCCGCCTGCTGCAGCACCGGTGATCACGACGCTATCGCATGTCATGGCCATGCAACTGTCGGCACCCCATACTGTCAGGCAGACCATATAGGTACCATTAAATGTGTAGGTATGGCTGATGTCTTCGCCGGAACCATAGGAGCCATCGCCAAAGTCCCAGCTATAAAATGGGGTGATGCCCGTTCCTGAGCCATTAAATGATGCGGTAGCACCGGAAATAGTTACCGTAAAATCGGCAGAGCATAGCAGAGGAGCAGCTGTGAGCCGTTGGTCTATTGAAACCAGTGCAGTCATGAGGAGGAGTGTGATCAATTTTTTCATATCATTCAAATTTTATTGTAACAACATCCTACACGACACTCAGGATAAAATGGTTGGGTTAGACACCAAAAAAAAAGAGGCGAACATGTCGCCTCTTTTATAATATGTTGCCGGTCGTTACTAACTGTCGGAACCTGAATCTTCGCTGCTACCGCCGCCTTTCAAGTTTTCTAAGTTGAAAATGAGGGTGAAACGAAGTGTATTATCCAATGGATTTTGATTGTTGCTGGTAGGCACCAGATAGCTGAAATCAAGTCCGAATACGCTATAACGCAATCCAAGACCTACAGTAAAGTATTGGCGACCACCTTTTGTGGCATGCTCATAGAAATAGCCGGTGCGCACAGCAAAACGCTCTGCATACCAGTATTCAAGACCTGTGCTCCACATGATCTCATGGAATTCTTCGCTGGCGCCGTTTGGTGCATCAGAGAATGAACCAAGCATACCGCTCACGGTGCTTTCTTCTTTGAAATCGAGGATACCGTCATTGTCGGCATCTGTAGAATCCGGTGTAGGTACCAATAATTTGTTCATATCAACAGCAAATGTCAACGCATTGTAGCTGTCGAAATTCACGGTATAAGCCGCTCCCAGTCCAAGGTTGGTTGGGATAAAGTCTTTTTCGATAGAGCTGGTATAGGTAATCTTATTTCCGATATTGGAGATATTCAATCCCACACCCAATTCAGAGTCTTTATCTCCTGTATCGAATTTGGTATGGTAGAACATGCTGATATCAGCAGCCACACCGCGAGCAGGTTTAATTTGCACACCATTCACCACCTGGTCGGTAGCGAGGTTTGAATAAAGGTATTTCAAGTCAAGACCTGCAGATAAATTATCGGCAAGCTTGCGTGAGTAGGCTACGTCGAAAGCAAATTCGTTTGGACGGAAATCCTGCAATACATTGCCGGAAGCATCGGTAAATGTGATGGTTCCCAAAGAAAAATAGCGCAATGAGGCACTTACAGCCGATAATTCATCCACTTTCCAATAACCGTTAAGGTAAGCAAGGTAAATGTCATTTACGAGGTTGCTTAACCATGGTGTATAGGTAAGCGACATACCGTAAGGGTGCTCATCGTCGATAAAAACGGTTTTCGCAGGGTTCCAGAAGATAGAGTTTGCATCAGGGGAAATTGCCAAACCAACGTCAGCCATCCCGCCGGAACGCGCATCAGGAGCGATTCTCAGGAAGGGTACTGCCGTTGTTACGGTATTCAAATAGTCGTCGCCGGTGCCGTTTCCCAGGGATATCTGAGCACGAGTGGTGGTGCTGATCATCGTCAAAACCACGGCGATTGTTGTAATCTTTAATGTTGACTGCATATTATGTTTGATAAAATCTAGGGTTCGCAAAAATACAATATTTTGTAACGTATCGGGGCACTACTTTAGTATAACAAGCTTTTGAAATTCTGAAGCCTTAGAATTGTCGCTGGCGGCTTTAACACTCAGTTTGTAGACATAAACCCCCTTTCCGATCACATCTCCGTAGTCATCCAGCCCGTCCCAAGTGATATCATCTACCCTGTATCCGTCGGTTATTACCTGCTGCTGTATGGTTTTTACGCGCTTACCACTCACAGTGAAAATCTCGATTTTAACATCCAGAACATCTCCGGGCCTATTGTGTTCAAACCAAAAACTGGTATTGTCGGTGAAAGGATTCGGATAGTTCAAAACATGGTCAAGCGCAAGGTCGGCAGTTTCGGCTACCACAAATTCTGTATAACCATCGCCACTGTTATTGTAAACGTCCCAGGCTTTTACGGTAACCGTGTGTCGGCCTTCGGCGATGTCGTTAAGCGGATAGAGTACAGAACCACTCTGGTATTTGTCAAGATCAGCCTCATAATATTCGTTGAGTTTGAGCATGGTCTGCTGATCATCATCAAGTGTAGCTGTAATATCATGACCAATGGCATTTCCAAGCGCATTAATACCGCTGCTGTCGATGAGCTTGATTAACAAAACCGGATTTTCATCTGTCAATCCGCCAAAAACAAATGATTCATCATTCATGAACACATCTACATCAGGACCGACATTATCTGCCGCAGCATCATCTGATGAACCTCCAATAATCACATTTGTATTATATCCGTTGGCATCGTCGGTGCCATTGTCGGCATAATAACTGAGCTTGCCATTTCCGTAAGTATAAGAAATATCCTTAGGCACAATAAATGTAAAGGTGAACTCGCCATTCACAACACTTGCTTTACCCTTATACAAGGCATTTTTTTGCAAATAGAAACTAAATGGCTCGCTAGGCCCGTATCCACCAACGCCGCTGAATGTTGGATCATTAACAAGATTATTTATCAGGATGGGCTTATCATAAATTGCCGGATAAACAACGCCGTTAAAACCCGTCAATTTAACTCCGCTTTCATCTGTCACTTCTCCGGTGATGGTTACTTTTTCGAGTGCTTTCAAAGTATCTGTGTATACGGCAACATCAAATCCATTCACGGTTTTCGTTACCACGCGTTGATGCGGATAATTTAATTGTAATGCAGGATCACCAAGCAAAATGAATTTGCGATTGTTTTGGGCAGATGCCGTAACACCATTTTTCCCTAATCGCACAGCGTCACCCAAACGCGGATATTCCCCGTCGACAGGTTCAAACAAGTGTTCAATTAAATTACTGTTGAGGTCATAATTTGCTGAGGCAATAACCAGTCGTACGGTAGTAACCAATGCAATGCCGCCACCTTGCGGATTTAATAACACCAATTCACCTGCAGAGCGTAAATCAGGATTGTCGTATCGCGAAAATGAGCATGTTGCAGTAATAAATAATGGCAGCTTGTCGTAATTATCCCAACTGTTGATGTCGTCAACAGACAGCACGCGCTCCTGCGCCCAGTTTTGTTCATTACCATGACCGAGATAATTCATAATAAATGAACCTGTGAAAATTTTATTGTCAATAGCTGTTTCTACTTCCGGATAACGCTCACCACCCGCTCCGGGAATTTGCTGATACGAATCGAAAAATATTTTGTCGACATTATACACCGGATAATTTGTGGTCATGTATTCCGCCAATTCTTCTGCATCTTCAACATGGGTGTTGTAGTCTTCATCATCTGCCAAAAATGTCAAGGCATTTCTCCAGCTTCCTAAAGATTCCGGCGATTTATAATGCATGATTTTATCGACCATTATTGTGGCTTCATCAACTGTCATTACAGGTAATCTGCCAATGCCTACATCCAGTTTTTCATTAATGTCTTCTATATTGTCGCCTTCTGTAGGATCTAAAAATCCATAGTAGTCGTCAGTCCCGTAAGATACTGCTCTGGCAAGCGATTCATTGCTTTCGAAGCATGGAATTTTGAGTGTGTTCTTTTCTTCATCGAAGGCAAGAAAACGATAATCGAAAGAGGCATCGCCAAACAATAATAAATATTGAGGCATCAGTGATTCATCTCCTCCTGCACGTTCATAAAACATGCGCATCATGTCGCGGATGGCAGAAATATCCTGCACGCCGGAACTAAATTCATTGTATACTTTATTGACATCAACCACCAATGTATCCAATCCGTCCACATCGTGATGCCATCCTGCCAATCGACGTGCTTCACTCATAAAAGAAGGGTGACTTACAATTACGAGATCGGGTTGATTAGCATCATTGTGCAGGTCCTGTGCAACAACTTTTTCTATGAAGGTAATGTCATCGGCTCCATATGCATCATTCGGATCAACAGCAACAAATTCTTTTAACGTGTCGGTTGCCAGTGTGAAGGTGAGGTCACTTCCCGAAACAGTATAATTCTGTAATTTGGCATTGATGCGATCGGTGATATCCCAAATTTGAATACCATTCGGTGCATCGATAGTGAATTTTGTGATTCTGCCATCGCCGATAGTGCGCGCATCTCTGAAAAATAATGGAGTGTTGTTGTAAACAATATTGGCGCGACCAATTAATTCGATATAATTCACCCAGGCAGTAGCTACAGAAGAACCATAATAGTCCATGCTGATGGCAATTGAAGAAGATGTTGAATTAAAGCCTGTTTCAACACCATTTTCATAAGCATAGGTTTCGCTAAATCCTTCTGAAACTTCAGATATGGTAATGTCTGATGGAAGGCTTGCGCCATTGGCTTTCAGGTCGATGGTGATGGAGCCTGAAGTGCTGTTTCCTGCAGCGCTTGCGCGGAATAAAATGTATTCTGATGTAATTAAATCAGGCAGGGTGAAATTATACGTGCGATTAGGTGTATAGATGTCAATGATATCGCCATACCACGCGCGACCGGAGTTGAGTAAATTCACTTTATCCTGATCGATAAAACTCATGATATCATAGGATGAAGTATTGTAGTTTTCACCTGCAACAGAAGCTTGTGCAGTAATATATTTTGCATTGCCGCGATCAGTGGTGATAAAATAACAGGTCTGATCGGAATAAATGTTGTTTTTATGCTTGAAGGTGTTTGTTACGGTATTATAATACCATCGATGTGGTGCCTGACCATAAAATAAAATATAATCTCCATCCTCAAACATTCCATTGCCATTGGCATCATATTTATAAATGGCATTTTCCTGCAAATCGTCATAGCGTGCAGTGAGATTGCTTTCCGGTAACATGCCGCCTCCGTTGCCAAAAACACCGAAGGTAGAAAAAGACACAGTTCCACTTATGCCCATACTACTTAATACAGCGCGATCAACCTTGAAAATACCCTCGCGTTTTATAGCGAATTTATACCAACTGCCACTTGATAATACCGAGTTTCCGGTGAAATCATCTTCTCCCGTAATTTTTAATTGTTGATCATTAGCTGTTACAATATCAAGCGTAAATGAAACGAGTTTTTCAATATTACCCGTTGAAGGATTTATGCGCAAGGGGATAAAACTGATATTCGCTTCAGGCTTTTTTCTTGCATAACCGATTCCTGCATTTATTTTAATTTCATTTCTGATTTTTGTCCGCATGCCTGCAGCAATTTTGGCATTCGCTGTTTCGATAGGAGCATACTGTGCATTATTTATTTTGGCAGAAACAATTTTATTTCCGGAGGCAGGAAATGATTCGGCATATAGCGGTAGAATTACCTCGCCTTCGGTAGTGTATGAGGCACCGGTAAATTGCAAACTGAATACTTCATTTACTCCCTCCCCGGAAAATGATCTGGGCGTTGCTGACCAGTTGAGTGTGCGATCCACTGAAATTTGTGCAACAGCAGATACTGCATTCACAATCAAACACGTTAACATTGCAGCCGTTAGCCTGTAGCGTGATGTCGTCAACTTCATGAACTTCAAAATCAGGTGGTTTTAGGTGAAAGTGTTTCTTGAACGCAAATATCAAAAGAATATTGCCACTTCCCGGTCATTTAAGGGTCAATACTCCCTATTGTGTATAACAGGTCTTTTGCTGATAAGTTTCCTCAGCGCTCAAAAACTATCTGCTCAAGATCTGAGGTACAGTCAGTGGCATGCCGCCCAGACCACAGTAAATCCGGCATTTGCAGGAGCCTTTGGCCGCCCGCGTATCATCCTCAATTTCCGGGATCAATGGCCGATGATGCCCCAATCTTATGTTTCATATCGCGCCGCCATGGACGCTTACGTGCCTAAAATCCGAAGCGGACTGGGTGTTACCATAGATCAGGATAACCAAGGCGACAATCTGTTGCAATCTACCCGCTTCGGCATGCAATATATGTATCAGGCGCGATTGGGAGCTGAATGGGCATTGAATTTTGGTCTCAGTTTAGACTACAGGCAGTACAGAATAAACTGGCAGGATATTCAATTCTATGATCAAATCAGTTTACTCACCGGTTTTAATGATGTGTCAGGCAACCCAAACCCAACAGCAGAGCCTGCTCCGGGTAAAAACCAGGTCGGATTTGTTGA
>JAIBBA010000025.1 GCA_019694895.1 Chitinophagales bacterium
ATCCCCATGTATGTAAAATCTCAAAACCAAATGCGATTTTTCCACATTCTAAACTGAGTAATTTTCATCCCCACCATTTCTCACTAACCGCTTATTAAGTTGCCTGCCGACATCAATTGATAAATGTATTTTTCAGAGTCTCATCGGTGATCGGATTATTCACAATTCAGCCTACAATACGGAATTATTCATGTGCTCATATTAGCATATGATTGAACATCAACATTCCAATTGTTTTTTTATCACCTTCAACTGCCGAAACCACTTTCATTTGCTTAAAAGCGATGTAGCTAAGCAAATGGTGATTGATAGTTTATTGCGCTACAGCGAAATATATCAAGTCAGTCTCTTAGGGTATGTAATCATGCCAAACCATGTGCATATGATAATCCTATTTTCAGGCAGAGTGCGGCTATCAGATTTTATGCGGGATATTAAAAAATATTCAAGTGTACTGATCCGCGATTTTCTGTTATTGAATCACCCCGGTGAAACCTTTAAGATTAATTTTATTCAAAGGGAGCAGCTGCATAAAATATGGCAGGATGGTTATCACAGAAAAGTAGTATTCACGGCCGGATTTCTGAAACAGAAATTGAACTACATCCATAGGAATCCATTACAGGAACATTGGAAACTTGTTGAAGCGCCGGAGCTATACAAATATTCCAGTGCAAATTATTATTATGCCAACAAACAAGAAAGCGAGATAGTGACACACTTTGGCGATTTCTTTCGATAAACGGAGCGGGCAAAAAAAAACAGGCCATGTGGCCTGCTTTTTTTGTTATGACGTATAATCAATCTACATTGTCGTGCAAGAAGGAGTTATTCTTTTTTAACTCCGGGCCATCTTCGCCTTCAACGATATTGTATTTCGACACATTGATTTCACGAGCGTTTGGCGTGTCTTCCAGTTCGATATTTCTGCGCATAAAGGCAGGAACTTTTTCTACCTCATCAAGTGTATTTCCCGATAATTTCATGCTCATACTTTTCAAGCGGTTGATGCGATCATTGCCGGTGCTGTTTACTACATTGATTTTATCATCGTTGGTAATGAAACTGCGACCCTCTTGTTTTTGAGAAACGCGTTGTTCCTCTTTTCGAATCATGATCTGCTCTTCCTCGATCTCCGCTTCAGGTTCAATTGCCTCGTGACGAATATTTGTTTTAATCTCAAATATCGTCTCTTCTTCTACTTCATTCATCATCGGCATATCCAATGCTTCTTCTTCGGCAACCGGTTCTTCAAACTCGTTGACAGGTTCTATGATCACTGATGGACGAAGATGCATTTCTACAGGCGACATCACTTCCTCTTCAGCAGTTTCCTCTTCCTGTTCAGAAATAATCTCAGTGATCGGGTCCTGCTTCTTCAACTCGATCACTAATTCCTCCTTTTCTTCAAATGAAACTTCTTCAATTTTTGCTACAGGAGGTTCAACCACAGGCGGCACTTCATTGATCACCGGTTTTTCCTGAATAGTATTGGCAAACAAACCGAAGTCGAAGCTGAATTGCGAAGGGTTTTGCTCCTTCACCTCCTTGGTTTCTTTTACTTCTTCTTTCTTTGCTTTTTTATCTTCTTTAGGCTCGTGTTTTAATGTGATCACAGCCTCCGGTTCAGCTTCAGGTTCCTTTACTTCCGCTATTGGTTCTTCTATCGGCGTTACTTTTTTTTGGAGTAATTCATGTGTATTCACATGCGTAACCTTCACTGTGGTTTGTTTAATGCGTTGATTGCGCTGTTCAACAGTCTCGAATCCTGTAGCAATCAATGTCACCATAATAGATTCACCCAATGATTCATCATTACAGTTACCCCAAATAATATCGCAATCATTTCCTGCGGCTTCTTGCACAAATTCAGTGATCTCTGCTATTTCATCCATCAACACAGGCGTAGTTCCCGAGGTGATATTTAACAAAATGCTGCGTGCACCGCGAATATCATTATCGTTCAACAGTGGTGATTCAAGTGCAACTCGTACAGCTTCAAGTGCGCGATCCTGACCTGCTGCTTTTCCGCTACCCATAATGGCAAGACCACTTCCACGCAATACTGTTTTTACGTCTTCAAAATCCACGTTCACATAACCGGGAACAGTAATAATTTCGGCAATACCTTTTGCAGCTGTTGCCAATACATCATCAGCCTGACTAAATGCTTCGTTCCAAGCCAGGTTACCGAACATTTCGCGAAGCTTATCATTCGAGATCACCAAAATGGCATCTACATAATGTTTGAGCGTTTCAAGGCCTTCGAATGCTTGCGATTTTCTGCGCTTTCCTTCAAAACCAAATGGCACTGTTACAATACCGATGGTAAGGATCCCCATATCTTTAGCAAGTTTCGCTATAACGGGAGCACCACCTGTTCCGGTACCGCCACCCATACCGGCAGTAATAAAAACCATCTCGGTATTTTTTTCGAGAATAGATTTTATTTCCTGCAAGCTTTCCATGGTAGCTTGTTGGCCGACAGTAGGATGTGAACCTGCACCACGACCTTTGGTAAGGCTTGGTCCAAGCTGCACTTTATTGGGAACAGGGCTCATTTCAAGTGCCTGTTGGTCGGTATTGCAGATTACAAAGTTCACATCTTTGATGCCCTGCAAAAACATGTGGTTCACGGCATTGCTACCGCCACCGCCTACTCCGATCACTTTAATGATAGAGGCTTGTTCTTTTGGAATATCAAAATACATAGGTTCGTTTTCGTTTTATTGTGTGTTGTGTTTCAAGGTATTGCCCGCGTTCACGTTCGGGTATTATTTAAAATCAGATACATCGTCTTCTTCAAACCACTTACGTGTGCTCGACAACATGTTTTTCAACCAACTCGGTTTAGCATGTTTATCGTGCGCAAGCTCTTGTTCCATTTCCATGGTTGCATCATTCATTTCCTTCTCTGCAACTTGATTGAGCTGCTCATTGCTTGTCGGCATTTTGTCAACAACAGGATTCACGATTTCCTGTTGCTGCTGAGGTGCCGGCATTTCAATTTCGCGCTCACGATAATTGCGATCGTCATGACCTTTTAAGATCAAGCCGACAGCCGTTGCATACATTGGGTGACGAATATCTTCAGCTTTTGCTTTTTGCAAGTATTCTGTCGGATATCCAACGCGCGCATCCATCCCTGTGATATAGGATACCAGTTGCACGAGGTGTTTGAGTTGAGCACCACCACCGGTGATTACAATACCACCAATCAGCTTTTTGTGGAAGCCTGATAATTTAATTTCATAGTAAACGTGTTCGAGAATTTCTTCTACACGCGCTTGAATGATGCGTGCAAGATTTTCAACTTTGATCTCTTTTGGTTCGCGACCTTTCAATCCGCTGATTGAGATGATCTCATTCTCTTCAGTTTCTGTTGCCAGTGCCGATCCGAATTTCACTTTCAGGATTTCTGCCTGATTGCGCATGATCATGCAACCTTCTTTGATATCTTCAGTGATGATATTACCACCCAGCGGGATCACGGCAGTATGGCGAATGATACCATCCTGGAAAATGGCGATATCTGTTGTTCCACCGCCAATATCAACCAAGGCAACACCGGCTTCCTTTTCTTCTTCGCTAAGTACGGAAGCAGAAGATGCCAATGGTTCAAGGATGAGGTCTATTACTTTGAGACCGGCTTTCTCTACACATTTGAAAATATTTTTCGCTGCAGAAATCTGACCGGTGATAATGTGAAAATTTGCTTCAAGACGCACACCACTCATACCGATAGGATCTTTGATACCTTGTTCGCCATCGACAATAAATTCTTGCGGCAACACATGGATGATGCGATCTCCGGGAGGAAGCACAAGGCGATGCATGTTTTCAATCATGCGATCGATATCGTCCATTCCGATTTCACTTTCTGCATCGTTGCGCGTGAGGATGTCGCGATGTTGCAGACTTTTGATATGCTGACCGGCGATACCAACGTAAACCTCATTGATTTCGACGCCACTTTTCTCTTGAGCTTCGGCAACGGCTCTGCGGATAGCTTCTACCGTTTTATCGATATTGGCAACCACGCCGCGCATAACGCCGAATGAATCCGCTTTTCCCATGCCGAGGATCTCGATTTTTCCATGATCGGTGATTTTACCTACGATAGCGCAGATCTTCGTTGTTCCGATGTCGAGTCCGGTGATGATACGGTTACTGTTGTTCATAGTTCTTGTTTTTTTCACAAACGATCTGCCCTTCAAAATCCAATTGAAAAGCACTGTATGTATTCCAACCGGTATGATTCAGGCCTTCGGTATAAAAAACCTGCATTTTCCGGAATTTTTCTTCCATGTGTGCGATACCTCCAAACAGTATCTTGTGGTCACCAAGCTTAGGGATGAGGGTGAAAGTGCCGTCATTGGCGACAGCAATTTGTTCAATCTGAGCGCTCCAGAATGGATCTGCGTTAATAAAACGCGTGATTTTGAGTATGTTTTGTAGCGCCGAGGTTGTTGCCATGTCTGCGTTATGAATGCCCTCTTCTATGCTGCCAGTAACGACAGGTACACGGGCTGTAAATTTATCGCTGATTGGTATCTTATTACCTATATTATTAATATAATAATTAACACCATACTTGTTAATAACGCGAGCAATAGGTTGTTTTTGGACAATTTCGATATGCAATTTTCCTGTTGCATCAACCCAGGTTTCAGCATCATCGACGTATGGATTGCGTTCGAGTAAAGTTTCGATGCGACCAACACGTATTGATCCGAGTGCATCGCCTTTCACCGAATCGCCGTATTCTGTTGCCAGGATAGTGCGTATATCATTGGCATCGAGAAAATAAATACCGCGCTCTTCATCCACATGAATTTGCACATCGATACAGGCGCTTGCATCCTGTCTATCGGCATTGAAAGCCGTTAACAACAGCAATCCTGTTCCGCATGCTACCAGCAGCAGGATACCGAAAACGCGCATTATCTTTTGTTTTCCGGTCATCGGCCTTTTAAGATCTCTGCAATGGGTTGAACAAGTTTATCGATATCACCGGCACCGATAGTACAAAACACTTCGATGTCGGCCTTGGAAACATATTTAATCAAATCAGCCTTCTCGAGTATGCGGCGATGCGGGTTCTTCATGCGGTCGAGAATGTTATTGGCGGTAACACCGGGAATTGGTTCTTCACGTGCCGGATAAATGGGTAATAAAATCACCTCATCAGCAATATCTAAACTTGTGGCAAATCCATCAGCAAGATCTCGTGTTCTGGTAAAGAGATGCGGCTGAAATACTGCCGTAATCTTTTTATTCGGAAATAATTGCTTAATACTGGTGAGAAACATTTTTATCTCCTCAGGGTGATGCGCATAATCGTCGTAATATGGAATTTTCCCAAAAACTCCGTTCACTAATTCAAAACGACGATGCACACCGGTAAAGGCTGTAATAGCGCGTGATATCAAGTCCGGGTGAATATTCAAATGTAGTGCAACAGATATTGCGGCGATGGCATTTTCGATATTATGCACTCCCGGATATCCCAAGTAAAATTCATAGCCGTCATTCAATGTGACATGACAACGATCCCCTTCATATGCGTAGGTTACGGCATACAAATCGGCTTTACTATCTGTCAGGTCATATCCACGCTTATCGCGCTGATATTTTTGGAATACACCCAATCGAGGTTTCGAAATCAGCAATCCATTTTCTTTTATCCTGTTGGCAAATTCAAGAAATGTTGCTTCTATTGCTTCCTGGGTACCATACACTTCAAGGTGATCGGAGTCTGTAGCAGTGATCACAGCAATATTTGGCGATAATTGCAAAAAGGATCTGTCATATTCATCGGCTTCAACAACAAAAACATCGTTAAAACCCATGACATAGTTCGAATTAAAATTTGTTGAGATACCTCCAAGAATAGCAGTGCAATCGTAACCACTATTTTTCAAAATCCAGGCAATCATACTCGATACAGTAGTTTTACCATGCGAGCCGGCTACTGCAATCACAAACTTGTCTTTAGTTATCAAACCCAGAACCTGACTGCGTTTCAGCACGGTAAATCCATTGTCGCGATAGTATATTAATTCGGCATGCGTTGGCGGAACTGCAGGCGTATAAATTACGAGATCTGCTTGGGTGTCTATTTGTGTAAGATCTTCACTAAAATGAATTTGAGCACCTTCGTGTTGCAATGCATCGGTAATTTCTGTTTCTGTGCGATCATATCCAGACACTACACATTTTTGTCGCATAAAGTAACGCGCAAGTGCACTCATACCGATGCCACCGATACCAATAAAATAAACCCTATTTATTTGCGCGATATCCATTATTTATTTTGCTTCGACATATTTAAATACTTCATCAACAATACGCTCTGCTGCATCAGCAATTGCAAAATTCTTAATGCGTTGTGCCATTAACGACCGTCTATCATGATCTTGCATCAATTGAATGGCGTTTGGTATTAATTCTACAGGTGCCGATTTATCTGCAATATGCATGGCGGCATTTTCTTTCACTAACGCCATTGCATTTTTTGTTTGATGATCTTCTGCAGCAGCAGGAAATGGCACCAGAATTACAGGTTTCCCTACAAGGCATAATTCCGAAATGGCAATAGCCCCTGCTCTTGAAACTATGATATCTGCGGCGGCATATGCGTGATCGATATTGGCAATAAAATCCAATACCCGGACATTATCATATCCTTTCGCAGCATGTTTACACATTTCATACATGGCCGTTCCTGTCTGCCAGATAACTTGAATGCCGGCATCTGCAAGTTCTTGCAAACCGCCTATCATGCAATTATTAAGCGTGCGCGATCCCAAACTTCCACCAACAACAAATAATACTTTGCTATCGATATCGATATCAAAATCGGCACGCGCCTTTTCAGGTTTCACATTGCAAAGCACTATATTTTGTCTTACCGGATTTCCTGTTTTCACAATTTTTCCTGCGGGAAAGAATTGCTCCATACCATCATAGGCCACGCATACTGCTTTTGCCTTCTTCGACAGTATTTTATTGGTAACTCCGGGATATGAATTTTGTTCCTGGATTATGATCGGCACTTGATGACGAAGTGCTGCATTCAGAGCAGGTCCACTTGCAAATCCACCGGTTCCGATGGCAATATCCGGTTCGAATTTTTTTACGATGCTGCCGGATTTGAAATAACTGGAAATCAATTTTATCGGAAACATTAAATTGCGCCAATCCAAACCTCGGTGAAAGCCACTGATCCACAAGCCTTCAATCGGATATCCTGATTTTGGCACCTTCTCCATTTCCATTTTATCCTGCGCACCAACGAATAAAATATTGGCATCAGGCCTACGTCGTTTTATTTCGTTTGCGATGGCAATGGCAGGAAAAATATGGCCTCCTGTTCCGCCGCCACTTATTAATATGTTGATTGATGATGCCAATGCTTCTTATTTAATATCTATTTAGCTAATTCCGGTTCTTCTTCAGATTGTTCTTCAGTTTCCGTTTGTTCATCTTCCTCCTCAACTTCATCAGCTTTTTCAATTTCTCTACTTACACTTAAAATAATACCTATGCTAAGACTGGTAAACCACAAAGAGGTTCCACCCATGCTGACTAATGGCAATGTCAAACCGGTGGTAGGCAGTAAGTGAACGGCAACTCCCATATTTATAAATGCCTGAATACACAAACACAGTCCCAATCCTACAGCCAGCAATGCACCAAAACTAGTAGGTGCCTTTACTACGATTTTGATACATCGATATAAGAAAACCAAGTACAGAAATATCACAAATATGCCTCCCATTAATCCATATTCTTCGAGAATGGTTGCAAAAATGAAATCGGCATAAGGATACGGAAGGAAATCTTTCTGTGTAGAATTTCCCGGTCCAACACCGAACACTCCTCCTTTGGCGATGGCGATTTTCGCCTGATCTACCTGATAGGTATCATCAGAAGTTCCACCGTCAACAAAGCTATCTACACGCGCTTTCCAGGTACCCATACGTCCCACGTGCGGAAATGCATATGCCAATGCAATGATCAATCCTATCAACACAATACCTGCGCCGATGGTGAGTAATATATATTTGAATTTCACTCTACCCACAAACATCAACACGATGCATGTAAAAAATAACACGCTCGCAGTAGATAAATTTTCCGGGAGAATTAATGCACAAATAATTGCTATCGGCAGAATTACCGGAATAAAAGCTTCTTTAAACGAATCGACCTTATCTTGTTTTTTCGAAAGCACCCGCGCGGTATACATGATGAGTGCAAAACGCGCAAGGTCAGATGTTTGAAACGTAAGATTGATAACCGGCAAAGTGATCCATCGCGATGCATCGTTTACTTCCGGTGCAAGAAACATGGTGTAGAGTAATGCCGGAACGCTCAGCCATAATAATATCTGGGCAATTCTGCTGTAATATTTATATGGTATGAGGTGACTGAGATACATCAGCACGATACCAAACAACAAGATGACCGAGTGTTTGACCAGATAATACTCTGTATTTCCACCGGCTGAACGATATGCAAGTGTTTCTGTTGAACTATACACTGCAAGAATGGAAAATACAGACAATACAAAAACCACCAACCAGATGTACCGGTCGCCTCTCACTCTGCTGAACAGATATTGTATTGAGTTAGACATAAACGCTATTGGTGATGGTTGAATTAAATGACCACAGGATTACAACAAGCGCACCTGTTTTTTAAATTGGTTGCCGCGATCTTCAAAATTTTCGAATAAATCAAAAGATGCACATGCAGGCGACAGTAAAACGATATCGCCATTTTTGCCAAGGCGATAAGCCATTTGCACGCAATCTTCCATTGTTTCGGTGTTTACAAGAATATCCACCATTTTTCCGAATGCTTCGTGAATACGCGTATTGTCTTTTCCCAGACAAACAATGGCTTTTACTTTCTTTTTCACGAGATCTGCAATAAGAGAATAATCATTCCCTTTATCGATGCCACCAACTATCCAGATGACAGGGTCTGCCTGACTTTCAAGTGCATACCATGTGCTGTTGATATTGGTTGCTTTCGAATCGTTAATAAATGAAATGCCGTGCACTTTTGCAACAAATTCCAGTCGGTGTTCGAGTCCGCTGAAATCTGTAAAGCTCTCACGGATGCTTTCATTTTTCAATCCCAGTACTTTGCCTACGATTCCCGCGGCCATGCTGTTGTACTGGTTGTGTTTACCTTGTAGCGCTAATTCATTAATGGTCATTGTGAAGTGGTTTTTGTTGATTTGAATATGAATGGAATTATCAGCCACCCATGCACCTTCATGCTGTCGGTCATCCAGCGTGAATGTGAGTAAGTTGGCCGGGTTACTCAGAAATGGAGAATGACGTTTTAGCATTTCTTCACTTGTTACCGGGTCATCGGCACAGTAAATGAAATGATCGCCATCCGTTTGATTCATGGTGATTCGGAATTTTGAATCGATATATTTTTGAAATTCATAATTATAGCTATCGAGATGATCGGGGGTAATATTGAGTAATACACTGATCATCGGTTTGAATGTAACAGCATCATCCAATTGAAAATTGCTTACTTCCAATACATAATATTCATGATTGGTATGCGCAACCAATTCAGCAAAGCTCTTACCGATATTCCCTCCGATTGCCACATCGCAACCTGCTTTTTTCATCATGTGGTAGGTAAGCGAAGTACAGGTAGATTTTCCATTGCTTCCCGTGATAGCAACTACCTTTCCTTTGCAATAACGCCATGCAAATTCAATCTCGCCAACAACAATTTTATTAGCTGCGCGAATTTGCTTCATCACATCATATTTCTCTTGTATGCCCGGACTTTTAATGATCTCATCGGCAGCAAGAATTATATCCATAGAATGCTTACCTTCTTCAAATGCTATACCGCGCGAAGAAAGTTCATGCTTATAGCTGTCGCGTATTTTCCCCTTGTCGGAAACAAATACCTCAAACCCCTGCTGTTGTGCAAGGATTGCAGCACCTGTTCCGCTTTCACCGGAGCCTAATATGACGAGCTTTTTTGCCATTAACGCACTTTAAGTGTTACGATGGATACAATAGCTAATAATATGGTGATGATCCAAAAACGTGTTACAATCTTAGTTTCAAACATGCCCTTTTTCTGATAGTGATGATGAAGTGGACTCATCAGAAAAATGCGTCTTCCTTCACCATATTTTTTTCTGGTATACTTGAAATAACTCACCTGTATCATTACAGATAAATTCTCTACCAGGAATATTCCGCATAAAACAGGAATTAATAATTCCTTGCGGATGACAATTGCCAATGAAGCGATGATACCGCCTAATGTCAAACTTCCTGTATCGCCCATAAATACCTGTGCCGGAAAGGCGTTATACCATAGAAATCCGATGCAGGCTCCGATCAATGCTGCGCTGAATACTACCAATTCTCCGGAGTCAGGTATGTACATGATATTCAGATAATCACTAAGAATGGAGTTACCCGCGATATAGGCGAAAATTAATAATGTAAGTACGATAATAGTTGATGTGCCTGCCGCCAATCCATCTAGCCCATCGGTGAGATTTGCACCATTGGATACAGCAGTGATAATTATTATAATTATAGCAACAAAAACTATCGGGAATAGCCATTTCTGTGTTTCCGGCGATGCCCATGACACCAACCACTCATAATCAAATTCATTATTTTTTACGAGTGGAATTGTAGACTTTGTTGATCTGGTATCGTGACTTAAAAAATGCGTGCTGTCAGAATTCAGAATACCATCACTTTCCAATCGTGTGTCATTTGCAGGATAGGCATCTATTGGCCTGCCGACAGGCTGTCCATTTTCAACAGCATATACATATACCATGTCATAATCACGGAGTTTGATGTCATCGCTGAAATACAAAACAAGTCCAACAATAGCTCCCAGTCCAACCTGACCCATCAGTTTGAATTTTGCACGGAGGCCTTCTTTATTTTTTCTGAATACTTTAATATAGTCATCCAAAAATCCTATCAATCCCATCCAAACAGTTACGATGAGCATGAGGATGACATAAATATTTTTCAGGTCGGCAAGTAATAAAACCGGAATAAGCAATGAAAGAATAATGATTATACCACCCATTGTAGGTGTACCTTTTTTACTTAACTGGCCTTCCAGTCCAAGATCGCGAACACTTTCGCCAATCTGTTTTTTCTGCAGATAAGCGATGAGTCGTTTGCCGATAACGATGGAGAAGATCAACGATAATAATACGGCCAAACCTGCGCGGAACGAGAGGTATTGAAACATCCCCGCACCGGGAACATCGTATTGTTGATCAAGCCAATTAAATAAATAGTATAACATTAGTGGGCCAAGGTTTTAAATGTTTCGCGCAATACTTCTTTATCGTCGAATGGATATTTTACTCCTTTTATCTCCTGATATTTTTCATGTCCTTTGCCAACAACACAAATCACATCACCTTTTTTCGCCAGCATAACAGCAGTGCGTATCGCTTCTTTTCTATCAGTGATCGACAAGCTGTGTTTCCTTGTTTCTTCATTCAAACCGGATTCCATTTCTTTGATGATGGCATCTGGTTCTTCGCTGCGGGGATTATCTGAAGTGAGAATTGTTTTATCGCTGATTTTTGCCGCCGTAGCAGCCATCACAGGTCGCTTTCCACGATCGCGATCGCCACCGCAACCAACAACAGTTAAGAGGTGTTGGTCTTTTTTTAGCATTGATCGCACGGTTGACAATAATTTTTCAACGGCATCAGGTGTATGTGCATAATCTATCACACCGGTAATTGATCTGTCGCCGGTATAAAGCACATCAAATCTTCCTTCAACAGGCTTTTGAGCACTCAATACGGTAAGCACTTGTTGTTTTTCAAATCCGAGTAATCTGAAAATGGCGTATACCGTGAGAATATTCCATGCATTGAATTCACCTAATAGCAATGAGTGAAATTCAACTCCATCCAACTGCAAAACGAGTCCGCTGATTACATTCTCTTTAATACGAGCGGTAAAATCACCTGTACCTAAAACGCTGAAAGTTGCATGCTTCGCTTTACAGTTTTGCAACATAATCTTGCCGTTGCGATCATCGGAGTTCACAAGTGCAAATGCATCTGAAGTCAGGCCATCGAAGAACATTTTCTTCGCGTCGATATAATCTTTGAATGTTTTGTGATAATCGAGGTGATCATGTGTGATATTAGTAAATACACCTCCAACAAACTGCAGTCCCGCTATGCGATGCTGATGTGCTGCATGCGAACTTACTTCCATGAATGCATAAGCGCAACCGGCATCAACCATTTTAGCAAGGAGTGCGTTTAATTGCACCGGATCAGGTGTGGTATGTGTTGAAGGTATTACCTCTTCGTTAATTTTATTTTCAACCGTGGAAATCAAACCCGTATTAAAACCTAAATCACGCATTACATGATAGCACAATGTTGCTGTGGTAGTTTTTCCATTTGTACCTGTGATACCAACGAGTTTTAATTTTGTTGACGGGTAATCATAAAATGCATGCGCCATTATTCCTAAAGCAGCTGCAGCATTGTCTACAATAATCAAGCATACATTATCCGGCACCTCTATTTTTCTTTCAGCAACAATAGCAACAGCTCCCTGAGCGATGGCGGTTGGAATAAAATCATATCCATCTACAGTAGTTCCTTTCACGGCTACAAACAACATACCTTCTGCAGCGCGGCGACTATCAGCTGTAATACCAATAATCTGAACCGACGTGAGGCTTACACCGTGTTGCGACAATATGCGCACCTGAGATGATATGTCTTTTAATGATTTCATTCCAGGGTTAGCATTACATAATTATCTTTTTGAATGGCTGTTCCGGGAGGGATGCTTTGAATGGTAACTTTTCCTGCTCCGGAAACAGCAACATTTAAACCGTAGGTATCTAACAGATACATGGCATCTCGCAATCCCATTCCACGCACATCAGGCATCGTATATTGATATGTTTTTAATTCTGTATGTTCCGAATTATTTCCATTTGCAGAAACGGCTATCCATTCTTCATTATCATTAAAATCTTCATTCACTTTGAGTGTTTTAAAGATCTGACGATAGTCGTAGGCATATCCCTTTGAAAAGGCCTGTACACCGGTATTTGCAGCACTTGGCGCATTTACCGGCTCTCGCATATTTACAAAATGCGAATACACCTTATCCGCGATTTCCCTGAAAGCCGGAGCTGCTACAGCACCACCATAAAATGGACCGTTTGAAGGCGAGTTAATTATTATTACAATGGTATATTTTGGATTATCATACGGAAAGTAACCTGCAAAACTTGACAAGTAATTATGACCGTAAACGCCATTTTCCAGCAACTGTGCAGTACCTGTTTTACCTGCGAATTTGTAATAATCGTTTTTCAAATGTTTAGCAGTACCGCTATCCACTACAGCCAACAAACACTGATGCAACTGATCGATTGTTTTGCTTGAACAAAGTTTTTCATTTAAAACAACAGGTTCGAATTTCTGCAATGTTTTACCATGCTGTTGTGTTTCTTCCACCAAATAAGGTTTCATCATCACACCGTCATTGGCTACAGCATTATAAAAAGTTGCCAGTTGCAATGGTGTGATCAACAATTCATATCCGACACTCATCCATGGCACAGTAGTTTTATACCAATGATCTTTATCTGATGGATCTTGTTTGAAATATGGCTTAGGTTCTCCCGGTAATTCCACACCGGTTACATTCACTATGCCGGATTCTTGTAAATGTTTTACATAAGTCTCCGGATCCTTTTGATACATATCCCACGCCAGTCTTGATATACCTACATTTGATGATAAAGCAAAAGCAGTCTTCACCGTAACATCACGTCTGCCATGTGGCTCACTATCCTTCATCATACGATCGGCAAAAGGATATTGCCCAAAATTTAAATCGACATGATCATTGATAGATAATCCATCTTCAAACAAACACATCAATGAAAATAATTTCCATGTAGAACCGGGCTCCACTTTTTCGAGGATGGCATAATTATAATCCTCATGGTAAACACCTTCCGATTCGCGACTGAGATTTGAAATGGCTTTAATTTTTCCGGTTTTCACTTCCATTACCACTGCTGTCCCCCACTTTGCATTATTTTTTACTAATGCATTGCGCAGTGCAGTTTCGGTGATGTCCTGCATATTGATATCGAGTGTGGTGATGATATCTACACCATCTACCGGATCGATTTCATTTTGCTCGCTTAATCTAATCCATGAACCACCTGCAACTTTGCGCATCACAGCCATGCCGGGTTTACCACTCAATAAAGTGTCATAGGCACCTTCGAGACCAATACCTCTTCCATTGCGTACGTAGCCAATGGTACGCACTGCCAGACTGCCATATGGATACTCGCGTTTTTCATACGGCTCTACAATAAATCCTCCTCCATTTTGCCCGATGCGAAACAATGGAAATGTTTGCATGAGTTGTTTTTGCGGGAGGGTAACGCGCTTATGAATCTCGAGATATTTTTTGCCCTGTTTGCGTGCTGTAGTAATTTTCTGTTTATATGCGGAGGCAGGTTTATCTTTAAATAAACGAGCGAGAGCAATACTCAGTGAATCTACATCGCGACGAAAATCTACTTCAGATGCCGCACATGGATCCATATAAATATTGAAATATGGAAATGATGTGGCGAGCACCTCATGTTTATCAGAATAAATAGAACCACGAGCAGGCGGAATGCTCACTTGTTTCGTGCGCACACTGTCGGCCATTGCACGATAGGTTTCACCATGCACAAAAGACACGTTGACGATCTGTGCAATAATTGCCAGACACAGCAATACTATACCTGCGAAGGTGAGGTATAAACGCCATAATATGTCTTTCTTAGTGTTTTCCATCGTTCGTTTTAATGGTATATGGCGGATGCGATAATTCTTGCATCTGCAGTGTGTCTACCATGCGCGCCACTGTGCTTTGGCGACTCTGTTGTGTGAGAGAGTCGCTTGTGGCGTTATAGAAATATTGTTTTTCGAGGAGATGCGTGTTCAGATCACGGATATCGCGATCCATAGCAACACCGCGGTGATTATTCCATATATAAAAAATACCAATCACTACGAGGAACAAGAAATAAGGGATATTCGCGAGAATATTTTCCCACTTAAAAAAAGCAACCTCATCAAATGATTTCAGCATTGATGCAAGGCTTCTTTTTTGTTCCTTTCCTTTATTATTTTTTTCTTGTTGCGCCATAGTTGGTTTGCGCGTTATATTTTTTCTGCCACACGCATTTTTGCACTGCGAGCGCGTGGATTTATTGATAATTCTTCGTCATCGGCTACCACAGGTTTTCTGGTGATCACCTTAAATGGTACATTTTTTCTGCCCATGATATCTTCTTCAGCTTCACCTGCTGCATTTCCTGCCCGCATATAATTTTTCACGAGCCTGTCCTCAAGACTGTGATAACTGATTACCACCAGTCTGCCCTGCGGCATCAGCAATGAAGCTGCACTTTCGAGCATTTCTTCCAATGCGCGCATCTCATCGTTCACGGCGATGCGAAGCGCTTGGAATACTTGAGCCAGGTATGGATTTTTTTCGCCTTTGAGTACTGTCAGCGCCACATCTCGCAATTGTGTGGTGGTGCGAATACCGCCGGTTGCTGCGAAGAGATTTCTTGTTTGCACAATGGCATTGGCAAGTTGCCGTGCATTGCGTACTTCGCCGTAGTGGCCAAAAATGTATTGCAATTGTTCAGCGCTGCTTTCATTGATCAGGGCGTATGCCGATTGTGTTCCCTGCTGTGCCATCCGCATATCGAGCGGACCATCGAAACGTATTGAAAAACCGCGGTCGCCGGTATCGAACTGATGCGAGCTGACACCCAGATCTGCCAGAATACCATGCACCTTTGAAACACCATTCACCCGCAGAAACTTCTGCATATGGCGGAAGTTCTGCGGAATGAAAGTTGCGTTAGTAGCGCTAAACGCATCGATGAAATTTTTTTTTGCATCGGGATCCTGGTCAAAGCAGAATAATTTCCCCTTTGGAGAAAGCTGCTCCACAATCGCCTTGCTATGCCCGCCGCCTCCAAAAGTGGCATCTACATAGATACCATCGGGGTCGGTGATCAATGCCTGTATGCTCGGATGTAAAAGAACAGGTATGTGATACGCCTCGCTCATAAACCATATTTGCCGAGTACTTTTTCAGCAAGCTGCTGGTAATCGAGTGAAGAGCGGTTGAGGAACTTCTCACGGAATCGCTCCATAGACCAAACCACCACTTTGTTCTTCTCGCAAGTCATCACCATTTCCTTTACAATACCGGCATGCGCCAAATGCAACTTCGGCAACAAAATGCGGTCAGCAGAATCGATCTGAAGAATGGAAGTACCACTGAAAAACATGTGCTTATACTCCCTATCCTCCTCCGAATACTCCGGAATCTGGTTCACCTTGTCCATTATTATATGAAATTCACTCATCGGGTATAGATAAAGGCATGGGTCAATACCACGCGTGATCACGAACTTTCCGGCGTCATCGCCTGTGAGCTGCCCTAACAGCCCCGCAGGAACGCGGATACGTTGTTTCACGTCAAGAGTACACTCATATTCACCGATCAGGAATGCCATATTGCTGGTCTTGGAGCTAATTTGAACGTAAACTTAGACAGATTATTACACTTTTGTACACTTTTGTACACTTCGGTGCTTTGAAAATTTTTGCACACGGAATGCACATGGTTTATACACAAATGTGAGAATCAATGAAATACGCTGCAGGAAAGGGTTTGAGCTTGGTTTGTAGGGAGCTTTTCACACCCTGTGCATAAAGTAGCGATGAGGCCCGCTTTGGAGGACCACTTACACAGCAAGGCTACTTCATTCCAATACCAAAGCTCCGTCGAATCGAAGGGAATGGACGGGAATTTGAAGCTTTTTACAGGTATTCAAATAGTATGAATGCCGCTTGTAACTAGTACTTCCGCCGATTACGAAGGTGGCATTGGGGAAGCGCGATTGCAGGTCGGGTAGGTTGATGAAGGGATTGCCCAGAATGTACACCCAGTCTGCTTCAGGGGCGCTTTTTGGCAGTTGGTGTACAGAAGTGGGATCAAGCAGAAAAACCACCTTACCCCCTCCGATTAGCCAAGGATAGCCGTATAGGACACTAGAAGCCCCGTTAAAAGGCTCCTGAAGGCTAAAAAGGGCAAAATCGGGCATAACACCTGACTTCAATGCATCATTCCTGATATTCAGTGTCCAAATGGAGCTGTTTTGGTCAATCAGAGTATCAGATAATAAAATGGCATCACCCGCCCCCTGCAGCAACATACAGTCGTGGTCTCTGATACTGTAGGCAACCAATCTCCTGTCTTCGCGGGCCTTAACATCCCTAAAAACAGCCAGCATCCAAACGATACATAAACAAAAAGCAGCACGAAACAGATACATAGTTTGCTTGCTCAAAAGTGCAATTCCCAATAGCAGCACAAAAACATACAAGATGCCTAACTGCCATTCATTGATATAAATGTTATTAATCACCGCTCCCGGCATCTGATTAACTGCCATAACAGAACCATTCAATAATCGCAGGGAATAATCTAAAGCCATACCTGTTGCCGGTCCCAAAAACGGAATTCCATTCACCACGAAAAATATCAATCCCAAAACCAGCACAACAAATGATATTGGGATTGCCAGCATATTCGACAACAAGAAATAATTCGGGAACTGATGGAAATAAAACAGAGATATCGGCGATGTACTAATTTGTGCGGCTACTGAAACAGTCGTCATTGTCCAGATATGATTTAAAATCTTCCATTTCGGTCGCCATAATTTTTGCAGATAAGGTTGAAAAAAAAGTATCCCGCCCACTGCGAGATATGATAGTTGAAATCCCACCTGTGTGATACATCGGGCATCATCTACCAATAATAAAAACATGGACACAAATAATACATTAAACGAATTATTTTGCCTGCTGAATAATTTTCCGGTAGCCAGGCATGTGAACATTACGGCAGACCTGTTTACGCTGGCAGATAAACCGGTCAAGCACGCATACCACCATATTATTGTAATAATAAATAAGAATTTTGACACCCTTCCATACTTATTTCTTTTGAACCATGATATTGGATTTAATAAGAATTCCAATACCGCGAATAAAATACCAACATGCAATCCGGAAACTGCCAGCACATGCATGGTGCCTGTATTGGCATAAGCTTGTTGCACCTCCGGATCAATGGCAGTTTTTGTGCCTATCACTAATGCTTCGCCAACAGATTGAGCATCGCCATTTTTCACTTCGCGCATCACAGCATCATGAAACATTTCTCTCGCACGAAAAATAAATGTCCACCACAATTTTTGATGTCGCTCACCTGTAAACACCAATTGCGATGCATCTACGCGGGCAATATGTGCGATGCCAATACCACGTAAATATTTTGGAAAATCAAAGGTATTGGGATTTTTCGGCGGGTCCGGAGATTTGAAACAATTTTCAATTAATGCGTAATCGCCATAAACAGGTAAATCCATTTTCGTACTATCACGCCGAACATATATCATTGTTTTTCCTGATGCAGAGGAATATTTATCCTGTTGCCATTTTCCTTCAACCAACATCTCCAATTTAATACTATGCTCTCCAATGCTTGGCGGCTTTTGCAATCGACATAGAAATACCGTACTGCTATCGGCATCACGCATAAAATAATCGCTGCGATACCATGGTGTTTGGTATTGCACTAATGCCATACCGGCGCTTAGAAACATACCTTGCAATAAAAAAGCAACAAGTGTCTGGCTTCGGAATTTTACAGTCCAACCTGTTACTATGCCGATGAATAAATAAGCAATAAATAAAACGAAAAAGAGTCCGTAAATCCACCAATAACAATCATGCAATTGCAAAGCGATTAATACACCACAAACAAGTGGAAGCAAAAATCGCAGAAAAGGAATATGGTGCCAATTTTCAGGCATAAGGGGTAAACAAGGCGATAAATGTAAACAGCAGATACAAATAAAAAAACCTCCCGAAGGAGGTCATTTTAATTTTCCGCTAACGATAAGGGCGTAAGCGATTAGAAAGTTTTTTTTAATCTGCTATCGCAGCCACACCCGGCAAAGTCTTTCCTTCAAAAAATTCGAGCATGGCACCACCACCTGTAGATACATAGCTGACTTTATCGGCCAGGTTAAATTTATTTACAGCGGCAACACTATCACCGCCACCAACAAGAGAATATGCACCATTAGCTGTAGCTTCTGCAATTGCACGAGCAATAGCTATTGTTCCCTTTGAGAAATTGGTCATTTCGAAAACACCCATTGGTCCGTTCCATAAAATAGTGCGCGACTTGAGGATTGCAGCTGTAAAATCGGCAATCGCTTTTTCACCAATATCTAATCCCATCCAACCATCAGGAATCTGATCGCTGTTGGCAGATCCGATATTGGCATCATTATCAAATTTATCCGCTGTAATGCTGTCAACAGGCAATAATATATTTACGCCTTTTGCTTTTGCCGTTTCTAATAATTGTTTAGCCGTATCTAATCTTTCTTCCTCACACAATGAATTTCCGATTTGTCCGCCCATTGCTTTGTAGAAAGTATATGCCATTCCACCACCGATAATTACATTATCTGCTTTCTCCAATAATTTCTCGAGGATGAGAATTTTATCAGAAACCTTTGCACCACCAATGATAGCGGTAAAAGGTTTTTCGTGTTGATGCAATACTTTATTTCCTGCGCTTACTTCAGCTGCCATTAAGGCGCCGAACATTTTATTTCCGGTATTAAAATAATTCGCAATAATTGTTGTAGATGCATGCGCACGGTGAGCAGTTCCGAAAGCGTCGTTTACATATACATCTCCTAATTTCGACAGTTGTTCTGCAAATGCATGATCACCTTTTTCCTCTTCCGGATGGAAACGCAAATTCTCTAATAATAATACTTGTCCCGGTTGTAATTGCCTGGCTGCCGACATTACCATATCGCCAATACAATCATTTACAAATTGCACATCGCGATTCAGCAATTGCGACAAATGCGCAACGATATGACGCAGTGAATATTTATCTTCAGGTCCGCCTTTTGGTCGGCCAAGATGCGACATCAACACAACAGAACCACCATCATGTAATATTTTATTGATGGTAGGCAATGCTGCGCGAAGGCGTGTATCGTCGGTAACAGCGAATGTTGCTTTATCGAGCGGCACATTAAAATCGACACGTATCACCGCTCTCTTTCCAGCAAAATTAAAATCCTGAATCGTTCTCATTTTTATAATGATTTTTTAATTAAATCTCCAAGTAATTTTATTATCAGTTAATTGCTCAACATTCACTGAGAATTGGTATCTTGAATTGGTATCAAGTATCAGGTATCAGGTATCAGGTATCAAGTATTATTCACTACTCACCACTCACTATTCACTATTCACCATTCACCACCCGCCTATCGGCGAGGCAGGCTCACCATTCACCACTCACCATTCACCACCCGCCTATCGGCGAGGCAGGCTCACCATTCACCACTCACCATTCACCACCCGCCTATCGGCGAGGCAGGCTCACCATTCACCATTCACTACCAATTCACGCCATTGTTGCCAATCTCTCGGTCAAATCTGCCAATCTGCTTGAATAACCATATTCATTATCATACCATCCCAGCACTTTCACCATATTGCCGATAACAGAAGTAAGCTCTGCGTCGAAAATACATGAATGTGGATCGCCAACGATGTCGACAGAAACGATAGGATCTGTTTCATAGGAGAGGATACCTTTCAGGTATGTTTCACTGGCTTCTTTAAATTTCGCATTCACCTCTTCGATGGTTGTTGGTTTGGTTACGGTGCAAGTGATATCCGTAATAGAGCCATCAGCCACCGGAACGCGAATGCCGGCGCCGCCAACGCGACCTTTCAGTTCGGGGAAGGCCAGGGTAACGGCTTTAGCAGCACCTGTTGTTGTAGGCACCATATTCAATGTAGCAGCCCTAGCCCTGCGGAGGTCCTTATGCGGCGCATCGTGCAGGCGCTGATCGCTGGTGAAAGCGTGAACGGTGGTGATATAAGCAGATTCTATATGAAAATGCTCATGAATCACCTTGATCATAGGCGTAGCGCAGTTGGTAGTGCAGGAAGCGTTAGAGATGATTTTATCGGCAGGCGATAAGATTTCATCGTTTACTCCAAGCACCATGGCTTTTATATCATCGCCTTTCGGAGGGGCCGACAGCAATACCTTTTTAGCACCGGCCTGAATATGGAGCTCAGCCTTCTCGCGTGAGAGGAAGAGGCCTGTAGATTCTATCACCAGGTCGATATTGAGTTCCTTCCACGGGCATTGCGCCGGGTCTTTCATGGCGGAAACACGAATGGTCTTGCCATTCACTACCAGGTTACCGTTTTCCACGGACACCGTACCCTGAAATCTGCCATGCACTGAATCATATTTCAACAGATGGGCGAGGGTATCCACGTCGGTAAGGTCGTTGATAGCCACGATTTCGAAATTTGCTTTGAGCAATGCTCTGCGGAAGAAGATGCGACCAATACGACCGAAACCGTTGATGGCCACGCGATAGTTAGTACTCATAATGGGAGCAAAGGTAGGCTGTCGGAACAAAATTTTTGGTGACATATTTCCCTGTTTTGCAAAAATCTTATACTTTTGCACTCTCTTTTACGGACAAGGCCCGTTCGTCTAGGGGTTAGGACACGAGATTTTCATTCTCGGAACAGGGGTTCGATTCCCCTACGGGCTACCATAGCGAATTTTCCCGCACTTTTGCGGGAATTTTTATTTTCAGATATTCCGAAATCCGCACCGGACAAGCAAAGCAGCCGCATCAGTTCACTCTCTTTTGTGGTTCGATACTTTCCATTCTGAATAATGAGTTTTTCAGGGAATATCGAACCAACCAGCTTTTGTTTTGCATCTACATCAGCTGTATCGTAGCATTGACGTAGATTTGATAAAACTGAACACCCATATTTCATATATTCCATGAATGCTGAATCCGTAGACTGCAATCTTGCAAGATGTTCTCTTAATTCATATTCTTCCTGCTTATATGATTCTTTAAGCCGGAGATACGAATCTCGTTCAATCTCATCATTGACATATTTCTTTTCGACCTTCAGCAGGTTGGAATTGATTTCATCTATTGCACACTTTAATCTCCTTATCTCCTTAGTGCGATCCGCTTCCTCAAGTTTGAAGGTGTCCTCAATGATAGCGAGGTATAGCTCGGCTACTTCCGGTTTAAAGGAAAATGAATCCAACCATTCCGAAAATGAATTATGAACGACATCAGCTTTCACCCTTTGAGAACACCCGGGCTGGCAGTGGTAATAAAAATACCTGCCGCCATTTCCTTTTGATGCGCTGCCTGTTAGATTTTTTCCGCAGTCAGGACATACCAAAAATCCGCGAAGCGGTAGAAAATCTGATTTAGTTTTAGGCTTCGCCTTAATTTTCTTCTTATTCGCCAATACATTTTGAACAGTATCGAACACCTGTTCGCTCACAATAGGTTCATGTATTCCCCCTACTATTTCTTCCGGCTCGTTCCTGTATGCTTTGATTAAAATTTTCCCGCAGTAAATCGGATTTCTTACCAATTATTCATATGATATTTTTTAGTGCTGTTATAAACTGCCTCAAAGTGTTGAAGGATTTGGAATCATCATGATTTTTTCGAAAATTTTACTAATAAATCCATCTTGTGAGTTGCTTTTACCAATTAAAAAAAATAACTTTAGTTTGGTAAAACCAACTGAATGGCTGAAAAGTTTAAAATATTGTTCATAAATATCTCATTATGTGCAAGTTGCACATTTGCACAATCACCAAGTATTGACTGGCAAAATACTATTGGAGGTAGCTCAGATGATGTACTAAATTCTATACAGCAAACAAGTGATGGCGGCTATATTCTCGGTGGGTCTTCCAAATCAATAATTTCCGGTGATAAAACGGAAACTCATGCTGGTCAAGATTATTGGGTGATAAAACTTAACTCTGCCGGTTTTATTGAGTGGCAAAACACAATTGGAGGAAGTTCAGATGATTATCTGAATTGCATTCAACAAACTTCTGATGGAGGTTATATCTTGGCGGGTTATTCCAATTCCCTAATTTCAGGTGACAAAACTGAAAACTCGATCGGTGGTTTTGATTATTGGGTGGTTAAACTAAATTCAACCGGTGGCATTGTTTGGCAAAATACAATAGGTGGGACTTTAGACGATTATTTACATTCGGTTCAACAAACTTCTGACGGAGGTTATATTTTAGGGGGCGAATCAAAATCTGACATTACGGGAGACAAAACTGAAAATAATTTTGGACTCACTGATTATTGGGTAGTTAAACTTAATTCAGCCGGTAACATCGTGTGGCAAAATGACATAGGCTCTTGGTCTGATGAATATCTGAATACTATTAAACAAACATCTGATGGAGGCTACATCATTGGAGGTTACTCGAATTCCGGGATCGCTGGAGATAAATCAGAAGCTTGTCTAGGAGGAAATGATTATTGGGTGATCAAACTAAATTCATTAGGGGTAATTGAATGGCAGAATACAATTGGAGGAAACTCAGAGGACAATTTATTTTCCGCCGAACAAACACTTGATGGCGGTTATATTTTAGGGGGCTGGTCATTATCAGGAATTTCAGCAGATAAAACCGATGCCGGTATTGGCAATTATGATTATTGGGTGGTTAAACTAAATTCAACCGGTGGCATTGTTTGGCAAAACGGAATTGGTGGGACAGATGCTGACTATTTATATTCAATTCAACAAATATCTGATGGCGGTTATTTTTTAGGCGGTTATTCCCGGTCAGTTATTTCTGGAGATAAGACTGAAGCGAAAATTGGTGGGAATGACTATTGGATTCTGAAATTAAATTCAACCGGAACAATAATTTGGCAAAATGTGATAGGTGGCTCTAGTGGTGATTTAATTCAATCACCTAATACAATTGATGAAACTTCGGATGGGGGTTTTATAGTTGGCGGCTATTCATCTTCGGGAATTTCAGGAGATAAAACAGAAGTTTCGCTTGGAAGCACAGATTATTGGGTAATTAAATTAATGGGTGATAGCGTATTAATTTGCGGCGTTCCTACGGGTTTATTCTCAGATAATATTACCTCTACTTCTGCGAAAGTGCATTGGTCAATAATTCCGACGGCAGATTCTTATAAAGTTTATTACCGTATTTCAGGTACAGGGCCCTGGACAAAAAAAACAGCGGTTTCCAATAATAAAAATTTGCCCGGGTTAACTCCTTTCACTACATACGAATGGAAGGTGAAAAGTAATTGCGGACCTGAGTCAAGCGATTTTTCCGAAATTCAAACATTTATAACTTTACCCATGAAGGAAGGTAATCTAATAAATAATCAATTAAAATTGATTAGGGTATATCCAAATCCGACAAGCGGAAATATAGTAATCAGTTTTGAAAATACTATTACGAGAACTCGAGCTGTCTCTATTACAGATATTTCTGGGAAATATTATTTACAAACAAACCTTCTTTTTGAAAATGGACTATCAAAATTTGATATCAGTAAATATCCTTCTGGTATTTATATCTTAAAAATAATTACAGATGGAAATGAGTTTATTCAAAAAGTAGTTAAAGAATAAAACTTGGTTATTTTAATTAATTGAATAATGAAATTAATATTATTTATTGTTCTTGCATTCTTTGTAGAGTTCGCATATTCTCAAGCTCCGGAAATCGAGTGGCAGAATACGATTGGAGGAGGTTCGTCTGATAATTTATCTTGTATTTCCTTATGCCATGATGGTGGATATATAATTGGTGGTTCATCTGGATCAACAATATTCGGGGATAAATCAGAGGATAATATCGGATATTTAGATTATTGGGTAGTTAAACTTGACAGTGTTGGAAATATTTTGTGGCAGAATACGATTGGAGGATCGCTGACTGATATTTTAACATCTGTTATTGAAACAAACGACAAAGGATTTCTGGTTGGTGGTTATTCTGAATCAGGTATTTCCGGAGATAAATCAGAATTAAATTTTGGAAGCGATGATTATTGGGTGGTTAAGCTTGACAGTGTTGGAAATATATTGTGGCAAAATACGATTGGAGGATCTTCAAGTGATCAATTAACTGACATAATTCAAACACATGATGATGGATTTCTGATTGGGGGGAGGTCAAGTTCAAATATCTCAGGAGACAAAACAGAAAATGCAATTGGAGGGACAGATTATTGGGTGGTTAAGCTTGACAGTGTTGGAAATATATTGTGGCAAAATACGATTGGAGGATTAAATTTTGAAGAATTATATGAATTAATGCAAACCGAAAAAGGTGATTATTTAATAGGTGGGAACTCAAATTCTGGTATTTCAGGTGATAAAACGGAAGCAAGTATTCTCAATCCGTTCGGTTTGAACACACATGATTATTGGATAGTTGAAATTGATTCTATAGGAAATATAATTTGGCAAAACACCATTGGAGGAAATGATGCTGATTACAATTATACATTGGATCTAATTTCTAATGATGGATTAATTACAGGTGGAAGCTCAAAATCAAATATTTCAGCAGATAAGACTTCGGAAAGCTTTGGTGATTTGGATTATTGGATAGTTGCATTAGACACCTTAGGAAATGTTGAATGGCAGAACGATTTTGGTGGAAATAATTCAGATTATTTAAAAGGTATTATACAAACATTTGACAAAGGGTTTGCGCTCGTCGGCTATTCATTATCAGGCTCGACGGGCAATAAGGTTGAGGGTAATTATGGAATGGAAGATTATTGGATAATTAAAGTAGATACACTTGGCAATATTTCATGGCAGAATTCCCTACAAGGCACTGGTAGTGATTTTGCATGTTGTATTATTCAAGCACCTGATGGTGGATTTTTAGTTGGGGGAACCTCCGATTCAAATATTTCGCCTGATAAAAATGAGGATAACATTGGGAATGGTGATTATTGGATAGTTAAATTTTATCCTGAGGATTGTACACTATACACTTTCTATAAAGATTTTGATGAAGATGGTTATGGTTCTATGGGAGATTCGGTAGTTGCATGTTACATTCCTGATGGGTTTGTTGAAAATAATTTTGATTGTAATGATTTTAATCCCATGATACACCCAGATCAAGGCGACTCTTGTAATGACATTGATGACAATTGTAATGGTATTCTTGATGAAGACGCAACATTCACTACTTACTTTTTGGATTACGATGAGGATGGTTATGGTAATCCATTAATCGACACCATATCTTGTTCTACAATTATGGGATTTGTTTTAAATGATGATGATTGTGATGATTCAAACCCTCTTGTATATCCAGGTGCAATTGAATTAGAAAACGGCGTAGACGATAACTGTAATGGTTCAGTTGATGAAGGATTTAATTATATAGAAAATATTGATACCTCAATTTATAAAATATTTCCTAATCCAAATACTGGAGAATTCAAAATCTATGTTAATTCCTCAATTATTGAACTTTTAGTAATTAAAATTTACTCAATAACTGGAGAATTGCTTTATTATTCTACTTTTCTTTCTTCAAATGAAATAAAAATGTCTTTACCTGAGGCATTTTCAGGATTGTATTTGTTATCAGTAGTATCAGATAAGGTTTATATATTCCCTATTGAAATTATTAAATAAATTTATTTTTTAACCCAAAATTAAGTAATATGAAACCCGTTTCAATTTTATTTATTCTAATTTGTAGTTGCATTTATTTGCAAGCTCAAGTTACCTCTGTAGGACTTGCTGCTCCTACTGCAGTGTTTGATGTTTCAGGTTCACCTGTGACAACAACGGGTACTCTCACATTGACCTTTGACAGTCAATCTCAAAATTTATTTTTCGCTTCACCGGATGGGATGTCGGGAACCCCCAGTTTCAGATCAATATTGGCAACAGATTTACCAATAGTGGGGTCAGGAACGCAAGGTATTATTAGCAATAATACAGGATCTACCCAGGTATTCGGCGATGGAGATAAGGAATTTCCTGATAAACTATTTTTATCAAATGGAACTACAGCTAATCCTTCATTAGCATTTTCCGGGGCACATACAACTGGACTGAGTTGGGTTACAGGTGAAGCTATTAATGGTTCTTTTTCCGGAACTCAAAGGTTTCAATTTACCAGTCTGGGTAAATTAGTGCTATCTGATTGTGAAGAATTTGACCCCAAATTGGATTTCAACATATACCATGACTCCAATGATGACAGCCCCGCACAAGATGGCGGAATTAATATTACTACCTATGGTGGAACAGATTGCGTTTATCCCGATTGTCATTTTGCTACTGTAACTGGTAGAACAGCCTCTGGTAGTAAAGGCACCCCTCAGGCAACTGTTGTAGATCAAGGATTAATTGAGCTTTCAGGAAAAGGTTATACTGGAAGTGCATTTGAAACATCAAATCGTGGTGTTTTTGGAATTTATGCAGCTGAAACACATGATGGATCTGGACAAGGAACTTATGCTCTAGTGCGGACTACACCAATTAATTCGACCACAATTCATACAAGTATGCTAATTGATCCTGAGGGAAATGCCGGATTAACTCATAGTTCATTCAATACCTCATTGCCAAATGGTTGGGATGCAACTGCAGATAGTAGGTTTTTTTCAATTGAATCAAATGCAACAAATAAAGATGCCGGAATACTAATGCAGAACGCTTCAGGAAATAGAGGTCTTAATGTATGGTTCGATTATTCTGGAAATTTTGCATATATCGACGATATCAGAAATGATCAAGCTTCGGGAGTAGGATTTCGATTTAGGACTGCTGGAACGCCAGAAGCTGCTTTAACTATGCTATATAATGATGCTGGCGACCATGTATACATAAATGCAGGTAAAGACGTGACTCCTGACAATCTATTCACCGTGGGAGATAATAGTGAATTTCAAGTAGATGTAAATGGGAAAGTCGCAAAATATAATAATATTGCTACGGTGAGCAATGGAGTCCCTGCAGAATATGCAATTGCTCAAGCGACAAATAAATCTGCAGCGCAAGCTGCAACAACAATATATACAACGCCTGCTGCTGATGGATTTTATAGAATAAGTTGGGTGTGCACTATCACCACTCAGGCCTCAACCTCATCAATTTTAGGACCATTCACGGTTTCCTACACAGGTGCTACTGATAATGTGGTAAAAACATGGCCTTCAAACAATATAAATAATTTTAATCAGTGCGCAACTAATAGTACAGCTACAGGAGTCATTAGCGGATGTATGACTATCTATGCTAAAGCTAGTACAAATATCCAATTTACTGTTGGTTATACAAGTTCTGGTGTAACATCAATGGTTTACGACTATAATATTGTTTGTGAGAAACTATAAATGAATCCACCTTAATTTTGCTATATAGAATAAAATTCATTGCAGGTTTTGAATAATAAATAGCATCCATTGAAATATATAGAATTTGGGATTTAAATTTTAGACATTTATTTAAAATTGGAACGTTAAAAAATTAAGAGTGGTTAAAACAACATAATTTGTTTAGGGCTTTGTATTTCAATAAAATCTACCATATCGGTTAAGTGAATTGGCAATGTGCCCCAGTCATCCACCCACCTTTCGTCTTTATGAACCGTTACTGTGGTGGTTTTGAGAATTGCCTTAAATTTTAGCTTATCACCAGACTTAAGGTTAAATTTCGACCATTTAGTTGAGTAATTGAAATATGTTTCGTAACCCTTTTTAAGCTTTTCTGAATCACAGATGAGCGTTATTTTCTGGATGTCCCCTTTGTAAGTGTAGACGATTTCTATTTTCTTGACAGTTGCGATAATTTCAACCTCTTCCTTTTTTATATTGTCGAATAAGCTCATTGTTGGTTAATGATTTGTAAAGGCGTTGTAATATTAGCGAAAAAATTGCATTTGAAATCCCTTAACTCCTTCATTCTCAACACTATTTGGTTCGATAATGGTATCTTTTGGGCTACATCGAAAACAATTATTTAAGACCGACCAGCAGCATGCTGGTCGGTCTTTTTTTTACCCTTAAATCAATGATATGTCAGTATTTGTTTATGCCTTAAAAAACAACATCAACAATGAAATTCATATTGGTAATGCCATCGGTGAAGAGATTACTTTGATTGAATACAAACAGGGCCTATCAATTCTGACAATATTTTAAAAACATTAGTAAGGAAAACAACATGACCACACTCAACCACAATAATATTACCTCAATTTACCTTTTAACAGCAGTCTGAAACGCTCACCTGCACTTTTCAAGTTATCATTCCATTTTCACCAACTTGGCCGTTCCAAACTCCAGTCCATTATGATAACTAAGCACATAAATACCGGTTGGCAACTGAGATGTATTGATAGTTGTTTGAGGAGCGCTGATGATTTGCGTTAATAGTATATTTCCAGCCAAATCAAATATTGAAATTTCTGCATTCGGACTGCTTGACACAGCCGACGGAATCTCAATTGTAATTTGATCGGAAAATGGATTGGGTGTGACTGAAAAATCAGCAGTTATCGTTTCTGTTTCTACCGGTAATTCTTCCCATACATTAATAGTTACCATAGCAAGTTCATCAGACATTCTGTAAATGTAAGTTGATGAATCGCAATAGGTTGATGTGCAGCCAAGTCCGTCTGTTATGGTTAGGCAAATGTCGTAGTAACCGGAATCGGCATAGGTATGTGAGGGATATGGTTCCGTAGAAGAGGTGCCATCACCCCACTCCCACACATAGCTCATCGGATCAGAGCCGACAGCCATGTTTACGGCCTTCCATACGTGCGGGGTTGCATCAGGGAATAAAGTGAAATAAGCGGAGCAAGAGGCATATCGAGCAATTGCAATTGATTCATCACCATTTATATCATAGGTATATCCTGCGGCAATTATTTTTCCATCATCCTGAATAGTTGAACCATAACATAGACTTGCATCAACATCAAAGTCGGAAGTGATCATTCCGTCAGTGCCAAATTCGGTATCTAAAGTTCCATCAGTATGATATCGAAACGTTACAAATTTGGAATAAAACACTGCATCCGAACCCATAAAACCGGAAACAACGAGTTTGCCATCTACCTGTTGATGCACAGCGTATAACTCTTCAGCAGTTTCACCATAATCTGCTGTTAGAAATCCGTCTTCGCTAAAAGTAGAATCAACACTACCATCGGAATTAAATCTAACTAATCCGAAATCCGATGGCCCGCCGCATTCATTTTCTACTCGACCACAAGCGACAATTTTTCCGTCATTCTGGATACACAATGCGTGGGCAACGGATTGCTGTGCAGTGCCGAAAAGAAACAACACGCCACCATTTTCACCAAAGGTGGTATCCTTTACACCATCCGTATTCCAGCGCATCAAGGCAAAATTTGATCCGGCATAAGGTGCCCCGCACCAGCCGGCCATTACCACTTTACCATCCGGCTGTAAGGCACCTGCAAAACCAATATCTGAGCCTGTTCCCCAATACCCAAGTTCATCTAATACAATGCCATCATCACCAAATGTTGAATCCAAAGTACCATCGGGAAGATATCTTATTAAAGCAAATTTCGTATGAGTCGGATCAGGATCTTCACATTCGGAGGTTCCGCAGCCGATAATCTTACCATCCGGCTGTATCAACAAGCTGCCAAAAACATGGCGCTGATTACAATCAAATTCAGTTATCACTATACCATCTTCACCAAATGTTGAATCGATCGTGCCGTTTGAATTAAATCTGGCCATTCCAAACTGATTATTATCGATACCCATGGTTTTGGAACCTGTTAATATTTTTCCATCCGGTTGAATAACCAGACAGCTGCCGAATGTATAATCACATTCCAGGCTGCAAACAGCGACTCCTTCAATACCAAAATCAGAGTCAATAGAACCGTCGTTATTGTAGCGAACAAGTGCAACACCATAATCAATCGAACAAGCTGCTACAATTTTACCATCTGTCTGCACTGCAACTTCATAGGCCCATGCACTCCCCCATACACCTAGTGGTGTAATCACTTCCCCACCCGTTCCGAATCCGGGATCGGGGAAACCATTTTGGGCTTGTAGCGAAGCATGCGTTGAAACAATAAGACCAAGAAAGGCAAAAATTCCGGCAAGTGTGTGTAATTGATTTTTCATGTGGAGAATAGTTGAAATTAAAGTTACAAAAAAACCGGAAGTAATTATACAGAATTAATGCAAGCCTGGCGCAATCTATGTTCAGTTAAAGGTTTCCGGGGACCAAACAACAATCTAACAATAAGCCAAGCTGATTCCATTAATTTGCCCTAAATCAAATAC
>JAIBBA010000229.1 GCA_019694895.1 Chitinophagales bacterium
GTATTGTCTTTGGATTTATCCTTAAACTGAATATCGGCATGAGACTCATAAATAGGTGTGGCGTAGCGATTGTATAAGAATGCAGCACAAACGCCAATTGCAAAAACAAGCACTATCCACCAGCGATTAATCCAACTGATGGTAAGGAATAAACGCCAGTTAAATGACTGATCATTTTGCTGTTCAACGCTTTTATGGAATTCTTTATTCGGTGAATTCATTCCTTATTGATTGACATTTGCGAAAAATGCGTAAATAACAGCAATGCTGGAAATGGTGCTTAAAATAGGCCCAATTTCCTGAAATACGGTACTATTGATATTTGGTTCGATATAGATAATATCATTCGGTTGAATGTACATATTGCCTAAAGCAATATCATCAATGCTGCTTAAATCTATTTCTTGTAATTGCGCAGCACCTTGAATATTGCGAATTACTTTTATTTTCGATGATCTTCCATTTTCAGGAATACCACCGGCCATACCTATTGCTTCCAATAATGTAAGGTCTGAGCGATTTAATGCTAATTGTTTAGCATCGCTGCCTCCGCGATAAACGGTAATGTACTTACCTGTAATAACCACATTGACAAAAGCATCAGTATATATTTTACCATACTCAGTGGTCAGCATTTTTTCTGCTCCCGATTCGGTTAAACCGGAGATTTTCATCAACCCGAGGCGAGGTAAGTTCGCCATCCCGCTGCCATCAATCTGGTAGCTTAGTGATTGCAGCATGGTTTGCGGTTGATAATAATTCATTTGATTGCTAATCTGCGATTCGATCAGATTGTATCCGCCATTAGGATATACAAATACCTGAATTTGATCACCCGGTTCGATAACAAACTCGCGATAAATGGTATCTAAAAACGACGATTCAACAAAATCCTTCCCGGTATCCAACATGCGATTGGGGTACAGCATTCCACATGATGAAAATGTAGCCAGCAGCATACCTGCAAGTAATAAATGGATAATCGGCCTTTTTGTCGGCTGTTTAGAGAAACTGGTCATACTGTATGCCCTGAGGCGAACTTAGCCTACAAATATAGCATATTCGGCGTATTAGTTTAAAGGAGGCTGATTGCGCTAAAACCTTATTTATAAGCGGTATCCTGCTTGTCTAAGCGTTCGAATTCCGAATTGTTACTCTTGTATTCGGGAATCAGCAGTTTTAGGAGCCTGACTGACTGCTGGATATCAGAATTTACAATTGCATCTTGCAGCATTTGTAAGTAATGTTGGACATGCTCGGCAGGGTAGGGGGCTGTGAGTGCGATGCGTATTTTTTGATGATAGGTAGGTAAGGTGTTCTCGTTTGAATGCAACAATTCTTCGTGTAATTTTTCCCCCTGTCGCAAGCCGGTAAAAGTAAATTGGATGTCCTTTCCGGGGGTATATCCGCTCAGTAGCACCATTTTGGTAGCCAGATCGGTGATTTTGACCGGATCGCCCATATCGAACATGTATATCTCTGATGATTTTCCCATCACTGCGGCTTCAAGTACTAATTGACAGGCTTCAGGAATGGTCATGAAATATCTGGTTACATCCGGATGCGTAATGGTAAGTGGGCCACCGTTTTCAATTTGTTTGTTGAAATAATTGACAACAGAACCATTCGATCCGAGCACATTGCCAAATCGCGTAGTAATAAAAGTGGTTTTGCGCGAATGTTGTGAACGCTCTTGTACATATATCTCAGCAGCCCGCTTTGTTGCACCCATTACGCTTGTTGGATTAACTGCCTTGTCGGTAGAGATCATGATAAATTGCTCTACTTCGTATTGAATAGCAAGGTCGGTTAAATACATGGAGCCGATCACATTAACGTGAGTGGCCTCAATAGCATTTAATTCCATCAGAGGTACATGTTTATATGCTGCTGCATGAAAAACAAATGCAGGGTGATATGTCGCGAAAATATCTTCCAGTCTTTTTCGGTTGGTGATGTCGGCAATAATATTTTCTGTAACTATCTTTTTTTCATTTAAACGAAATTGCAACTCCATATATAAATCATAGAGATCGCTTTCGGCTTGGTCGACAAGAATGAGTTGCTTGGGTTGAAATGGTATCAACTGCCGCACTAATTCACTTCCTATAGATCCGGCAGCACCTGTTATTAATATTGTCTTTCCACCGATAGCAGAAAGTAATTTATCGTTTTCGAGGTGTATTTGTTCTCTCCCCAATAAATCTTCAATATTGAATTTCCTGAGTTGACGGGTGCTTAATTTATTATTGATCCAATCGTCGACCGGCGGCACTGATTTAATAAATACCTGATGTTGCAGGCAAGCGTCAACTACAGCCATTTTTTTATCAGGTATTGGATGGGCGATACTAATAATCAGCTCTTTTACAACAAATCGGCGCAATAAGTCGGGTAATTTCTCGGAGTTATAAATCCTAACGCCTTCAATCGTTTTTTGAAATTTCGAAGGGTTGTCGTCGAGAAATGCTGTTATTTGATAGTTGTGATTGGTATCTCTTCTCAGTGTGTGCATTACGCTCAAGCCTCGTCTTCCGGCGCCATAAATAATTACAGGAATGGCGGCAGCGTTATTGCGGGTGGCTTGATAAAAAAGCACTTTTACAACATAGCGTGAAAATAATAAAAAGGCGATATTGATAGACGTATGGATAATGGCAATAGATGCGGGCAACGTAAGAAACGGTTTTCCCGTTTCTCTGCCGATGATGGATAGCGCCAAACAAACAATAGTAGCCAACATGCCTGACATCACTATTCTTCTGGCTTCAGCTTCGCCTGAATGTCGGATAATGCCATCGTAGGTCTTAAATGCCAGATAACTTGCAGTAAATACTAAGGTAGTAAGAAAGGTGTTATCAACGAAAGTAGAAAATGAAATAATCGCTATGTTGAAATTATATCGAAGAATATATGCAACACCATATGTAAATATGGTAATTAC
>JAIBBA010000120.1 GCA_019694895.1 Chitinophagales bacterium
GTAATTTTACCCTGTGAATCCACTCCACAACCGGGCATTTCAATATTTCCTCAGCATGCGTGTGTTTATCACATTCGCATTTCTTATTCAATATGTGGTTGCAGGATGGGAAATATATTCCATCACCAAAGATCCTTTCAGTTTAGGTTTGATTGGTTTGGCTGAGGCCATTCCTGCGATAAGTATAGCGCTGTACGCCGGCCATCTGGCTGATATCAGCAACAAGCGCGATTTGTTGATAGGCGCGCTTGTAGGTATGTTGCTATCATCATTGGGACTAACCGTTTTTACCTCGGCATTTATGCGTGAAATCAATAGTGACCATACTACGGTCATGTTGATGTATTTATTCATTTTCACCACCGGACTTGCACGTGGATTTTATGGGCCGACGGCTACTGCAATAATTGCACAGATTGTTATTCCTCGCAAAAAATCCTTCCCCCTAAAACATACGCTTGACGCAATTGACGAAGAAGAGATGCGAGATGGTGAATCGGCGAAAATTCACAGTACCACACTTGTAAAAGCATCTACAACAAATTCTACGGTCTGGCAAATGAGCGCCATCATAGGACCGGCACTTGGTGGGTTTTTATATGGATGGATTGGCATGACAGGTTCTATGATCGCAGTATTAGCGTGCATCATATTAGGCATTGCAATGTTGTCGCAAGTACCATCAACACCACCACAGCCATCTCAAGGCGAACCTATTTTGGAGAGATTAAAAGCAGGTATTCGTTTTGTATTCGACAACAAAATAATTCTAAATGCCCTGAGTTTGGATATGTTTTCCGTGCTTTTCGGTGGGGCAGTAGCCCTATTACCGGTGTTTGCCAACGATATTTTAAAATGTGGTCCGCAAGGTCTTGGAATTTTGCGAGCTATGCCATCATTAGGTGCGGTTATAACTATAAGTTATATCTCATGGAAAAAAATTCCTGGTAAGGTAGGCACAACATTGTTGTGGGCAGTTGCCGGCTTTGGTGTAACTATTATTTTGTTTGGACTTAGTAAGAACTTTTACTTGTCATTGTTTTTATTATTTCTAAATGGCGCTTTCGACAGTGTAAGTGTAGTGATACGGGCAAATATCATTCAGCTCCTCACACCTGATAATATGCGCGGACGCGTTAGTGCGGTAAACACCATGTTCATCGGCAGCAGTAACGAGCTTGGTGCCTTCGAAAGCGGACTTGCCGCCAGGTTGCTTGGAACAGTGCCCTCAGTAGTTTTTGGAGGAACAATTACCTTGTGCATTGTAGGATTTACATCATTGCGCGCGAAAGCATTGAAGGCTTTCGAATACTGAAATAAATAATTCTCTTAAATTATTTTTCCCTTTTCTGTAAACGGCGATATTGTTTGTGGTTAGTATGCATAATGCTGTCCCAGAAATTAAAATATAAGCCATAATTACATTTATTATACTGATGATGCATATCGTGATGCGTGGTTGAATTCATTATTCTACCTACCATACCTTGCAAATATTTTTCGGGAAATAATTCAAATCCCAAATGCCCCCAAACATTCATAGCTGTCATCACATTTGCAAATGCAAACAAGACAATAGGATGTAAGGGCAAAATCATGACAGCAGGAATAATAAAAACAAATTCCACAATAGCTTCAAGCGGATGAAATGCAAAGCTCGTAAAAGGCGTTGGCGGTGTAGGGCGATGATGATGTTTATGGATATATCGATATAACAATTTCGTATGCAGTAATCTATGCATCCAATAGAAATACGTGTCGTGAATAAATAACAATAGAAGGAATGAGCCGAATGCATACCAATAAGATTGATCGCTCCATCTGCCATACAATTTTGTATAACCATGTTGATGGGCTATCATAGTCGCAGCCATCATAGCACCGAAAATGAAAAAACTGAGGCACGATCTTCCAATATCAATGAACACGTATTTGCTATCAATTTTCTCTTGCCTTAGTCGTTTAGATACCATTTTGCGAATCACAACAACCTGCATAATATAAAAAGCCAGCCCTGCGAATAGGGAATATCGCAGAGCCAGCACACTAAACGACAGCACCCAGAGGGTAATGAATCCGAAATCTGTCCACTCACGCATGGAATTATTTCAATTAGGGTAGCTGATAGGTATAATCACGCAATCCGACAGTAATCACGACAGTTTTATCGCAATCGCCGTTGCCATAATCAATAACGCGATTTATGCCATCGGGAAAGTTTAATTGCCATGTGCCTGAAACGGGATAATAAATGCCATCAGCCCAACATGCAGATTTAAATACTATATCATTAACCGTAGCGCCACTGTATGCATCACCATTTAAGGTAGCAGTAAATGCTCCATTAGTGGTGAATACATCATCATACAAATCTTCACTTCCGGCACCTTCAGTCCACGTAACAGTTCTTTCGCATTCAAAGGTCACCACATCACCATCAGGCTCTGTATAAATTCCATTATCCACAGCATAAGCGATTTCAAGATCACCGGAGGTATTATAATCAACAGCTTGATATGTCAACGTGCCGCTTACGCTGTATCCATCAACAGAAAAATCTTCAAGCGTGATTGACAAGGTACATCCCGGTTCACGCGGCACGCCGTTGTAGTCGACAATAATTTTACCTTTTCGCATATGACCATCGAGTCCCACACAACCTGTTGTTCCCAAATCGAAAGTCAATATTGTATTGATAGAGTCGTGCAATACTGTTACGCAGGGACCGAAAGTATAAGTATCGTAATCAGGGTTGTCCATATACTCGACGGTGGCTTCTTCGGTCATCATGGCAACATCATCAAAAGTCTTTGTTGCCTCTGCAGAAGTTTTTGCAGATGTAGGATCCGGTTCAGTAAGGATTTCTTCCTCCGAACGATCACAGGCAGTAAATGCCAGCATCACAGCAGTGAGTGAGGCAATAGGTAAGATCAAGTGTTTCTTCATATATTGTTGTTTTGATGAAGCAAAAGTGCATCGATAATTTATGTGCAAAAAACTTAATCAACAGGTATTCAATAAATCACAATGACAGTAAATATTTCATCTACAAGCGTTATTTCGATGCTTGATTTTTCGTTCGTAGAAATAAATGTGACGTTGGTAGATAAACTGCCAAATAAATGCCCAATGGCACGTAAGTTTGTATGATGAATCAAAAGTGGTATCAACGTATATGGCTGCTGCATGCTGCCTTTTGGAGTGGTTATCTGATGCTGCTTACGTTGATATTTGCCAGATTCCTTCCCATAGATCAGGCATTCCTGCGCAATCTGGTGAATGGCTGCGCAATGGCTCCCATGGTATACATTAACCTGTTTATTTTGGTGCCAAAGCTGCTGCTCAAAAAAAAGTTTAGGTTTTACACGTTATGCTTGTTGGGCTTACTTATCATCATCACACCTCTGCGCTTGTGGCTTGATGATCAATTTACGTTCAACACCCATAATCCATTTCCGCAAGATAGCATTGCGCATATAGCAACAATCATTTTTTCATCCATTCTTATGTTGGGAGTTACCACCACCTTAATATTGTTTCAAGACTGGTATGAAAAATCGCAAATGGCTGCTGCATTTGAAAAACTGCAATTGGAGGCTGAATTGAAATTTTTAAAGGCGCAGATAAATCCGCACTTCTTATTTAATGCCTTAAATAATATATATACTCTTAGTTATCTTGACGGCAAAGCCGCGGCTCCACATATTATGCAATTGAGTGGGTTGATGCGCTATATGCTTTATGAAAGTGATGAACACCTTGTTTCCTTATCGAAGGAGCTTACATATATCAGTCATTATCTTGAATTACAGCAATTAAAGAATGGCAAATCGCAAAATGTAACATGGCGTGTTGAAGGAGAAACAGGAGGCGTATTAATTGCGCCACTGATATTAATTCCATTTTTCGAAAACGCATTCAAACATGGAAATGCAATGGATGATCAATCGGGATATATTCATGGAAGCTTGATCATTGGCAGAGAAAAAATGATATTCCATCTCGAAAACAGCATAGAAAAAACACATAAGCGGAAAGATGAAGTTGGCGGAGTGGGATTGGAAAATGTGCGCAAGCGATTGCAAATGCTATATCATGAAAAACACAGCCTGAGTGTAACCATGGCCGAATACACTTTTACTATTCAATTAACGTTAATGTTGATATGAGTTACAGATGTCTGATAGTTGATGACGAATCGCTTGCATTGCGGTTGATGGAAGATCACGTGTCGAAGGTGCCCGGATTAGAAATTGTTGGCAAATGCAGACATGCGCTTGAAGCTTTGCAGGTATTACAACGCGAAGAAATTGATATTTTATTTCTCGATATCCAGATGCCTGACCTCACCGGTGTGGAATTAATTAAAATCCTCAAGCACAAACCGGCAATCATTTTAACCACAGCATATGCCGAATATGCGCTGGAGGGATATCAATTAGAGGTTGTAGATTATTTATTAAAACCCATTGCATTGGATCGTTTCCTTCAGGCTGTTCGAAAAGCACAAGAATGGGTAGATCTGCGAAAACAAGCTCCATCAGTACCACAAACAACCAAGCAGGATCATTTTTTTGTAAAATCAGATTACAAGCAAGTGCGCATCAATTATGCAGATGTAACGCATGTTGAGGGACTACGAGAATATGTAAGTATTTATGCCGGAGGGAAACGCATAGTTACATTAGAAACCATGAAAAACATGGAGCAATTATTACCCTCGGATTTGTTTATGCGTGTCCACAAATCTTATATTGTAAATACATCGCGCATAAAATCAATAAATGGCAATCAGATAGAATTGGGTGAAATAAGAATTCCACTCGGCAAAGTATTTCGTACACAAGTTTTGGGGAGGTTGGGTATTATATCGTCTGAAGGTTGAGGTAAATGGAAGGGGGTTTGAAGAGTTGAAGATTCGAAGAGTCGAAGATTCGAAGGTTTGAAGAGTCGAAGGTTTGAAGAGTTGAAGATTCGAAGGTTTAATTCACGAGTCGCTATTCACCATTAACACATATTCAATCGAAGAGTTGGCTGGGTAATGCAAAATAACCCAAGAGAAAAAGTTCAATTATCTATATTGATTATTCCTCATTGCTATAACTTAAATACATCTAACACAGGAAGAATTGGTCAAAGTGCTCATGGGCTCACATAGATGAGCAACTCAGCTATTTGCTCATCAGAGAGTTCGGGAAATGGGGGCATGATAGTACCATACGCTTTATATAAATCAATGGCATATTTATCGCCTGTTTCCAGAAACTTTTGACTGTTTTTTATCCATGAATACAAATCAGTAGAATCAGCCCATCTGTTGCGCACACCCATTAATGCCGGTCCGGTCATTTTCCTGTCAACTAAATGGCAACGCTGGCATTTGACTTGAAACAATAGTTCTCCTTCCGGCGAATTTCCCGTCTCGTAAACAAAATTATTTGTAACGCCACATCCTCCTAAAACCGTTTGCTCCTCATATGAAAATATTTTACTGGATGATGTGAATACCTCCCATACAAGTCCGCCCCCCAGGATCAATAAAATACATAATGCCAGCAATGCAGAATTGTTGATTTGTTTCAATTTATTAGGATCCAATTCTTTCATAAAATGACGAGGACTTATTCAAATATAGATATATAAAGCAAGATAAAATAATCCAACAAAAGCAATTTACAGAGTATTACATAATTGTGAATGGTTATAGCAGATGTAATAAGGATTATGCAAAAATAATTGCATTCCCTATTAACGCGCCAGCGTTAAAAGCACCCACACTTGCTAATTTGCTAATTCTCACACTTGCTAATTAACCTCGCTTGCTAACCCTCTTTCAGTATCTAGAATCAAGTATCTAGTATCTAGACTTTTGCGCCTTAGCCTCTTCGCTGTCTTTGCGCGAAACAAACCTCACCCCCGGCCCCTCTCCATCTCCTATCGTCGATAGAGAGGGGAGATAATGGCGCTTCGGATTTAATATTTTGCAAAACAATATAATTACATTCCCTATTAACGCGCCAGCGTTAATAGCACCACCACTTGCTAACTTGCTAATTCTCGCCTCACCCCCCGCCCGCCTCACCCCCGGCCCCTCTCCATCTCCTATCGTCGATAGAGAGGGGAGATAATGGCGCTTCGGATTTAATATTTTGCAAAACAATATAATTACATTCCCTATTAACGCGCCAGCGTTAATAGCACCACCACTTGCTAACTTGCTAACTCTCACACTTGCTAACTAAGAGGATAAACCCGATGCAAGCAATCACCCCCATTTGCTAATCTGCTAATTCTCAAATTTGCTAATTAAATCACCCTTTCACAAATCCCTCTCCATCAAAAACCGGTACTACATCAAAGTGCGGATTGCTCATGCAGAATTTGATGTCTTGTTCAATGCCGAGGCGTTGCAGGCGTTTGAAGTGTGTTGCCTGCTTAATGGTGCGCAGCATGTTTTCGCGCACATAGCGGTATAATAATTTAGCACTGAGTGTGCTGTCGTCGATAATGCGGAAATCGTCGGCAAGTTCGCGAACTACGGCGCCGGCAAAAAGTGCATCATCCATTACGTAGTGATCTTTCCATCCTGCACAAAACAAAATGGTATTTCGATTTTCTTTACGTATCCAGTTGAAGATGGCCTCCTGATTCAGGAATGAACCGGCCACAATTTTGTGCGCACCCTTACTCATCAACACACAACGAGTACCGTTAGTAGTAGTATGAATAATTGTTTTCCCTTTCACATCATCTCCCATAAATTCGAAGGGAGAATTTCCGAAATGGAAATGTGGTATTTTATATCCATCGCGTTCACCGGCAACCAGAAATCCTTTTTCGAGATAAGCATTTGCTTCTTCCACAGTTTGCACAGGAACCATTTTGGCAACGCCATGATGCAATGCCGAAGTGATGGTGGATGTAGCTCGAATGATATCGATCACCACCACATTCTTATCCTTCGGGTCGTGTTGATACCACAACGCCGGGGTAAGGCATACTTCAATGATGGGACGATTATCTTCTTGTGTGTTGGGCATAATTCGGGTAATAGCCGGTTAATGTCGCAATTATTGCTGTAGGAAAGGGATTTTCACTACTTTGGCTTTCACGGGCTTCTGGCGAATATCTATAAAAATTTCTGAATCAACAGCACTATATGCATTTTCTACATAACCCAATCCGATTGCCTTATTCAAGCTAGGGCTCTGGGTTCCGCTGGTTACCTTACCAATTACCGCTCCTTCCGCATTCATGATTGGGTAGTCGTGACGGGGAATTCCGCGATCTATCATCTCAAAACCCACAAGTTTACGCGTCAAACCGGCCTCTTTTCCGGCTACAATCTTGTCCTTGCCCACGAATTCATTGTTTGCGGCTTTCAGCTTGGTAATCCAGCCCAAACCTGCTTCCAGCGGACTTGTTGTGTCATCAATATCGTTGCCATAGAGGCAGAAACCCATTTCTAAACGCAAGGTATCGCGAGCTGCTAGACCTATAGGTTTGATGCCAAAGGCGGCTCCTGCTTCAAATACTTTATTCCAGATTTCCAGCGAATGTTCGGCAGGGAAATAAATCTCGAAACCACCAGCGCCGGTATAGCCGGTTGCTGAAATAATTACATTATCGACACCCGCAAAGCGATGTTTTGTGAAATTATAGTAAGGGATTGCCTTCAAATCCACGTCTGTCAAGGATTGCAGCGCTTCCGCCGCTTTCGGACCCTGCACCGCGAGGAGACTGGTTTTATCGGAAATGTTCACCATCTCCACACCTTCCGTATTGTATTTGCTGATATGATTCCAGTCTTTTTCAATGTTGGAAGCATTCACCACCAGCATATAATTGCCGTCTTCGAGGTGGTATACCAACAGGTCGTCTACGATACCGCCATTTTCGTTCGGAAGGCAGCTGTATTGCGCTTTTCCGGGACTTAAGGCATACACATCATTTGAGGTTACCTTTTGTATCAAAGCTGCTGCCGCAGGACCTTTCAGCACGAACTCACCCATGTGGCTCACATCGAAAACACCAACGCCGTTGCGCACGGTATGATGTTCTTCTACTTGTGAACTATAATTAATGGGCATCTCATACCCTGCAAACTCGGCCATTTTGGCGCCAAGTTGTTTGTGAAGGTTGGTTAAGGCTGTCTGCTTCATGTGTTTCGATTAAAGCGAGCGCAAAGATACGGTTTGCTAAAGGATTTCACTGTGTGATGTGAGGCGTTATGCATTTTGTTTCAGACCTTTGCGCCATGCAATTCAACCAAGCACATTCACTGACAGATATTGCTGCACTTATAGGCGCGAAAGTATTGGCTGATCCGGGAACACCGGTTACAGGTATCAACGAAATTCATAAGGTTACTCCCGGCGATATCAGCTTTGTTGATCATCCAAAATACTATGATAAAGCCCTTAACTCGGCCGCTACTTTTGTTATCATCAACAAAGAAGTTGAATGTCCTGCCGGAAAGGGATTGTTGTTAAGCGACGACCCGTTTCGAGATTATGTGGCTTTGGTTAAACATTTTTCTCCATTTAATCCCTCTTTACAACCTGTTGCGAAAAATGCCGTTGTGGGTGAAGGTACTATTTGCTTTCCCGGTGTATATATTGGCAATAATGTGATCATTGGAAAAAATTGTGTATTGCATCCGAATGTAGTGATCTATGATAATTCAATCATCGGCGATAATGTAATTATTCATGCAAACACAACAATAGGTTCTGACGCATTTTATTTTAAAAAACGCGCTACCTATTGGGATAAATTAGTGAGCTGCGGACGCGTAATTATTCACGATGATGTTGAAATAGGTTCTAATTGTACAATTGATAAAGGAGTGAGTGGCGATACCATTATCGGTCGCTCCACGAAATTCGATAATCATATTCATATCGGTCACGGAGTTGTAATCGGTGAAATGTGTTTATTTGCCGCAGGGGTAATGATAGGTGGAAAAACTATTATCGGCAATCAGGTTACACTATGGGGACAAGTTGGTGTATCCAAAACACTCACCATTGGAAATAATGTAACAGTTCTTGCAAAAAGCGGTGTCGACAAAGACCTCGCTCCGAATAAAATATATTGGGGTGCTCCTGCGGTTGAATCGCGTCGCGCATGGAAACAACTTGCTGCAGCGAATAATATGCTGGAGATTTGGGAGAAGATGAAGAGGGGGTGAGTGGTGAGTGGTGAGTGGTGAATGGTGAGTGGTGAGTGGTGAGTGGTGAATGGTCAACTTAATACTTGATACCTGATACTTGATACTTGATACCTGATACTTGATACCTGATACCTGATACTTGATACATATTTATGCAAAGAACAAACTACTCCTCCGGCGCTAAATGGGAAGACATTGTTGGTTATTCCCGTGCGGTAAAAATTGGCAATCAAATTTTTGTTACGGGGACTGTTGCAGTTGATGCAGATAATCAATTAGTTGGTGGCGACGACGCTTATCTGCAGACAAAATTTATTCTCGAAAAAATTGCAACTGTTCTGCAAAATGCGGGAGCATCATTGAAGGATGTAGTGCGCACACGATTATTTGTGACAGATATTTCTCGATGGGAGGAATATGGTCGCGCACATGGTGAAGTATTTGCAACTATTAAACCATGCACCACTATGGTAGAAGTAAGTAAATTAATTGCTCCGGAATATTTGATTGAAATTGAGGTAGATGCGGTGGTGGGGTGAGTGGTGA
>JAIBBA010000121.1 GCA_019694895.1 Chitinophagales bacterium
GAACTTTTTACGTTATCAGCATAATTTTCAGCTCCGGGAGAAACAAATAAATTCCATGATGATATGTCTGTTTCTGTGCGGGTGATACCGGTAGTGATTACACCATCAGGATCCTGTTGTGCAAGACAAAATTCAATCATCACGTCAGCTGCCAAATCGGCAAAAGCCGCCGGAGTTTCAATAGCATCAGCATTTAAATGACGATAGTCGGCATTCAACACATCTAATTGTGAATACACAAATTCATCATCAATATTCTGTGCATCGGTAGAATATACAATATGCACTACTACCGGGATGGTATAAACACCGCCATCTGTTCTGTAAGTAGTGGTAACGGTTTGACGCTTTTCAGCTTCTGCTTTAATTCCGGCGTATTCTTCCGGAAAATAAGTTTGAAGGTCATTCAGGTAACTGTGAACACCGCAACGTGTGTCAACGGCCTGACCAAACATTAAACTTGTGCTTGCCAGGAGGACACCTGCGAGTAGAGCTTTTTTCATTTGTTTGTCGTGGATTGGTTACTGATTAGATAACAAAGTTAACAAGATGAACGCATATTGTTAAAAGTAACTTGTTCAATACTGTCAACACTCCGCCATTTCTGCACCTTAAACTTCAAAATCGGCATACCGTTTGCATGTAAAGTAGCAGGACTCGATTCTCCGAGACCCGTTTTCAGCTGTACAAAATTGTAATTAATTGATAATGAACGCTTTATTTATGAAATACGAGCCATTAAAGGCTTGTACCACATAGGTTCCGGGAGCCAGGTGCGAGAGGTCGAAATACTGTGCCGTATTGTTTGTAGCATCGAGAGTGGCAGAAGCTATATGTTGCCCAAGTGTGTTGTAGATATGGAGTTCCATCATATCGAGGGTACCGGCGAAGTTCTTTACACTCACTGTAAACTGACCGTTTGAAGGCACAGGATAAACCAGGAGTTCTGCCAGATCTCCGGGTAATGGACCGATATCATTACAACCGGCAGCCGATGTAAGAATGGATGCTCTGTAAGTGGAGATAACACCAAGCATTTTAGCTTTCTGACCCATGGTAAACATATTCATACAAGCATCATCGGTATAATCCATATAATTCATGAACATGATGCCGGGATAATCCGGTGAACAAGCATCCGTAAGTGGAAAATCCGGACATCCGTAAGTAGGGCCAAGTTGAAGCGGCGTGTCTTCAATGCCATCATCGCCATCGCAAGTATTGCCATCATCACCCCAAATATGTGTAAGTCCGAGCCAATGGCCGATCTCATGTGTCGCAGTCCGGCCGAGGTTGTACGGTGCGGAACCGATATCTGATAGTCCGAAGTTGGAATAATCGACCACGATACCATCAATTTCAGCAGCGCCGCCGGGACCGACAGCATAGCCCAAAATACCGTGTTGAAGATCGCAGACCCAGATATTCAAGTATGAGGAAGCCGGCCATGCATCATCACCGCCATATTCCGTGTATTTTACATTTTCCGAAAAGGTTAACAGCCACTCAGTAGTATCGGAATAGGTGCGAATGATACCGGTTGTGGTATCGCCATTTGGATCAATTGATGCCAGACAAAATTCCAATTCAACATCAGCGGCTACTCCCTGAAATGGTGCAGGTGTATCGATGGTATCGGCATTTAATCGTCTGAAATCTTCATTCAATATATTTATTTGCGTGTAAACCCGCAGGTCGTCGATATTTTCTACTTCATTATTGTAAACAATATGCACTACAACGGGAATAGTATACACTTCACCATCGAGACGAAGACCTTGCGCTTTTTCATTCCTGATCTGCTGCATGCGTGCCCAGGTTTCCGGTTGCTGTATGCGAATCTGATCCATGATGGTTTCTGTGCCACACCATTGGGCATGCATGGATGTAGAAATCAATAAAATCAAAAATAGAAACAGACGGTGCATGGGAATAAAGATAGTCGTTTTAGGTTGATGGTGTTCACGGAGCTTATTAAACGTTTCCATTCTGTTTTAATTGTTGCGCATAGGCACGCCATTTATCTACTGCTGCCTGCATATCTTCAGGCATTGGTGTTTCGAAATACAAATGTTCTCCTGATCGCGGATGCACAAAGCCCAGCGAACGTGCGTGTAATGCTTGTCGCGGAATAAGGTCGAAACAATTATCGACAAACTGCTTGTATTTGGTATACACAGTACCTTTTACAATGCGGTTACCACCATAAGTATCGTCGTTGAAAATCGGATGACCGATATGTTGCATGTGCACACGGATTTGATGCGTGCGACCGGTTTCAAGCTGGCATTCGATTAATGAAGTATAACCAAATGATTCCAATACGCGATAATGTGTGATGGCATGTTTTCCAATCTCGCCTCCGGGTGGATATACTGCAAACATTTTTCTGAAGCGTTCATGACGTGCAATATTTCCTATTATGGTTCCTTGCGGTTCATCAAATTCTCCCCACACCAAAGCAATATATTTTCGTTGTATGCTGTGGTCGAAAAATTGTTTAGCAAGATGCGTCATAGCATATTCCTGTTTCGCCACTACAAGTATGCCTGATGTAAATTTATCAATGCGGTGCACTAATCCCGGACGAAAAGGTTCATCCTTTGGTGCAGGCAATCCTTGAAAATGATACAACAATGCATTGACCAAAGTGCCGGAATAATTTCCAAGACCCGGATGCACAACAAGACCGGGAGGTTTATTCACCACCAGTAAATCTTCATCCTCAAATAATATGGTAAGTGGAATTGCCTCGGGCTTGAGATCGAATTTCATCGGCTTGTACGGAAGCACTACCGATATTTCATCAAAGGGTTTTATTTTATAACTGGACTTAACCGGTTTTCCATGCACGAGAATACATCCTGCATCAGCGGCATTTTGAATGCGGTTACGGGAGATGTTAATGAGCCGGTTGAATAAAAATTTATCAATGCGCAGAGGCTCCTGTCCACGATCGGTGGTTACACGATAATGTTCGTATAACTCCTCCTCGCCTTCCTGAGCGATGCTTTCTAATTCGAGTTCGTCGTCCTGCTCTGCCATCACACTAATTTACAATCAAAAACGATTTCAAAATAATGACGAACTTTTTGCTTCACCTCATCCATTGACATCATGCTATTTAATTCATTTTGCAGTGATGTTACCGCTTTGTCGGGAATACCACAGGGGATGATGAAATTAAAATGATCGAGGTTGGCGTTCACATTAAAAGCAAATCCATGCATGGTTACCCATCTGCTCGTTCTGATGCCGATAGCGCAAATTTTTCTGGCTGTAGGTTTTCCTACGTCCAGCCATACGCCGGTTTCTCCGGGACTGCGTTCACCAACTAATCCGTAATCTGCAATGGTGCGAATGATCACTTCTTCAATATTGCGTAAATACACGCCAAGATCAGTTGTAAACATATCCAGGTCGAGGATGGGATAACCTACTAATTGTCCGGGACCATGATACGTTACATCGCCACCGCGATTGATATGGAATAATTGAACACCGCGTTGTGCGAGCGCTTCTTCGTTAAATAATACATTATTATCATCGGCATTTTTCCCCAATGTAATAACAGGTGGATGTTCAACAAATAATAATTGATGTTGATACGATAATTGTTTTTCTATCGGAAGTAACCTGTTTTGTAATTTCTTATCAATGATATCACGAAAAACACCTTCCTGCAATTGCCACGCTGTTGCATAATCCATGGTACCGAGATCGCGAAAATGTACAAGCTGCATCATTATTTATCCAATGCCTTTTTCAGCCATTCCAACATTTCAATATCTAAAGGATTCACTCCTTTGCGTTCAGCGAGTGCAACCGACAGCCAATCGCCGAGATGTATAAGTCCGAATATTTGTTCAAATAATGTTGGACCTGTGGCAAGCACGGTGATAATAGAACCCGCTTTTCCCTGAATGAGTTCTTCCATCAGTGAAAATCGCTTTGCGGTGCGTGGATTTTCAGGAGCATGACGCAGGCAAATCACATTTATGCGATGATCGGGATGATAATAGGCAACGAGTTCATTGTGATTCATTTCCGGCACTACATGGGTAAATGCATGGATCTTTGCATTTTCATTGAGTTGCTGTTTCCAACGCACAGCTGTGCCTGCCAATAATGCATCGCTGTAAATTACCGGAATACTGCCATCGATCTCCACTGCCAGTGATTCAGCTTGCTCGCGAATAACAGACATGTTTTCATGTATGAATGCGATACATTTTTCCATTGACGCATGCCAGCTATTATCAATTATTCCGCAGTGTTGCAACAGAAATAATTGCGCGATGATGCTGTAGCCTATCGACGAGCGCGGCGGTCGACCACCGGGAATGATTACCACCGGGAGATTTTTCTCCTTAGCAATTTCAAGCATTTTTCCTCCTGAAGTAACACATACAACCATACAGCCACGATCGAGGGCAAATTGCATGGCGCTGAGGGTTTCTTCGGTATTGCCGGAATAGCTGCTACAGAGCACGAGGGTATCGCTGTTTGTCCAGCCCGGGAGCCTGTAATCGGAGCTGAAAGCGAACGGCACAGTAAGCTGTTGCGAAATAAGCGTTCGCACAATTACCGAGCCTATACCCGAACCACCCATACCGGAGGTAATCACATGTTTTGGGGTTCTTGGTAATTGAAAAGTAGCCGTGCTGTCTACAATACGCAAGGCATCTACCAGTTGTTCCGGAAATTGCTGGATATATTTGTCCATAATAAGCCGACAAAAATACGGTATTATGAGATGGGAGCAGTCGCTGGGAAAGGAAGGTGAAGATAGAGCCGCCGTTTTATTGCAAAATAAGGGTTATACCATTTTGCGCAGGAATTATCGCTTTGGCAGGGCGGAGGTCGATATTATTGCCAGAAAGGGGAATATCCTGGTTATCGTGGAAGTGAAAACACGAAGCGGTGATCCTGATATAGATCCGGGAGATAGCATCACCAGAAAAAAAATAAATTTGCTTGCCGGGGCTGCAGAAGCTTTTATGTTAGATGAGGGATTAATGCTATTACTGCGTTACGATGCCATATTAGTTGAGAAGCAAGGCATACATTGGGAGATCACACATATTGAGGACGCATTTTATCCTGCGGAATGATAACAGGAGTACATCATATTGCCATTATTTGTTCCGACTATCATAGGTCGAAAAAATTCTATACTGAAGTATTGGGATTTTCGATTTTAGCCGAACATTATCGTGCAGAACGCGATAGTTATAAGCTGGATTTGAGGGTTGATGAAAATACGGCAATTGAATTATTTTCATTTCCGGATCCGCCTCCTCGTCCGTCGTATCCGGAAGCTGCCGGACTGAGACATGTATGTTTTAAAGTAAAAGATCTTGACGCTGCAATAGCGCGTCTGCAAGGCTTTCAGGTGGAATGTGAAGATGTGCGTATTGATGCATATACAGGCATGCGATTTACATTTTTCGCCGATCCTGATGGATTGCCTATTGAATTATATGAAGACAAATGATTGAATAGAAAACTCAATCAATTATTAAACGCATGATCGATTTATTGAAATCTTTCAAACCCGCGTTTATCCAGAAAATCTTTCATTTGTTTTCTTGCGAAGAAGATGCGGCTTTTCACGGTGCCTAAAGGCAATTTCATGGCATCTGCAATTTCTTCGTATTTATATCCATGATAATGCATGATGAATGGGCGCTTATATTCGGCATCTAATTGTTGAATAGCCTTGAGTAGATCCTTCATCACAAAATCTTTCTCTGCTTCATTACCTGCAGTGGCCACACCTGCATTTAACAGATAAAGATTATCGCTGGCATCGGCAACAGTGTTCCTTTTCGATGCTTTGCGGTAATTGTTGATGAAGATATTTTTCATGATAGTGAGCAACCAGGCTTTGAGGTTGGTTCCATCATGGAATTTCTCTTGATTCGAGAGCGCACGCATGTAAGTTTCCTGAACAAGATCGAGCGCATCATCTCTATCGCGGGTCAGGTTCAGGGCAAAGGCCTTCATTGGCGCTTTTAGCTGAACGATCTCTTGTTGAAATTCTGAGCTTGTCATGGTCGTTGTTTGAAGCAAATTTACGGCTCAAAAATGCCGTTTCCAAATTTTTGTTTAACTTTTGATGTTAAATCTTCAACAAAATATTAACGATTTTCCGCCATCAGCACTTCGGGACTATCAACGATACTATCTATAGAATCGATGATTTTAACGTTGGAAGCCAGTCCTTTCAAGGGTCCCGCAACCTGGGAGCCACTTGAAAATACGGTGCTGCAAGGAAATGCTTCAGCCAGCTTATTCAGATAATCTACGACATGAAAGCCGTTTGGGTTTGTTGTGAGGACGGTATAAAAGGCATTGGGGTTCAGCGACTCGCCAACCTGCAGGACATCCTGGAGGGGTACGCTGGGTCCGAGATATATTACACGATGGTTTCTTGACTTGAGCAGATAATGCAAGAAAAGCAATCCCAATTCATGCCATTCGCCGTTCGGGAGAAACAGCACATAGGTAAGTGAATCGCCGGTATAATGCGGTATTTGTCCATCGATGGCGACAATCAGTTTTTGTCGCAGTAATTGCGTCATAAAGTGTTCCTGCGCCGCAATTACGGAGCCAGAAACCCAGAGCATGCCCAGTTTATCGAGATAAGGGAAAATCACCTTACGCATGGCAGCTTCAAGACCCATTTGCAGGATGGTGGTATTGAGAACTTTATCAAATTTCTCTTCATCATAAGCCATGGTAGCAAGCGTAAGCGCTTCTATCTGAGGATGGAATTCCTGTGGCTCATTGATGAGGTGTTCTACTTTTTCGGCAATCTCATCAGGCGAATAAATGGCCAGTTTAGATATCTTGAATCCATTCCTGTTGAGCAAAGCCAGGCTCATCAGATACTTTAGCTCCGTTTCGCTGTAATAGCGAATATTCGTTTCGGTACGAGCCGCTTTCAATATGCCATAACGCTGCTCCCAAATCCTGATGGTATGTGCTTTTATACCCGAAAGCGACTCCAGATCGCGTATGGAATAGATGGCCGACATGAGGTAAAATTAATGTTTAAGTTTTGTATTTCAATGGTTAAACAATTATGGAGACTATAGGTTCATTATGGTGGGGTTGAAGGTTGAAGGGTGAAGGAAGAATCGAAGATTTGAAGATTCGAAGATTTGAAGGTGGAAAGAATCGAAGGACGAAGAACCAAAGATTCGAAGGACGAAGAATCGAAGATTCGAAGGACGAAGAACCGAAGATTTGAAGGAAGAAATGAAGGGAGAAGCAGTCAAAAACTCACCACTCACCACTCACCATTCACCCACTGCCCCACTCACCCACTGACCCACTACCAATCGTGACTCGTGAATCGTGACTCGTGAGTGGTGAGTTTATCCTGATACCTGATACTTGATACCTGATACCTGATACTTGATACCTGATACCTGATACTTGATACCTGATACTTGATACCTGATACTTGATACCTGATACCAAGTCTTGATACTAGATACCCGCCGGAGGCGAGGCGAGCTTGGCTCTAGATACTTAATTCTAGATACTAATACCTCCAGTCGGTTGCAGACTGAAATCTAGATAGCAGAGGCGTGATAGTCAGATGAAGGTTTACGGGATGATTAAGAATGGTGACTTATTTCATTCTTTTTGAAATGACCTGCCTTTATCTTTACCATCAAAACCACTTATATGAAACATATTTTGATTCCGAGCGACTTACGCATTGAATCCGATCCTGTTTGGCAATATGTATTACCACTGGTCAAAACCATGGGTGCCTCCCTTCATTTTGTGCATGCTGTTGACGATCCATTTGTAAAAGATGAACGCGATCATGTTGGAGCTGAGGGTGTTGATAAAATTACCAGCGACTTGGTATATAAATATCGCGATGAAGCAGATAAGGCGATGATAAAGTTATTGGACCGCGTTAAGGCTGCCATGACAGGAATGGACATTCACGTTGAAGGTCATGTACGTAATGGTAATGCCGAAGAGGTGATACTGCATGAAGCTGCGGAAATACAACCTCAACTCATTGTAATGGGAAGTCACGACCACAGCAAACTGGATCGCATGTTTTTTGGAAGTGTGACACAGGCAATTATTCGTCGCTCACATTTTCCGGTACTTGCTATTCCTGAGAAATATATATTCAAGCCGGTAAATCAGATAGTCTACATGAGCGATCTAGACAATAACGATACTATATCTATAGCCAAGTTACTCAATTTATTCGGCGGAAATGCATTCAACCTGCATATCACCCATTTCAATCTTGATGAAGTATCCAAAGACGAAGCATTATATGCCATTGGCGACAAGATCCGCAATGATCACAAAGAAATACAGATAGATTTTGAAGTGGTAGATGCGAGGGTATTGCGCGATGCTTATAAGCAATATATATCCATGAAAAATATCGATCTAATCGCCCTTACAACACGCAAAGATCATGGTATGATGCGATTTATAAATCCGGGAACTGCTATTGATGTATTATATCACAGCAAATTGCCTGTGTTGATATTTCACAGAGCTTAAATTTATTGCACTGTAAACTTCGCTATAGAAATGCCTGTGTCCGTTTTGCATTCAAGAAGATACATGCCGGGCTTAAGCATTTGAATGTCGATGGGATTTTCAGTCGGATTAATTCCATCCATGCAAATTTGACCTTGCAGATTTATTATGCGCAATGTTGCATTAGGCTCAAGAATTCCATTTATTTGAATGCTATTAAAAGCAGGATTAGGTGATATCAATAATTGCTCATCATCCATACATTCAACGCCTGTTTCAGGATCTGCTATCCCGAGTGCATACGCTATAGCATTAGAAAAATCAGTAGTATCGCCGATCACAAATCCGAACTGATTAAAATAAACTTGATGGGTATTTCTTCCCACCACGACTATGGTGGGCATTCCCATTCCGCCGTAATAACTGCTGATATCGGCACCCAATAAGAGAGCTGCATCATTTGCAATAGCATTATCACTTTCCCATGTTGCAAAATCGTCGCACAAATAGGTGTCGTTATATCCGAAGGTATAATATTGTACTCGGTTGTTGTAAAGTAAATCGTATCTATCAATAATCGGCGCCATCATATGTGCAGCATTGATGCAGGGCATACAACTCTCAAGCATCACAAATTCCATCACCACCGCCGCACCGGTATCGAGTGTAGTAAACAGGTCATGGTCAACACCGTCGCAATCAGTCTGTGTCCAGTTTTCAGCGGTAGTCTGCGCCGAAACAACACCGGCCAAAACCACAAAAAGTGCTACTAGACAATGTTTCATGAGATAAAGATAAGGAATAGTTCGTGATTGGGTCTTTTCTCAGGGGATTGAATAAATGCTATTCGAATGAAAAGGAGGGTTAATTAGCAAATTAGCAAATTAGCAAATTAGCAAGTTAGCATGTGTTATGGGCTTTTAACGCTGGCGCGTTAATAGGGAATGCGTTTTACATTGTTTAATAAAATTTTATTCCGAAGCGAATTTAGCTCCCTCTCTATCGACGATAGGAGATGGAGAGGGCGGGGGGTGAGGCGAGAATTAGCAAATTAGCAA
>JAIBBA010000122.1 GCA_019694895.1 Chitinophagales bacterium
CCCCAATAGAAGGCATGGCAGTGCCACAGTGCACGGAGTGCACTGTGTTCCAATAAGTTGGATTGTCAATAGTGTTGCGTAGTGTCCTCATTCCGGGGTGATTTTGGGAGAGATTCGAGAGTAATTCAGGTTGATTTTCGGTGATCCGCGATTGTGTAGGGTGATTACATCCCGAAGGATTCCATCATACAGAATCAAGGTGTTCTCATAAATCAATTTACCTCTTTTGCATACCGGACATATCGTGATGTCAACGCCGGTCTTTATCAATTCTCGAAGTGCTGTGGAGATACTGACCTTTGGCATCGGTGGCGGAAGATGCATTTGCTGATGTAGCCTTTCAAGACGTGCCGTCTTACCTCGATGGCTCAGGTAGCCACTATGACGGATCTTGACATACCGGTGTGGCAAGATGTGCTGTTCAAACCGCCGTGCAAATTCTGCATGGCTGAGTGTCATTTCTTTGACCTTACTCTTATCAGCATAGTCCTTATACTTGAAGGTGATGGTCTGATCTGTTATCTCCTTGATGCGATGAGCCGTGATAGCCACCTTGTGTGTATATCGCCCGAGATATTCTATGATTTGTGCAGGACCGGCAAAGGGAGCTTTGGCATATACATTCCATTTCTTGTATCGTACCGCATCGATGGCTGTTGCCACGTCTATGCCTTCAAACAACAAATCTCCATCTCCCAACATCTGCATAACGCGACGTAGAAAATATGCCTTGTAGATCTGTTCCATCACCCGACGTGGGAAAAGAAAGGAGTCGCCGGCTCGCTTATTGGATTGCCACTGTCCATACACTCAGACACAGCTATGCCACTCATCTGATCTTAGATGGCACAGATATTCGCCTTGTACAGGAGTTTTTGGGGCATAGCTCCCTCAAGACCACCGAGTTCTATACACATATAACGGACATGATAAAAAAGAGCGTAAAAATCCCGCTTGATAGTTTGGATATATAAAATAAAGTAGTACTTTTATACGGAAAATTTACGCCATATGGCGTAAATACAATTGTTGTCATCGATTGAAAGAGAATTTGAAATACCTTAAATATTGACAATTGTTAGATCGCTATTCTTTTCATTTTGACAATTTTGTTAATTTGTTAAAGATTGAATATCAACTGTATGTGTTTTTTATTTCGGTTTAAACCGGTTTATCATTGGTAGTTCAAACTAATTTTTTGATTCTTGCCAAAGTAAATATTAAATGTAAAACTACTTTATGTTGAGACCCTATGTTATAATACTGCTCACTTTAGTGATTCATTCTGTCACTTTTGGACAAAACAAGAAAAAAGCTGTTGTAGCATGTTTTGAAATTCCATATAATCTTGATATGGGTGAATATTCATCCAACAATACTTTATATAAGATGACAGTACTTTTCGAAAACAATCTGCAAAACTTAGGAATGTACGAACTAATAGATAGAGCGTGGTTGGGCATTGGGATCGATGAAGACATATTAGATGACAATGGAGCATACAGTAAACAATATATGGCGAAGTTAAAAGATGTAGATTATTTAATCACAGGAACGCTGTCCGGATTCTCTACCAAAAAATACGAAGATGAAGTGAAGAAAAGTCAAAGCCAATCTTACAAAGTAACACAAGAAGTCAGAATCTCATTAACAATTAAATGTATTGACATAACAACAGGAAGAATCTTCTTTTCTTCAACTGATTCAGCAGAAACAATATCGAATAATGAACAAACCTATTCAATTTTTAATCAACTTGAAGTTGATACAAAGCTAATCGATAGCACCTCCGAAAAGGTAGTATCTAAACTAATTAATCATATTAGTGAATATAGTAAAAAACAAAACTAAAACTACCTATAAATGACAAAAGAAGATAAACAAAAAACAGAAGGTGACTGGAAGGGTGGATGTTTATTCATCATAATCATACTATGTGCTATAGGATATTTTTTTGGAGACGGTAATTCAAACTCAACTAACAGTTCTAATACAATAGATGGTACTTATTCACATATAGATGAAGAAAAAAATGTGGCACTTATTCTAAGAATCGATGATAATAACGACGATAGTAGAGATGGGCATTTCTTCCTCACTTTAGTTCAAAAGTATATGGTATCTTCTGTTTCCTTTAAAGGAAAATTTATTGATCTCAATGACACAACTGAGGAGGATGGCTTTTTATCTGTAACACATATAAATACCAATGGTAAGGATTGGATACAACTTTCTAATGATTTACGAGACAATATCATCTTTTATGAAAGAAAAGGCAATGGTGTATATTTCAAAAAAGTTGCAACCGAAAATCCAATAATTATTGAACTCCAAAATTGTGAATTCAATAAGGTGAAAGATAAATAACAACGCAATTCCCAATAGCGATAATAACAATATATGCACACTAAATCTATTTTATATATAGCAACTATTTTATTCTTACTGTCTTGTAAAAGCAAAAACAATACTCAAATTCTTCCAAACGACATATTTGATAATCTGAATTATGAACAAGGAGAATTAAATAAAACTGGCACATATTCAGGAGAAGATGACAGGGTTTTATACAGTATTACAATTATTGGAGATACTTGGTTTGGAGAACATACAGAAAAAAATATGGGCTTTAATCTAGCATCAGGTAATGGAACAATTGAAGATAATAAAATAATTGATGAAAACGGACTTATAATAGGTGAAATCTATGATAACGTAATCTCCGTTCTAATTGGCTCTAAATATATAACCTTAACTAAAAATAAATATGACTGACGAACTAAAGAAACTAATAGAACTTGCTATCATTGATGGCAAAATTGCTGATTCCAAGAAAGCATTTCTTTATAAAAAAGCTCAAGAAATTGGTATTGAAGAAATCGAATTAGATATTTATATAGATTCTATTATATCAAGTAAACGAAACATCTTAAGTAATTTTGAAAAAATAGATATTAAAAAGAATATTGAAAGACTTGGATCTGCAACTGGATCAGAACTACCAAAATCGATATCCAAAATAATAGGTATCATTTCCGGTTTGTTAGCTATCATAAGTACCTTTTTTCCATGGTTGCAATACAAGTATCATTCAAGTTTTATGGATGCTTCTAGTTCGGGTTCCATATCTATATCAGGCTGTCATAGTGGCTTGGGATTTATGATTTCACTTTGGATTTTGATAGGTATAATTCTATTACTATTGAAAAAGCGATATTTTTGGGTATTTGGTATAATTGCTTTTATAACAAGTATCTATTACATACGTACTGTCAACAGTATGAACGTTGAACTCAATTATGGCAGTTATGGGGGAGCAAGCTACAAGTGGGAAGTTTCCACTGGGTATTTAATGTTCATGCTTTTTACTGCTATATTCACTCTAACTGGTTTAATTAGTCAAATAAAGACAATTTTTAGAAAGATTACACGAGCATAAACAATGTAATTTATTTTAAAAGTGCTTATTCTGAAACTATTCTTCTTATCTAGATATTTTTCAACCTATACTAAGTATCAATACATTCAAATATTAGAGAAATGAAGTCAATTTTAACATTGTTTTTTGGAATACATATCATTATGTATTTTTCTTGTGATCACCAAAAAGTTACTTCGAAAGATTACTATCCTGATGGTTCATTGTTCTCCGAAACAGAGATTATTATAACCGAGAAAGGAAATAATGTTAAGAATGGGAAATATTTAGAATATCTACCAGATGGCTCTAAAGTAGAACTAAAGACTTTCCTAAATGATACCTTGAATGGTCCACATATTAAATGGTACCCGAATGGAGAAAAGAAATTAGAAGAAAACTACGTTTATGGTAAATTAGAAGGGAAGCGAATTAATTACAAATATGGCAAAATTAGTAGCGAACAAATGTACAAGAATGGTCAACTAAATGGGGTATCAAAATCTTACTTTTCAAATGGACAGCTGTATTCAGAATCAAATTACTTGAATGGAGTCAATCATGGCGTAAGCAAAAAATTCACTAATTCCGGATTGTTATTTGCAGAGGATTATTATGAAAATGGGACTTTAGTGGAAGACAAATCACCAATTAAAAGCCTGGTTTTCAATTCAGACCAAGCAAATAAAATGTTTGTAGAGTATAATAAAATCATTACTTCAATCATAGGAAATGAAACTAACAATTTACAGAACGTAAATCTAGAATTATCCGAACTGTCCTTAAAAATATTTGAAGCTCTGAGAGGAAGTGATGAATATGACGTTTGGAACGAGTATCATCGTAAAACACAACTACTTATTACTCGATAATATTTTTTTTGAATAATTAGGCGTTTAGTCTATATTTTTCTAATATTATAAATAAACCGTCTTCTATCAGTTATATCCTTTTCTCTTTCGATTAATAAAACTCCTGTTTTAATTTGGTGTTGAGTATTTAACTCTTTGATAAGCTGTGAGCGTTTGAATTTTTTAGATTCTTCAGGTTGAACATGATCTATCTCCAATAATACATCCAATTCCTCTTGTGTCAAAGAATTATATGATAATAATTTGTGTATTAATGGATGATAAGGCACTAAAACTTCTGTATTATCCTCTAATGGAGCTATTGATGGAGTTTCCAAAGTTTTCTTAGCTCGTTTTTTTCTTTTGGTTAAGTAAAATATAAAACCAATAATAGAGATTAAAGCTACATAAATAGAGAAATACAAGACTTTGAACTTTAAAGTAGATAAACTTGGAATATATTCAAATAACTTAAAGTCATCAGCATATATATCAGTTTCAAATAACTGATAATCATGCGTATAATGACTAATAGTATCACCTGTGATGTGCATCAAACCTTTTTCTACATAAGACTTTTTTATACCTTTGAAGGAATCAAGATATGAAAAATATAATTTTTTATCTTTCAAGTTAATAATTGCTGATATCCAACAAGATGTAGAGGCCATATCATGAGCAATATGATGTATATTTTTTTCGTATTCAGGTGGTATTTTGGAATTGAGATAATTTATATCATGATTATTTAAATTTATAGTATAATTTTCATGAGAATTAAAGACACATAAAATACTATCCTCTAGAATTGAATATCCATTCATTAGGTTTTCAGTTCCTGGAACGATTTCCCACTCGCCTTTTTTTTCAACAAACCAAATTAATTGACCATGAAATCGCCAAAAACCATACCCTCCAAATGAGTAGATTTTATCATTATATATAAATTTTCTGCTATAAATATTATAACCTGTGTATTGGTTAGTATATAAGTTATTCCATCTATTATATTCCCATTTAAATACTAAAAATGTTCCATCTACTGTTAAATAATACTTATTCCCTTTTTCAAAAATATCAATCCTTCCTGAATTGAGTTTTTTCTGAATTGAAAATGCACTATCAATAATTTGTTTTGTTGATTCTAAACTGTTATATGGTAATTTGTCATTATATACTATTTGAGAATAAGATAGATATAAACAAATTGTAATAAAGAAAAGTGTAAATAAATATTTTAATTTCATGAAGTTATTTTAAATTTCAATCATACTACCTTTTTAGCATGATGTTATGTTAATGAAATTTTATACTAAATTTGCATATGCAGAACTTTAGTAGTGTTACAAAGATAACAATTGCAAAGAAAAACAACCAGATGACAACACTGTGTACACCGGACATACCTCCTACTGTCGGCACGTCGTGTACACGCAATCGTTATGGACAAGCGTAGGACGACCCCAACCTAAAGGCAGACACACGACCAGAATAGTGTTATTTCATATTGCCCATTGCACTTTTGCGATGCTGCAAGCCCCATTCAACCATAACATCCAAAACCCTTTTGAACGATTCGCCCGATTTGGTTAATTCATATTCCACTGTAACAGGAATGGAATCATAAACCGTTCGGGTTACAATGCCGTTCATTTCCAAATCTTTCAACTCTTTGGAAAGCATACGGGGCGTAATTTTAGGAATATCTCTTTCCAGTTCCTTAAAACGCTTTTTGCCAAAAAGCAGTGAACCCACAATTGGCAGCTTCCATTTCCCGTTTATGACGTTCATCGTATCATTTACGGCTAACACAAAAGTTGCCGAACACTTTTTTACTTGTTCCAATTGCAATTGCGATATTCTGCTCATTTTATCCTTGTTTTTGCTGCCGCTATACCAAAGTATAGCACTATACTTTAGTATAGTAGTTACTAAAGTATAGCAAAAGTAAGTATTTTTGCCATATCAAAAAATGTTTCACAAAAAAATAAGCAATGATTTTAGTTACAGGAGCAACAGGACATCTTGGAAAGGCAACGATTGACTTTCTATTACAAAAGGGCATTTCGCCAGACAACATTTCCGCGTTAGCGAGAAGTGCTGAAAAAGCCACGGACTTACAAACAAAAGGCATTAACGTAGTGATAGGCAACTATGATGATTACGCTTCGCTAAGCGCAGCGTTTAATGGTGTGGATAAATTACTGTTCATTTCGTCAAGTGACATAACCAAACGTTTGGCACAACACGAAAACGTAGTAAAAGCTGCAAAAGAAGCAGGAGTTAAACACGTTGTTTATACGAGCTTTGAACGCAAAAATGAAACAGAAACTTCGCCTTTATGGGGGCTTGCCCAAGCACACCTAAATACAGAAAAATGGCTGAAAGAGAGTGGATTAACACACACCATTTTGCGAAACAATTTGTATATGGACTTCATTCCTGTTTTCATTGGCGATAAAGTTATAGAAACAGGAGCGATTTATTTGCCTGCAAGTTCGGGTAAGGTAAGCACTGCATTGCGTTCAGAGATGGCAGAAGCAATTGCCAATATACTTGCTGCTTCGGGACACGAAAACAAAATATATAAACTTACCAATACCGAAGCATACACCTATTCTGACGTTGCATCATACATCAGTGAAGCAACAGGAAAAGAAATACAATACATTTCGCCTTCGGTTGAAGAATACAATCAAACACTTGCCAACGCAGGTGTTCCAACCGAATACATCGGAGTATTTTCAGGTTTTGCAACAGCACAGGCACAAGGCGACCTTGAAACGATAAGCAGCGACTTGCAAAACCTGATTGGCAGAAAACCAACATCGCTGAAAGAGTTTTTAAAAACAGTTTATTCATCAAACAATTAAAAAAACAGGATTTATGGCAACTCAAAATTCATCTTCAAAAGCGTTAAACATTTCTTTGTGGGTTGCACAAGGAATATTAGCAGCAATGTTCCTAATGGCAGGAGCAATGAAATCAACCCAACCTGTTGAACAGCTGGCAACTTCCCTGCCTTGGGTTACACAAGTTCCGGTAGCTTTGGTAAGGTTCATAGGCATCAGCGAATTTCTTGGTGCAGTTGGCTTGTTATTGCCGTCAATACTTCGCATACAACCCAAACTTACCGTATGGGCAGCAATCGGCATTGCAACGATTATGCTTTTTGCCCTGATTTTCCACGCTTCAAAAGGAGAATTTTCAGCAATCGGAATGAATGTTGTACTCGGTCTTATTGCCGTTTTTGTTGCTTGGGGAAGAGCGAAAAAGGTTTCAATTAAACCAAAATCTTAATATTGTGAACAGAAAAGAGTTTCTTCAAAAATCAATTTCAGCATTTGCGGCTATGAATACATTAAGCAGCTTAAAAGCGTTTACAGATACGCTTCCTGTGCAAGGGAAGCGTATGCCTGTATTGTTTACTTCGCACGGAAACCCAATGGACATTCCACTTTCAAGAGAGGAGCGGGCATTTTGGAACACCTTATTTGAATTGGGAAAAGACCTGCAAAAAAATTACGAAGTAAAAGCGGCATTGGTTGTTTCTGCCCATTGGTGTACAAGAGGAACTTTTGTAAACATATCGTCCGAACAGAAACAGATTTATGACTATTACGGTTTTCCCGAACACTATTACGATGTATATTATCACGCCAAAGGCTCGCCTGAAATAGCACACGAAGTAAAAAAAATTGTTCCGTCAGTAAGTGAAACGACAGATTGGGGTTTAGACCACGGAGCGTGGCCAATGCTGATGCACTTGTTCCCTAATGCTGATGTTCCTGTTTTTCAGTTGAGCATTGATTATTACGCAAAGCCAGAATACCATTACGAATTAGGCAAACAACTAAAATCTTTACGAGAAAAAGGGGTTTTGATTATCGGGAGTGGTTCGCTCATTCATAATTTAAAACTTGCAGGTCAAAAAATGCGAACTAATGATATGACACCTTACGGCTGGGAAGCGGAGTATGACCTTTGGTTAAAAAAGCAGATTGACGAACGCAATTTTGCCAATATTATTGGCTATGAAAAAAGTCACAAGTTAGGCAAACTTGCAGCACCAACACCCGACCATTTTGTGCCAATTTTGTATAGTTTGGGTATGACAGACAATAAAGACGACATTCGCTATTTTTATGAAGCAGCCCCTGCAATTCCTGCGTTTAGCGAACGAAGTTTTATTATCAGTTAATTCATTGCAGAAACAAACCGATTTATAATTTGACCAAGCCCACCCGACATAACAACACAACAGACAAAACGCCTGTGCATAACATTAAGCCGAATATACAAAAGCCCACCAAAAATCTTCCAAATTAAGCCACTAAGCCAGCTCGGCTTTTGAATATTCGGTGTTCAGCGAGACCGTATGATGGACTGTATTTCTCTTAGGTGGATTACTATCTTTTTTGCCGGATGGATGGCTGACTTTTTTCCGTCAAAGTAGGAAGATAGCACTTGTCTTCCGGAATAAAAAGCACGGCAGTGCCACAGTGCACGGAGTGCACTGTGTTCCAAAAAGTTGGATTGATAATAGTGTTGTGTAGTGTCCTCATTTTGTGGAGATTTGAGAGTAATTCAGGTTGATTTTCGGTGATCCACGATTGTGTAGGGTGGTTATATCTCTTAGGATTCCATCATACAGGATCATGGTTTTTTCATAAATCAATTTACCTCTTTTGCATACCGGACATATCGTGATGTCAACGCCGGTCTTTATCAATACTCGAAGTGCTGTGGAGATACTGACCTTTGACATCGGTGGCGGAAGCTTCATTTGCTGATGTAGCCTTTCCAGGAGTGCTGTCTTGCCTCGATGGCTCAGGTAGCCACTATGTCGTATCTTGACATACCGATGAGGTAAGATGTGCTGTTCAAACCGCCGTGCAAATTCTGTATGGCTGAGTGTCATTTCTTTGACCATACTCTTATCAGCATAGTCCTTATACTTGAAGGTGATGGTCTGATCCGTTATCTCCTTGATGCGATGAGCTGTGATGGCCACCTTGTGTGTATATCGACCGAGATATTCTATGATTTGTGCAGGTCCGGCAAAGGGTGCTTTGGCATATACATTCCATTTCTTGTATCGTACCGCATCGATGGCTGTTGACAGGTCTATGCCTTCAAACAACAAATCTCCATCTCCCAACATCTGCATAACGCGACGTAGAAAATATGCCTTGTAGATCTGTTCCATCACCCGGCGTGGGAAAAGAAAGGAGTCGCCGGCTCGCTTATTGGTTTGCCATTGTCCATCTTTGTCTATACCTCCACCACTGACGATAC
>JAIBBA010000123.1 GCA_019694895.1 Chitinophagales bacterium
GAGATCATTTTTAAAGCTGATATGGAAAGGTTGATTGGACATCGTCCGTACGATGAAAAACATCCTGACTTGACGCACGTGGGGTAGAAGGAGAGAGGAGAGAGGAAAAAGGAGAGAGGAGAGAGGAGAGAGGATTGGGGTGTGGGGAGATTTGATTAATTTTACATCAAGTTATCTTTAATGGCCAAGATCCTTAGTTCCAAAGAAAAAATGCTAAGCAGTGTGCGTGGAGCACTCTTGCATCAAACTCGCCAGCCATATCCGAATCTGGAAAGCAACGACAATATCTACAATGTTCCTGACGAACCGTTGGAGATTATTTTTGCTACCGAGTTTACAGCTGTTTCGGGTCAATTTGTTTTTTGCGAGACCGAAAAGGAATGTGTAGACACGCTGAAGGAGCTCGTCGCCCACAAGAAATGGGAACATATTGTTTGCCCGGAACCCTTACTGCATGAGCTTTTCGACCGTCAGCAATTCATAAGATACGATGCCGATGCTCCGGTAACCGGCGCAGATGCAGGTATTATGCTTTGCGAAGCGCTAATAGCCCGAACAGGCACTATCCTCATCAGTAGTCGCCAGGCCAGCGGGCGCACCTTGCCTATCTTTCCCGAGGTGAACATCGTGATCGCCAGCACCAAACAACTGGTATTGGATATTCAGGATGGCTTTGCTGCCATACGCAAGCATTATGACGGAAACTTCCCAAGTATGGTGAATCTGAATACCGGTCCAAGCCGCACCGCCGATATTGAAAAAACACTTGTGCTTGGTGCACATGGTCCCAGAGAAGTATATGTATTTCTGATTGATAACTGGCCAATGGCCGGATGGGATGGAAAGAACTAAGATATATTTTGCTTCCGATTTTCATTTAGGCATCCCCAATCATTCAGCAAGTCTGGAAAGGGAGAAAAAGATCGTGCGCTGGCTCGACTGCATTCGCCATGATGCTAAACAAATATTTCTTTTAGGCGATACTTTTGATTTTTGGTTTGAATACGATCATGTTGTTCCTCGCGGTTATATTCGATTGCTTGGCAAGCTTGCAGAATTGAGAGATAGCGGCATCGACATACAGGCATTTACCGGCAATCACGATTTGTGGATGTTTGGATATTTTGAAGAAGAACTGAATATCCCTGTGCACCATCATCCGATTTTCATAGAGTCTAACGGAAAAAAATTTTACATCGGACACGGCGATGGTGTTGGCCCCGGTGATCGCGGCTTTAAATTAATGAAATCAGTTTTCACGAATCGCTTTGCACAATTTTTATACAGTCTGTTACATCCATACTTAGCATTCAAACTTGCGCGTTATTTCTCGCACAACAGCAGAATGTTAAATGAAGAGGAAACATTTCTTGGCGAGGAAAAAGAATGGCAGATAATTTATGCAAAGGAGATGCTTCAAAAAGAGCATATCGACTATTTCCTTTTTGGCCATCGGCATATCGTTTTAGAATTAAAATTGAGTGACAACAGTACATTTATTAACTTAGGCGATTGGGTGCGTCATTATTCTTTTGCAGAATTTGACGGTCAAACCTGCAAAATAAAATATTTTGAAGTTTAGTATTTTAGGTATCATCTGTATGCTGCAATTGCAGTTGGGTGCTACTGATTCGCTGGTATGCACTATTGCCGTAAAACCAAGTTATTTTACGGTAGATGCAAATGGCATGCTATATTATGTCACTGCTTCAAATGAAATCAGCCGCACCGATACCTGTGGCAACCATACCATCACCTACAGCAATATTGCCAATGGGACTCCAACTTTGATAGATGTTGGCAACCCGCTGAAGATACTGGCATTTTACAAAGATCAGCAAAAGGTGGTAGTGTTAGATAAAACCATGTCGGAAATTGCTGTGTTATCATTCAACAACATCAATGGTAAATCATATATGCCCTCATTACTTTGCCGTGCAACAGGAGGTGATCATATTTGGTTGTTTGATGAATTTACACAATCATTCGTCAGATTGGATGAGAGTGGAAACAAAATTGCCGCCAGCGAACCAATATATCAGATATTTGAAAAATCGGAAGTCCCCCTTTGGATGGTTGACATACAAGACCATTTGTATGTGTATACTAGTGGCGGATTAATATATTTGTTCGATGCATATGGCACTCCCGGTACAACATTTATGCTCAACGATGCACCTTTTTCGGCATATAGAAATATGTTTCTCATAAAAGGACCAACAGGATTCTCTCTTGTGAATATCTTCACCAATGAAGTTATTGCCTTACCACTACCTGCAACCGGCGATGTCAGATTACAAAATGATTTGATGTATTATTATGATGGCGATCATATTAATGTATTGCAATTCAGGTAGCCGGATTAATTGAGTGGATAGCACCATTACCATTCATAAATTATTGACAATTAAATAATTAATTTTGCATCATCATGCATGATCAAATCGATCTGACGGGGAAATTACAAGCAATCAAGGAGCGCTGGCTGAATATTCAGGAACAGCTAAGCGATCCGGATATTATTGCAGATATGAAGCGTTTTAAATCGCTGAATAAATCATATCGCGATATGGAACCTGTTGTTGCAGCGTATGAGCGATATCAACTGGTGTTGTCGAATTTGGATGACAGTCGCACTATTTTAAATACAGAGCGCGATGCGGAATTGCGCGATATGGCGAAGGAAGAAATTGCAGCGTATGAAACCGAGAAAGCAACACTTGAAGAAGAAATCAGACAATTATTAATCCCGAAAGATCCCGAGGATGAAAAAAATGCCATCATTGAAATTCGCGCCGGAACAGGTGGTGATGAAGCGGCATTATTTGCCCGCGATCTGAGTGAGATGTACACAAGATTTTGCGGCAAACAAGGGTGGCGAATAGAGATCATGAATGAAAATGCGAGTGATCAGGGTGGATATAAAGAAATTGTGTTAGAGGTAAGTGGCGAAAATGTTTATGGCAGATTAAAGTATGAATCAGGTGTTCACAGGGTACAGCGTGTTCCGGAAACAGAATCACAGGGACGCGTGCATACCAGTGCAGCTACAGTTGCTGTGCTACCTGAGGCAGAAGAGTTTGATGTAGAGATCAATGCTACCGACGTGAAAGTAGATGTTTTCAGAGCGAGTGGCGCCGGTGGTCAGCACGTAAACAGAACTGAGAGTGCTGTGCGTATGACACATATCCCAACGGGGATTGTTGCCGAGTGTCAGGATGAACGCTCTCAAATTAAGAATAGAGAAAAAGCCATGAAGGTGTTGCGCACACGTGTGTATGAAAAATTTCATAACGAGCACCTTGAGAAAATATCGAAACAACGCAAGACCTTGGTTTCTACAGGCGATCGATCTGCCAAGATTCGCACCTATAATTTTCCTCAAAGTCGCGTTACCGACCATCGCATCAATTTAACCTTATACAACCTACCGGAAGTGATCAATGGTGAGATAGATGAGATCATCAATGCGCTTCAGGTGGCTGAAAATGCTGAAAAAATGAAGGCAGAAGCCTGATACGAAGCAATTTACCTCAGCATCTTGCAGCAATATAGTAAAATCGCTCAATACAGGGGTTTTCCTTAATTTTGTGGTATGAAAATTTCAGTGATCGGCACCGGTTATGTTGGACTGGTTACGGGCACCTGTTTTGCTGAGACAGGGAATCATGTGATTTGCGTTGATATTGATGCGGCAAAAGTGCAACGTATGCAACAGGGAGAGATTCCGATTTACGAGCCCGGACTGGAAACAATTTTTCACAGAAATATCAGACAAGGCAATTTACAATTTACCACCGATCTTAAATCTGCGGTTGAGGCAACAGATATTATTTTTCTTGCATTGCCAACCCCGCCAAATGAAGATGGATCTGCAGATCTGAAATATGTGTTGCAGGTAGCGGAAGATTTGGGGGAAATTATCACTTCGTATAAAATAATTATTGATAAAAGCACGGTTCCTGTTGGCACAGCCGATATGGTAAGGGCATTGATTGCGAAACATTGCACTACAGAATTTGATGTTGTTTCGAATCCGGAATTTTTGCGCGAAGGAATGGCGGTAGAAGATTTCATGAAACCTGAACGCGTAGTGATAGGCACAGAAAGCGAACGCGCCAAAGAAATGCTCGGCAGATTATACGCACCATTTGTTCGCCAGGGGAATCCGGTAATTTTTATGGATGAGCGCAGTGCCGAGTTGACAAAATATGCAGCCAATGCATTCCTTGCTACCAAAATTACTTTCATGAATGAGATTGCGAATTTGTGTGAGATATTAGGTGCCGATGTAGATATGGTGCGCAAAGGCATTGGAAGTGATAGTCGCATTGGCAAACGATTTTTATTTCCCGGTGTAGGATATGGTGGAAGTTGTTTCCCGAAAGACGTGAAAGCATTAAATCAAATGGCCGGTGTGAATGGATATGATTTTCATATTCTTCGTTCCGTTATGGCTGTAAATGAAAAACAACGTGTGATTTTAGCCGACAAGGTTACATCACATTTTGGCAACGACCTCAGCGGAAAACATTTTGCCATGTGGGGTCTAGCCTTTAAACCAAATACTGACGACATTCGCGAAGCCCCGGCATTATATTTAATTGATGCGCTGCTTGAGCGGGGTGCAACCATTACAGCTTTTGATCCCGAAGCTATGCCGAATGTAGAGAAGCAAATTGGCAAACGTATCAATTATGCTGTTAATCAATACGAAGCACTCTCCGGAGCTGATGCACTTATTATTGTTACCGAGTGGAGTGTGTTTAGGACTCCTGATATAGAAGCAATAAAATCAGCTCTTAAATCTCCCGTGATATTTGATGGTAGAAATGTTTTTGAAGTTGTTGAAATGAAGCAAGCGGGGATTGTTTATTATAGTATTGGGAGGGTTTGAGGTTGGAAGTTGAGGGTTGTAAGTTTAAGGTTGTGGGTTTGAGGGTTGGGAGTTGGGATTTGATTTGTGAGGTTATTTGTAGTTGGTTGATTATTAATTGAGGGGCTGGGTGATTAATTTCATAATTAAATTGTTGCTGTTTGGGTTCGTTTAAGAGTTTTGAGGAGATGGCCGTGTGGCTGGAGGCTCGGAAAGTATCTCAAGATATTTACCTGTTGACAAAAAAAGCTGAATTTTCAGAAGACCCAAAATTGCGATGGCAAATGAGAGGTTCATCTGGATCTATCATGGATAATATTGCCGAAGGATTTTCACGCGGTGGCACAAAAGAATTTATCCAATTTCTGCGAATTGCGAAAGGAAGTTCAGGAGAATTAATTTCTCAACTTCATCGTTGCAACGATAGAAATTGGATATCAAATAATGACTTTGTGACGCTCTGCGCTAAAACTCAAAAAATAACTGGAATGCTTCAAAGTCTTATTCAATATCTCCAATCAACAACCCGCAAAGGCCCAACCCACCAATAACAACTAACCAACAACCCTCAACTTCCAACCTCCAACATTCAACTTTCAACCCTCAACTTCCAACATTCAACTTTCAACTCCATCATAACCTCTATCTTTAACATCAATGAATAGCAACCACAAACCTCGTGTCCTCATCACCGGAGCAGCCGGATTTTTAGGCTCGCATTTATGTGATAGATTTATTGCAGAAGGCATGCACGTGATGGCGATGGATAATCTCATCACCGGCGACAAAAGAAATATTGAACATTTATTTGAACTTTCCAATTTCGAGTTCTACCATCACGATGTATCGCAGTTTGTGCATGTAAAGGGGGATCTTGATTACATATTACATTTCGCCTCACCGGCATCGCCGATTGATTATTTAAAAATCCCGATTCAAACATTAAAAGTTGGTTCGCTTGGAACGCATAATTTATTAGGACTGGCGAAAGCAAAACAAGCCAGAATATTGGTCGCCTCTACCAGTGAAGTTTATGGTGATCCACTGGTGCATCCGCAGAGTGAAGATTATTGGGGAAATGTGAATCCTGTTGGTCCGCGCGGTGTTTACGATGAAGCGAAGCGCTTTCAGGAAGCTATTACCATGGCCTATCATACCTATCATGGGTTAGAAACACGTATCGCCAGAATTTTTAATACCTATGGACCTCGTATGCGATTAAATGATGGTCGCGTGCTGCCGGCATTCATTGGACAAGCATTGCGAGGAGAAGACCTTACTGTTTTCGGAGATGGCAGCCAAACGCGATCATTTTGTTATGTAGGTGATCTTATTGAAGGGATTTATCGTCTTTTAATGTGTGATTATGCGCAACCGGTAAACCTTGGCAATCCTGATGAAATTACCATCAATGAGTTTGCCGAAGAGATCATTAAACTCACAGGTACAACACAAAAAATCATGCATCACCCCCTTCCCGTCGACGATCCTAAGCAACGTCAACCTGATATTTCACTTGCTAAAAAAATACTGGGTTGGGAGCCTAAGGTACATCGCAGCGAAGGATTGCAAATTACCTACCAATACTTTCAGCAATTATCTAAAGAAGATCTATATCGCGATATTGAAGGAAGAAGGTTTTAATTTCTTGCACAATTGAATATTCTTAAATAGTGGCCCAAAATTGCTTTGTAAACCATGACAATAGTCACTCAAATCTTTGATAAACAGCATGTCAACTATGAAGCAAATTCACGCGTTAATTCGTAATTTTGTATAAGTGCTAAATCAGCCAAGTTTATGTCACATTTACACATAGCCAAAAATGTTTTGTTGTTTGAATCGGAGCAGTTGCGCCGCACGCTGGATCATTTAAATGACAATTTTGATGCTGCCGTAAATGCCATTTTACAATCAAAGGGTAAAGTTGTTGTTTGTGGAATAGGAAAATCCGGAGCAGTGGCTCAAAAGATCACGGCAACCTTGTGTTCTACCGGCACACCTGCTGTATTTCTGCATGCTGCTGAAGCGGCACATGGCGATCTGGGTGTATATGCCGATGGCGATCCTATTCTCATGATCTCTAAAAGTGGCACCACTGAAGAGATGCTTCGATTAATTCCATTTTTCCTGCAATCATCCTCATCGGTTATTGCTATTGTAGGTAATTTAAATTCACCTATTGCGCGTCAGTCGACCATAGTATTAGATGGTTCAGTTGAAAAAGAAGCTGACGCCCTCAATCTGGCGCCAACCGCATCAACAACTGTTGCACTTGCATTGGGTGATGCTTTAGCTGTTGCCTTGATGCATGCAAGGGGATTTACGGAAAAAGATTTCGCGAGATTTCATCCCGGTGGGCAATTGGGAAAAAATCTCATGCTCAAGGTTGAAGATGTGATGCATGAAATGCCTTTTATTGCACGTGTATCAGAAAAAAATTCATTTCGTGAATTAATTCTTGCTATGACAAAATTTAATCTAGGCGCTGCATGCGTTGTAAATGATGCACAAGAATTAGTTGGCCTTGTTACTGATGGCGATGTAAGAAGAAGTCTGCTGCGCGATGCCGATTTAAGCAGCATGTCGGTATCCAGTATCATGACAAGAAATCCGGTAAGTGTTTCTGTGCATGCTACATTAAAAGAAGCAGTTGATTTGATGGAGAATCGCAGTTCTCAATTGTCGGTATTGCCTGTAGTAGAAGGGAAAACCTGTATGGGACTTATCCGCATACATGACATATATCAGGGATGATAATGATCATTCAAATTTAATCAACACAAGTCCTTTTTCAACGCTTACACCTTTCTGCACTTCGATGGATTTAACCTTACCATCACCGGGTGCTTTTAGCACGTTTTCCATTTTCATGGCTTCGAGCACAATCACCGGGTCGCCTTTTTTTACCTGATCGCCGGGTTGAACACGCACCTCAATAACCAGTCCCGGCATTGGTGCTTTTAGATCCGCAGCTTTTTGCCCCGCTCCGGAACCAAAACCCATTTGTTCCATCAAAGCATCGAATTTATCGCGTAACGATACTTCGTATTTGGTGCCATTCACCTGCAAAGTCATGGTTTTAGCTGTCTTATCAAGACGCACTACCTCCACATTAAATGACTTTCCTCCTGTTAAAATATGGTAAAATCGGTTATCTACTTTTAAAACATCAGCCAGAATTTCATTTCCGTTGACAGTATTGCCATCAACTTTATAAACTTGTGTTCCGTTCACGGTTACGTTGTACATGATATTAGCGCTTTTCGGCGTTAAAGATAGCATGGAATCCGTAACTTTGGACTCCATTCGATCCAAGTAATATACAGATATGAAATTACAACCATTTATAGCCGTGGCACTAGCGGCTGCTTTATTCTATCAGTGCGATCCAAACAAACATATTTACAAATCCGAACCCTACCTGGGTACTATCGATACATCAGGAGCTGCAGCGTATGATGCCTATGATTATGGTTACGATTCCGATGCGGTTGGTGATTATGATTATGACTATAGTTACGACTATCAAAATGATACGGCATATAGTCCATATAGCAATGCCATCTATCGAGGTTCGAGCAAACGTGAATTCGATTTGTTACATACAAAATTAGATGTATCCTTCGACTGGTCGAAAGCCTGGATGTATGGCAAAGCAACACTCACATTAAAGCCATATTTCCATCCAATGTCAACATTAACCTTGGATGCCAAAGGATTTACCGTTAAAGAAGTTTCACTGGTAACTGCAACCGGAAGAACACCGCTGAAATATGTGTATAATACAGATACAATTCCTGACACCTTACAAATGACCATTGATCTTGGTAAGACATTCAAAAAGGATGAAAGCTTTATGATCTATATAGATTATATCGCCAAACCAAATGATTTACCATTGGGAGGTAGTGTTGCCATTACGGGTGACAAGGGATTGTACTTCATCAATAATGATGGAGCTGATCCTAATAAACCCATGCAAATTTGGACTCAAGGAGAAACAGAAGCCACTTCTTGCTGGTGCCCGACCATCGATAAACCAAACGAACGTTGCACCACAGATTTTTCCATTACAGTTGCCGATAAATATCAAACACTATCGAACGGATCGCTGATTTCTTCGAAGAAAAATACAGATGGCACACGCACCGATAACTGGAAAATGGATTTACCATTCGCACCATATTTGTTCATGATGGCCGTTGGTGAATATGCTATTGTTAAAGATACCTGGAACAAAATGCAGGTAAACTACTATGTAGAAAAAGATTATGAACAAGATGCTCGCGCCATATTCGGCAATACACCTGAAATGATCGACTTCTATTCAAAGAAATTAGGTGTAAATTATCCTTGGCCAAAATATAGCCAGATTGTAGTGCGTGATTATGTGAGTGGTGCCATGGAAAATGCAAGTGCAACCTTACATGGCGAATTCCTTCAACAACACAAGCGCGAATTACTTGACGAAAACTATGAAGATGTAATTTCTCACGAATTATTTCATCATTGGTTTGGCGATTTAGTTACCTGTGAAAGCTGGAGTAACATTCCATTGAATGAATCTTTCGCCACATATGGAGAATATCTCTGGCGCGAATACAAATATGGTCGCGATGATGCTGATTATATCGGCTATAATGACCTTCAAACGTATTTGAATGAGGCATCATACA
>JAIBBA010000124.1 GCA_019694895.1 Chitinophagales bacterium
TTCAAGATAATAGTGGCGGAGCGGACGGGACTCGAACCCGCGACCCCGTGCGTGACAGGCACGTATTCTAACCAACTGAACTACCGCTCCGTGCGGTTTAAGAACGCAATCTTTTTGTGGGCATTTTGGCAGTTTGCACTGCGTATTTGCTTAAAAAGAGATGCAAATATATAACCTTTTCCATGAATTCGAAAAATAGTCCCGAAAAAAACTAACCTGCATGTCGCGCAGTAACTATGCGCGGTAAGCCCTGCATGTCGGTGATAAGCTGCACTTCGTTGTATCCGGCTGATGTGAAAATGTTTTTAGTTTCCTCTCCACGCAAGGCGGATATCTCGCAAAAAATATACCCTCCTTTATGCAACGCCTTCCTTCCAAATGCGGCGATGGCGCGATAAAACTCAAGTGGATCATCATCCCCTGTAAACAAGGCCGGATGCGGTTCGTGGTCAACTACATTCTTATGCATGCCGGTAGCTTCAGCCGGTGCAATATATGGCGGATTACTGATGATCACATCAAACATACCTAAACCACTGAGTGTAACCGGTTCAAGGATGTTTGCGTTCGCATAATGCACATCTGCATGCATACGCTTGGCATTACGGGTTGCAATTTCTATAGCTGCATCAGAGATGTCGATCGCATGCACTTCCAATGCCTGTAAACCTCTTTTCATGGCAATGGCAATGCACCCGCTTCCTGTACCGATATCCAGGAGGCGACAACCGTTACCTAATTTCTCGGCTTTCAACTGGTTTATGGCAAGTTCTACTAGCTCTTCGGTCTCCGGGCGTGGAATCAGCACCGATGGGTTCACTTCTAATGTCATATCCATGAACCAGGCTCTGCCTAGCGCATATTGCAGAGGCATACCGGAACTCAATTTCGCGGTGATAATATCCCAGCTTCTCAACTGTTCCATTTCCAAGAGCGAATTACTTCGCGCAGCATCCCTCCCAAAGGTTTCCTCGCCTGCAATTCGCGCAATTGCAGACGCCTCATTTACATCGTAATGTTGTATTAGTACGGCTTTGAGCGCCCCAACAGCATCTGCATACCGGATTTGATTCCTTTTATCCGACATTATTCGAAATAAGTGGAATAATTATCGAGATATTCCTTCACGTGCACAACATGTTCAGCGCAGGATGATTTACAGGCCTCTAATTCGTCAAGGTGAGGCTTTAAGGGCAGCAGATACTTGTGTAACATGACATGTGCATTGCCGGTCATGGTGCATTTGTCGAAAATGGTCTGATAGTCGCCTAATAATGCTGTACCTAGTGCTGCAGCATCCACATCGTTGCCACTAAAATTTGCGATGCGCTCCTGCATGATTTGAATCCCGGCAGTGGTTTCTGCATTAGCCTGCCATTTCTTCCCGTTGTCAAGTTGCAAGCCTCCCTCATCATGAAATTGATGGTGCTCTATTCCCTCGTTGTGGGTGACTTTAGAATCCTGCCTGCACCCGGCCAAAACAAGGGTTGAAGCGAAAATTATAGAAAATATACGCATAATGTGTAAAGTTAAGACCAAATCATTCGCCAAACGAGACCCTCAATAATCTTAAGCCAAATTGTAGCGGTGTATATACCACAACAGTCACCGCCATTCAAGTTTCCTTCCGATTTCCTACCTTTGCTCTTATGATATTCCTTGACTTTGAAAAACCGATAGCCGACCTGTATGAGGAGTTGGAGAAGCTGAAGGCAGTAGGTGAAAAGCAGAAGATCGACATCTCTAAACCGGAGGCTGAGTTAAATGACAAGATCGCGCAATTGCGCAAACAGATATACGAAAATCTCACCGGCTGGCAGAAAGTGCAGTTGAGCCGTCACCCCGACAGGCCTTATAGCTTGTTTTACATCGAGCATATGTGTGAGGATTTTGTTGAATTGCATGGCGATAGAAATGTGCGTGACGACAAGGCTATCATCGGCGGTATGGCTACATTAGAGGGTCAGACGGTGATGTTCATCGGCCATCAAAAGGGCATCAACACCAAGATGCGTCAGTATCGCAATTTTGGTATGGCGAATCCTGAAGGTTACCGCAAGGCGATGCGTTTGATGAAGCTGGCAGAGAAATTCAACATTCCGATTGTCACGCTTATCGATACTCCGGGGGCCTATCCGGGACTGGAAGCTGAAGAGCGCGGACAAGCAGAAGCTATTGCAAGAAATTTGTATGAGATGACAACTTTGCGCGTGCCTGTGATTTGTGTGGTGATTGGCGAAGGTGCTTCAGGCGGTGCATTGGGAATTGGTATTGGCGATCGCGTATTTATGTTGGAGAATACTTGGTATTCTGTAATTTCTCCTGAATCATGTTCGAGCATTTTATGGCGCAGTTGGGATTATAAAGAAGTTGCTGCCGAAGCATTAAAACTCACAGCAGCAGATAATTACCGCAATAAAATTATCGATGGTATTGTAAAAGAACCATTGGGTGGTGCGCATACCGATCCTGAAGAAAGTGCGCGTTTGCTCAAAAAACATTTAAAGAAACATCTGAAAGAACTCATTCCAATGGATCCTGATGAACGCATTCGCTTGCGCATCGAGAAATTCGACGATATGGGTGTTTTCGATGAGGTAACACCGAAGGGTGCCAACGCATAACGCATGCCCTCGATCAAGAATATATTATTTGGTCGCTTCATACGCTCAAAACCGTACACCGATACGATGGAGCGCAGTGCAATTCCTTATGCACGCATAAAAACGATGGCATTTTTGGTGGATGGCAGTGACCCTATTGCTTTGCGTGAATTATTGAATTATCTGCACAGATATACCGAAGAAGGAAAAAAAATCACCATCCTCGGATATGTAAAAAAATTGCCTCCATTTGAAGAAGAAATCATCTGGATAACGGCAAAAGATAAAAACTGGATCGGTATACCAAAGATGTTTCGCATCAAACATTTTATTGAAAAAGAATTTGATGTATTGATCAATACCGCCATGAAATCTAATCGCCCGCTGGAATATGTTTCAACATACAGCAAAGCAAAATTGCGCATCGGGAAATACGATCAGCAAAAAACATTTGCATATGATTTCATGATGCAAACAGAAAATGAAGATGTATTTTCTTACCTCGCACAAGTTGAACATTATCTGCGCATGGTAAAAACAGAACCGTAATTATTTTCATTACAATTATTTATTTCAAGTATGGCAAGCAAATATACCGCAGCAACAACACATCGCTTTCGCGGAACAGGAGTGGCATTGGTGACACCATTTTTACCTGAAGGAGAAATTGATTTCGCAGCATTGCGCACACTTATAGATCACGTAATTGAAGGCGGCGTAGAATATGTTGTAAGCATGGGCACTACCGGCGAAAGCGCCACCTTAACGGAAGAGGAACGCTTTTCCATTATTGATGCAACGATTGAACATGTAAATGGACGTATTCCTGTTGTAGGTGGATTTGGTGGTAATGATACAAATGCCATCATCCGATCAATAGAAAAATTTCGCGCACATCGCAGCGGAAAATCATATATCGATGCGATATTAATTGCTTCACCATACTATAATAAACCATCACAGGAAGGAATTTATCAGCATTATCTTGCAATAGATAAACATGTTACCGTTCCGATTATTTTATATAATGTTCCGGGTCGCACCTCATCAAATATGGAGGCTGCAACTACCCTGCGCATTGCTCGAGATGCGGAACATGTGATTGCGATTAAGGAGGCCAGTGGAAATTTTAATCAATGCATGTATATCATTAAGGATGCACCTGAAGGATTTTTGGTGATCAGTGGTGATGATGGAATTACCTTGCCATTCATCAGCATGGGCATGCAAGGAGTTATTTCTGTTGTGGCAAATGCCTATCCGAGACCATTCAGCGATATGGTTCGATTGTCGCTTGATAATAAATTCGAGGGTGCTAATCTTATTCACTATAAACTTCTTGCCTTCACCGATTTAATATTCAAAGAAGGATCACCTGCGGGCGTAAAAGCTGCATTGAAACATCTTAATATTTGTGATGAAAAGGTGCGTCTGCCGCTATGGAAAATCTCTGAGGGATTAGAGAAAAAGATTGTGGATGAAATGAATAGTATCGGATGAAAGGTATTGACCTTAGGGATTCCAATTCTACATTAGGATTTTTTTTTTCGCGCTAAGTCGCAAAGAAACAAAGGCGCAAAGCGGATTGAGACTTGATACCAGATACCCGCCCGTGGCGAGGCAAGCTTGATACCAGATGCTATACTTTCACTTTTTTAGATTCAAGAACTTCCTTACGCATATCACCGGCAATTTCTTTTATTTCGAGCAGTGATTTGCGCAGTCTCGTGCCTGCAGTTTTGTTTCCTTTGTCGGTGAATTTTTGGAGGTCTTCTTCGGCGAGGGATACAATTGCTTTTAGGCGGCTGAGTTTCTGATGCAGTTCCATAATCAAAGTGTGTTAGTAGTTTTACCTGCGCCGGGGTTCACGTTCCCGTTGAAGGTGTAAGGAGGTGCAAATTATAAAAAAGCCGGGAGAATTTTCTACCCGGCTGTAAGATTAATTTCGTTTTGGTCAGACTTTAACCAGGTCTTCTTTCAAATATGCCCCGGTGCGAATCTTTTCGCGGATGGCTTCAAAAGCATCCAGCGTTTTTTGAATATCATCGTCGTTATGACTGGCTGTTGGAATGATACGCAACATGAGCATTCCTTTCGGAATAACCGGATAGGTTACTGCCGAGCAGAAGATACCATGATTCTCACGTAAATCGACAACCAGGTTGATTGTTTCAGGAATAGAAACTTCAAGGAATACCGGCGTTACAGGGCTATCGGTATTGCCGAGATTGAAGCCGCGACTGCGATAACCTTCTTGTAATTTGCGCACATTATCCCACAGGCGTTCACGCAATTCGGGGTTGTTACGCAATAATTCAAGGCGTTTGATATTACCGATAACGATAGGCATTGGCAATGACTTAGCATATATCTGAGAACGCAGGTTATAGCGGAGATACCAGATTACCTCTTTTTCGCCGCTGATGAAGGCACCGATACTGGCCATTGATTTAGCGAAGGTAGAGAAGTAGAGGTCGATACCATCCTGACATCCCTGCGCTTCACCTGTTCCTGCGCCGGTAGCACCCATGGTTCCGAAGCCGTGAGCGTCGTCAACAAGTAAGCGGAAATTGAATTTCTTTTTCAATTCAACAATTTCCTTCAACTTTCCTTGATCGCCACCCATTCCGAACACACCTTCGGTAATCACGAGGATACCACCCGGAGTGCCTTCTACCATTTCGGCAGCGCGTTTGAGTTGCAATTCGCAGTTTTCGATATCGTTGTGACGGAACACAAAGCGTTTTCCCTGATGGAGACGCACACCGTCGATAATACATGCATGGCTTTCGGCATCGTAAACGATCACGTCGTGGCGACTGCATATGGCGTCGATCACGCTCATGATACCTTGATAGCCGTAGTTGAGCAGGAAGGTATCTTCTTTCTGAACAAAGCTGCTCAGTTCTTTTTCGAGGTGCTCGTGATGATCGGAGTTACCGCTCATCATGCGGCTTCCCATTGGATAAGCGAGACCATACTGAGCCGAGGCTTCAGCATCGATCTTACGCACTTCCGGGTGGTTTGCCAGTCCGAGGTAATTGTTCAGACTCCATGTGATCCGCTCTTTCCCGCGGAACATCATGCGAGGACCGATTTCCCCTTCCAGTTTAGGGAACATCATATACCCGTGTGCTACATCACTCCATTTGCCCAGTGGACCGCGGTCCTTTCTTAACTTGTCAAAGATATCCATATCCTTTAGTGTAAGTTTTCTTTTTTGCGGGTGCAAAGATATTGCGTTAATATGGGGATAAAAAATTTAACGCCTCCTTTTCAATAAATTAAGCCTTCCATCGTTTAGGCGAAAATGATTAACTTTGCACCTCTTATGGCGTGGACTAGGGCTCTTGCACTCACAATTATAAGCATTTCTATATTAGTTTTCACCGGCTGTCAATATGATAAGCTGTTGAAAAGTGATGATTTTGACGCTAAGTATGCCAAAGCTAAGGAATACTATGGCAAAGGCGATTATGCCCGTGCCCTGCCGCTTTTGGAACAGATGCTGTCGGTGAAAATTGGCACCCCGGAGGAAAAAGAGGTGCGTTATTACACTGCGTATTGCTACTACGGACAGGCTGATTACTTCAGTTCATCAAGCCTTTTCCGCCAGGTTTTCAATATCTTCCCATTAAGCGGTGAGGCTGAGGAGATGTTGTTTATGAGTGCCAAATCGATGTATATGGCTTCGCCGAGGTATAATTTAGATCAGCAGTATACTTATAGTGCGATTGAGGCATTTCAGTATTTTGTAGACGTATTCCCGAAAAGTGCGCTCGTGCCTGAGGCGAATAAGTACATGGATGAGCTTCGTGGCAAGCTGGAGACCAAGCTTATCAACGCTGCCGAACTTTATTATAATACCGAGCATTATGAGTCTGCGGCCATCACTTTTAAAAATGTGCTCCTCGAATTCCCGGATACCCGTGATGCCGAGGAAATCAGCTATAAGATTGCCGATAGCTACTTTCAGTATGCCGGTCAAAGTGTGATCTGCAAAAAAGAGGAACGTTACGATGATGCAATCAATAGTGGTCAGGATTTCATTCAGCGTTATCCAAATAGCCCGAAAGTCGCTGACGCCAAAGATTTGATTGAAAAATCGATTGACCTTAAAGAAAAAGCAATTACAGAAATTACCACATATAAAATCAAATGCGATGAGCTCTCTGAAGAAAATTAATACGCAATTATCTACCCAGATTGAAGTGCAAAGTCTCAAAAACATTGCTAACACAAGCGGTAACATCTACCGTTCTATCTATATTGTAGGACGTCGTGCCGATCAGATCACAGGTATGGTTCGCGGTGAATTGCACAGCAAGCTTGAGGAATTTGCTTCACATCAGGATAACCTTGAGGAGATCCACGAAAACAGAGAACAGATCGAGATCAGCAAATACTACGAAAAGCTGCCGAAATCTACCATTATGGCATTGGATGAATTCCTCAACGCTAAGTTGTTCTTCCACGAACGCGAGACTGAGGAAACTAAAACCAACTAATCATGTCGCTACGGGGCAAGAAGGTCCTACTTGGGGTATGTGGCGGGATCGCTGCATATAAAAGCGCCTACCTTGTCCGCCTGCTCACAAAAGCCGGTGCCGAGGTTCGTGTGATGATGACACCCGATGCAGCCGCATTTGTAGGCCCCCTGACCTTTGCTACTTTAAGTAAACACCCCGTTGCCATCGACTTTTTTGATAAACAAACAGGGCAATGGCAAAATCATGTGAGCACCGGGCTCTGGCCTGATGTCATCCTGATTGCCCCTGTAACTGCCAATACGATTGCTAAACTGGCAGGAGGTATTACAGATAACTTTCTTCTTGCCACTACCCTATCGTCCAGATGTCCAATTTACCTGGCTCCGGCAATGGACCTGGATATGTGGAAGTATCAGGCTACGGTAGACAATATCGCCAAACTAAAAGGTTTCGGACACCACATCATTAACCCCGTTCATGGCGAATTAGCCAGCGGATTAGAAGGTACCGGACGTATGGCTGAACCTGAAGAATTGCTCGAAGTGATGGAAAATCATTTTCAGCAGGTAAAGGGTCCACTTTCAGGTAAAAAAGTGCTGATAACCGCAGGTCCCACGTATGAAGCTATAGATCCTGTTCGTTTCATTGGAAATCATTCAACCGGAAAAATGGGTATTGCTTTAGCTGAAACATGTCTGCGATTGGGTGCTGAAGTGACCTTGGTGCACGGCCCAATGCAAGTTACATGCGATGATGCCGATATTCATAGTATAGCAGTTACCTCAGCGGCAGAAATGCTCGGGGCTTGCGAAGAAGCCTTTCCTGCCTGCGATATCTTCATAGCGGCTGCAGCAGTAGCTGATTTTACACCGGAGGCCCCATCGGCACAAAAAATAAAAAAGGGTGATAGTCAGGATGGCTCGATGCAGCTCAATTTGAGGCGCACAACCGACATCCTGGGAACCCTCAGTGCTAAGAAGGGCACGCGTTTTGTGGTTGGATTTGCGTTAGAAACGAGCAATGGGCTAGAATATGCCAAATCGAAGCTTGAACAGAAAAACCTCGATATGGTAGTATTGAATACTACAGCAGACCGCGGTGCAGGCTTTGGACATGATACCAATAAGATCACCCTGTTGGATAAGAGCGGCGAGGTGATTAATTTTGAATTGAAGAGTAAAGCTGCCGTTGCGCAGGATATTGTACAACATATTATTCGCCGATTACATGCGTAAGATATTAATCCTCCTCTTGATAACAGGTTTCGTGTCGCGACTCGAAGCACAGGAATTAAACTGTGCCGTTACCGTGAATGCGGAAAAAGTAACACAAACGGATCCGAAGATTTTTAAAACCCTGGAAAGCTCCGTTTTTGAGTTTATGAATACGCGCAAGTGGACAGATGACGCATTTAAACCTGAGGAACGTATTGTTTGTCAGATTTTGATAACGGTGACTGAAGAATTATCGAGCGATAAATTCCGCGCACAAGCCAGTATTGTTTCTCGCCGACCTGTTTATGGGAGCGATTACAATAGTACTTTGTTGAATTTTCAGGATAAAGATTTTGAGTTTCAGTATGCCGAATATCAGGCATTGGAATTTAATGAAAATCAATTTACAAGTAATCTTACGGCAATGCTGGCTTATTATGCATATGTCATCATTGGACTTGATTATGATTCATTTGCACCAAAGGGTGGCGATAAATATTTTCTGAAGGCACAAACTATCGTAAATCAGGCGAGCAATGTAGATGCGAAGGGTTGGAAAAGTTATGATGGCACGCGCAACAGGTATTGGTATATCAACAATATCATGGATCCGAAATTTGCTGTGATGCGTGATGCATTTTATCAATATCACCGTCAAGGTTTAGATAATTTATATAATGATCAGGTGAAGCCTGTTTCTGTTATTACAAAGGCTCTGCAAACACTTGATAATATTAATCGCACTTCGCCAAATAGTATGATCATGCAATTATTCTTCAGTGCGAAAAGTGATGAATTGCTGGGGTTATACAGCAAGGCTACGCCAACAGAAAAAGCCAAAGCCGTGAGCTATCTCACAAGACTAGACCCGGTTAATGCCGATCAGTATCAGGAGTTGCTTACGGGGAAATAAGCATCAAGCTTGCCTCGTTACGGGCGGGTATCAGGTATCAAGCTTGCCTCGCCACGGGCGGGTATCAAGTATCAGGTATCAAGTATCAGGTATAAGTATTGAGTAGTGGACTAATACAAGTACTCACCACATTCACGACTCACGACTCACGATTCACGACTCACGATTCACGACTCACGATTCACGACTCACGACTCACGATTCACGACTCACGATTCACGACTCACGACTCACGACTCACG
>JAIBBA010000026.1 GCA_019694895.1 Chitinophagales bacterium
GTTAAATTGTTGATAAATAAGGGCTCGTCTAACTTATTATACATTTTTTTACGCTTTTTTCTTTGAAGTACACTTTTCTAGGGCGTATCTTAGTCCGCAAAGATTGTCAGCCAAAACAGACTTTTATGAAAAAACACCTTACGCTTCTCCTCAGTTGTATGCTAACGCTCGCCTTTATGGCTCCGACGCGTGATGCTATCGCCGGTGGTGATAACAACTACTACATCTACTCGAATGCCTACGGTGGTTACGAACCCTGGTACACTACTTCCAATTCCGATGCTATGAACGCAGTATTCGGTGTTGGCGGTTGGTTACAAGATTACTTCGAAACCTGCGATCCGGCATTGGTATTTTCCGCAAACACAAACTTCGTATTCCTGGAAGGAAGCGATGGCTTCGCCGATGAGCTGGAGTCATTCCTCTCTGTGAATATTGATGTCATTGAAACTTGGGTTGAAGGTGGTGGACGACTACTTCTCAACGCTGCACCAAATGAGGGCGACGGTATGTCGTTCGGATTTGGAGGGGTAAACCTCACCTACTGGGGAGGTTCGAGCAACGTGCATGCTACCGACCCTACCCACCCGATTTTCAACGGACCGTACACCCCTACCGGAACGTCATGGACAGGTTCTTCCTTCAGCCATGCCAGCGTTTCCGGTCCGGATCTTACACCGCTGATCATCGACGACTTTACACCAACTACAATTGCGCTTTCTGAAGGTCGCTATGGTACTGATGGTATTGTGTTCTTTGGCGGAATGACTACCGATAACTTCCATTATCCATCACTGGAATCCATCAATCTCTTTCAGAATATTCTCAACTATCTCGCATTCTATGAGATACCTGATCATGATATTGCCTCTCTTTCTCTTGCCAGTCCATCTTCAGGATGTGGCATGGGCGTGGAAACCGTGAGTGTCAACTATAAAAATTATGGCACGAATGATGAAGTAAATATTCCGGTTAGTTATCAGCTTGATGGCGGCGCAGTGGTTTCAGCTACAATTGCCGGTCCGGTTGCTCCCGGTGAAACTGTAACCTATAGTTTTGCCGTTCCCGCAGATATTACTGCCTTAGGAGCACATACTTTCGTGATCTCCTGCGACCTGGCAACAGATGAAATACCTGCAAATAATACAATTACGGTTACCATTAATAATATTCCTGTTGTTGACGTATTTCCATACTATCAGGATTTTGAAGCCGGCGACGGTGGATGGATCGCAGGTGGAGGCGCTAGCTCATGGGAACTCGGAAGCCCTGCAGGTTTCGCAATCGTTGGCCCCCCTCCTGCTACTCCGGGTAGTGTGAATAGCTGGACAACAAGCCTTACAGGATACTATAATGATGGCGAAAAATCATATATCGAATCACCATGTTTCGATTTTTCATCACTTGTTTTTCCTTACCTTGAACTTGACCTGAACTGGGATACTCAAATGTATTCCGATGGTGCCAAAATCCAGTATTCAACTGATGCAGGCGCCACTTGGAGCGATCTTGGCGATGTAGGTACCGGTGAAAACTGGTATACCAGCTATAACTGCTATGGTATGTGGCCTGATTTCTATGTTACCGATTACCGCGGCTGGGATGGCAATAGCGGTGGATGGCAACATGGCTACCAAGATCTTGCTTTCCTCGGCGGTCAGCCCTCAGTGAAATTGCGCATGGTTATGGGCGCCGATCTTTATTGGAGCTATTATGATGGCTTTGCATTTGATAACGTAAAAATATCAGACCTCTTCCCTAACGATGTTGGAGTTTCTAACATCACAGCACCTGTTTCTGGACCTCTGCTGTCAGCTACCGAATCTGTTTCAGTAGCTGTTACTAACTATGGAACACTTGCTCAGTCAGGATTCCCTGTTTCTTATCGCTTTGAAGGCGGCCCTGTTCATACAGAAACATTCACAGGAACTGTAAACCCGGGTGAAACTGTTAACTATGATTTCGCAACTACTGAAGACCTCAGCGTTCTCGGAGATTATACCTTCGAAGCCTGGACTTCATTAGCCACCGATGAAGACATGTCTAACGATTCAATCACCGAAGTGATCTCCAACCTCGAGCCACTTACCGGTGATAATGCCTATTATATCATTTCTAACACCACAGGCGGTGAACCTTGGTATACTGTGAGCAACTCACAATCTATGGATGCCGTTTTCGGTGTTGGTGAATGGACCATGGGCTACTTCGAAACCGTTGACCCTGCTGTGGTTTTCGGAACCGGAACTTGTTTTGTGTTCCTCGAAGGTTCTGATGGACATGCACTGGAACTCAAATCATTCCTCGATGCTAACCATACTGCAATTGAAAACTGGGTTGCTTCCGGTGGACACCTCCTGCTCAACGCTGCACCAAATGAAGGTTCAGGCATGGATTTCTATTTTGATGGTGTTGAACTTAGCTACCCATATTTCTCAAATACAGTAGGAACTGACGTTCCAACTCACCCTGTATTTACAGGTCCTTTCACACCTACATCAACTGTTATGTATGGTTCTTCTTATGGCCATGCAACAGTTAGTGGTGATGACCTTTCTGTAATTCTTTATGATTATTACAACCCAAGCAAAATTGTATTGGCTGAAAAATCATGGGGAGCAGGAACCGTGCTGTTTGGTGGTATGACAGTTACTAACTACCACTCACCGCTTCCTGATGCAGATAATTTCCGCAGAAATGCAATCTCTTACCTTGCAACCTGTACGATTTCAGATAATGATATGGCAACAACAGCTATACTTTCACCTGAATCTACTTGTGGTTTGACAGGTGCGGAAACCATCACAATCAATGTGAAAAACGTAGGTTTCCTCTCTCAAACTGATGTGCCTGTAAGCTATCAGGTTGATGGCGGTACTATTGTGACCGAGACTATTCCCGGTACAATTGATGTTGGCGAAATTGTTACTTACTCATTCGCAACTACCGTAAACATGGCAGTTCCGGGCGATTACAATATCGTTACATGGACAGATCTTGCAACAGATACCATTTATGGTAACGATACCACTTATTCAACAGTATACAACGTACCAACAGTGGCATCATTCCCTTACTACGAAGACTTCGAAGATGGTAGCAAAGGATGGCTTGTTGGAGGTGCATCTACCTTCGAACTTGGAACTCCTGCAGGTTATGTGATCAACACTCCGCCTACGGCAACTCCAGGCTCACTCAATAGCTGGGTTACCAATCTTGAAGGTTATTATGACAATAACGAAAAAGGATATGTGACCTCTCCTTGTATGGACTTTACCTCTCTGGTAATGCCATACATGGAATTGGATATCAACTACGACATTCAGTTATATTCCGATGGTGCCAAAATCCAATATACACTTGATGAAGGTGCTTCATGGAGCGACCTCGGAAACGTAGGTGAAGGTGAAAACTGGTATGATAGCTACTATTGCTATTCAATGTGGCCTACTTTCTACGTTTCAGATTATCGTGGTTGGCAAAGTACTTATACCGGCTGGAGAACAGCGCATTATGACATGTCATTCCTCGCCGGTCAGCCTAGCGTGCGTTTCAGAATCATTTTCGCATCCGATAGCTATTGGAACTATAATGACGGCTTTGCATTCGACAACGTGAAAATTCAGGATCCATTCCCGAACGATGTTGGTGTTGTTGACCTTATTTCTCCTGAATCTGCTGTTACCTTAACCGGTTCTGAGGTTGTAAGCGTGTTATTGGAAAACTTCGGAACATTACCTCAAACAGGCTTTAACGTAGCCTATAAAGTTGGAGCCGGTACAGTGCATACTGAATTATTTACAGGCACAGTTGATCCGGGTTCAACAGCCGTAATGACCTTCGCAGCTACTGAAGATTTCTCTGCTGATGGTCTTTACAATGTAACCGCCTGGACTGAACTTGCTTCCGATGAAGATCTGACAAACGATACCTTGAATGCTATCGTTGTCAACCTTACACCGGTTAGCGGCACAGATGCCTTCTATATTTATTCTAATGTTTACGGAGGCTACGAACCTTGGTATGTTACCTCTAACTCAGATGCCATGGATGCAGTGTTTGGCGATGACGGTTGGTTCCTCGAATACGTGGAAACACTCGATCCTTATGCCGTATTCGATGAGAACACTTGCTTCGTTTACCTCGAAGGCTCTGATGCTCAAGCCAGTGAACTGGAAAACTTCCTGACAACCAATAGCAGCATCGTAGAAAACTGGGTTGCATCAGGAGGTCACCTCCTCCTTAACTCAGCGCCAAATGAAGGCGATGGTATGGATTTCGGATTTGATGGCGTTACCTTGAACTACTCTTGGTATACATCAAACGTAACCGCTTACGATCCATCACATCCAATCTTCAACGGTCCTTGGACACCAATCACCACTGATTATACCGGCGGAAGCTTCGGCCATGCCTCTGTATCAGGTGGAGGCATTGATCCTGTGATTATCGATACTTATGATGCTTCACGTTATGTGCTGGCTGAAAAAGAATGGGGCGATGGACATGTAATCTTCGGCGGCATGACACCTCCGTATTTCCACTCTCCTAGCCCTGATGCACAAAACCTGCTTCAGAATATCTATGAAACCATCAAGCTCTGCGCTCCGGTTGACTTAGGTGTAGTTGAGATCATCTCACCTGAAGGCGGTTGCGGCATGGGCGTTGAAACCATTACCGTTACTGTAGAAAACTTCGGTCCTTCAACAGTATCTACCTTCCCAATCAAATATCAAGTTGATGGTGGCGCTATTGAATCAGATTTCGCAACAGTTACCATCACTCCGGGAGGTACTGCAACATATACATTCGATGTATCTTACGATTTCTCAGTTCCGGGAACATATGACCTCTGCGTTTGGACTGATTTTGCAGGCGACTCTGATGAAGGTAATGACATGATCTGTGTTACTATCACTTCACTCGCTACACCATCAGTTGACCTTGGTCCTAATATGACGGTTTGCGACCTGGTAACGCTTGATGCAGGTAACGTTGGCAGCATCTATAGCTGGAGCACCGGCGAAAGCACACAAACTATCGATGTAACAGAATCGGGCACCTACTCTGTAACAGTTACCAACCCTACAACAGGTTGTTCAGTGACTGATGAAGTTACCGTAACAGTGAATTATACTCCTGAAGCCAGCTTCACCTATAGTGCAAGCGGACTCACCGTAACATTCACCAACACATCTACCGATGGTGCTTCTTATAGCTGGAGCTTCGGTGATGCCGGAACTTCAACAACAATCAACCCTTCACATACTTATGCTGTAACAGGTATGTATACGGTTTCATTGACCGTAACTAACCCTTGTGGTTCGGATACCTACAGTATGGTAGTTGAAGTTGGAAACGGAGTGAACGATATCACACTGGCTGAAGCAGTTGAAATCACACCTAACCCTACAAGCGACTATGCTACCGTGCAAGTTTCTTTACCGGTATCGGCTGATATTCAATTCAAATTGACTGATTACCTCGGTCAAGAGGTTTGGTCAGCTAACATGACTAATTCATTGTCAGCTACTTATGTAATTGATATGACCAAGTTTGCTGCAGGCGTATATCAACTGAATATTATCAGTGATGACGCAGTTGTAGGCAAACAAATCGTATTGACTAAGTAAACTAACGACCGGCATAACAAAGGGCTGTCCAATCGGGCAGCCCTTTTTTTTACATCAATTTCCTTCCTACAACTGAGCAAATAGGACATTTTTCCCTATCATGTCCTCGGGCAGGGCAATACTTCCGTCCGAAGTAAATGATCTGAAGGTGGAGCTTATTCCAGGTATTCTCCGGGAAGATGCGCTTGAGGTCTCTCTCGGTTTGTTCTACGGATTTGCCGTTTGTCAACCCCCATCGCCACGCAAGGCGGTGAATATGTGTATCGACAGGAAATGCAGGAAAATCGAATGCTTGTGACATCACTACACTTGCAGTTTTATGGCCTACTCCGGGCATGGCCTCTAATTCCGCAAAAGTGGAAGGCACTTGTCCGTGGTGTTTGGTAACTATCATTTCCGACAAGCCATGTATCCCTTTCGATTTCATTGGTGCCAATCCACAGGGTTTGATGATATCGTGGATTTCTTGAACCGGAACCTTAACCATATCATAGGCATTATCCGCTCTGGCAAAGAGTTTTGGGGTTATTTGATTCACCCGCTCATCGGTGCATTGAGCTGATAATACCACTGCTACAAGCAACGTATACGCATCTTTATGCTGCAAGGGAACAGGAGTTTCAGGGAACAACTCATTTAGCTTGGAAAGAATGAATTGTGCCTTTTCTGATCTGGTCATGCGGACAAATTTCTATACAGATTTGCAATTAATTGCTTTTACACTGTTACAAATTAACCGTATTTGTAATTTTATAGCCCGTCAGGTTTAAATAATTTTACGCAAACCTGAGGAATTGTGACATTATGAGGAAACTACACACATTATTATTTCTGTTCATCCTGGCCGGTTATACATGCTCTGCTGCCGAAATCATGTGGGCCTCCAAGGTCATCTCCTATTCGTCGCAATTGGATTTGAACTCCTACTCTGCCAAGCAAGTATTGGGACCTCCATCTCGTTTGCCGAATTTCGGCGATTGCGGTTGCGCATGGTCGCCCTCGATGTCTGAGAACTTCTTTGAGGAATATATCAGAGTCGGATTTGATAAAAGAATTCGCGTGTCACAAATTGTGATAAATGAAAGCTTTAATGCAGGTGCAATAAAAGCGATCTATCTCTTCGACCAATATAATATTCCCCATTTGGTTTGGGAACGTCCCGCCGAAGGAAATAAATGGGAATTGGGCCGTGTGTTTTCCATCAACATTACACCTACTGATTTTGCATCCAATGATTTGAAGCTTGTTCTTGATACTGAAAGTATAGATGGATTTAATCAAATTGATGCTATAGGTATTTCAGAAGCACCAATTGAAATTCCAAGAGGCTCTATCAATGTTACTGACAAAGTGACTTTTAAAGGTAAAAGCCAAAACCTTGGACCAACAATTAATACTTATGGTTCGGAGATTACTCCCTTGCTCACGCCTGATGGAAAAACGATGTACTTCACCAGGAAAAACCACATGGGAAATACAGGAACCATCATGAATGATGATATTTGGGTTTCTACTTATGATGGCACCAAATGGACTGAAGCAACAAATATCGGTGGACCGATGAATAATGAAAACAATAATTATGTTGTCGGCATATCCATGAATGGGGAAATGCTTACGCTTGCAAATACTTATTCTCCTTCCGGTGAAAGTTTAATTGGTATTGCGCAAACATGGAAAACTGAATATGGCCGTTGGGTGTTTCCAAAAAATCTTATCACACCGGGTGTAATAACACATGGCTGGTTTGCTGAATATTTCATGAATTCCGATCGCGATGTGTTATTGTTGTCACTCGAGCGTGCCGACAGCCATGGAATGAAAGATATTTATGTAAGCTTCAGCGATAATCAAATTGAATGGACTGAACCTATTAATCTGGGAACCGATGTCAACACAGCTTCCAGCGAAATGGCGCCATTCTTAGGTCCTGACGGAAAAACATTATTCTTTTCTTCAGATGGTTTACCGGGTTATGGCGATCAGGATGTTTATGTTTGTGTACGCCTGGATAGTACATGGAAACATTGGACAAAACCTGAAAATCTTGGAAGTCTTGTAAATTCTAAAGGATTCGAAGCTTATTTTACATATCCCGATACTGCTGATTACGCATATTTCTCTTCTACGGGAGATGATAAACTCAATGCTGATATTTATCGGATTCCTTTAAAAGAAGTCAAGGAAATCGAAGACTCAGTATTAGCTGAAATACTTTCTGATGTAGTTTTAACTAGCGGTGATTCAACAGTTGCTGATATCATCACACCGGATAAACCTGCAGATCCGGGGGAAATTCTTTTCGAAGAAGAAGTTGTAGTTCCTGAAAAAGAAGCATTGAATATTACACTGACAAATGAAATCCTATTGTTTGGAACTGTTTTCGATGCGAATACCAATGTGCCGATAAATGCAAAATTATCCTTCGTTCTGACTGATTATGAGAGCGACCCTATCGACATGAATACGTTGAATAATACGTATCGATTGAAAGTAACAGATAGTGTGCAATACAAAGTGACAGTGATCAGAGAAGGTTATTTACCGCTTGAAATGACAATTAATATCGAGGACTTCCGCACACAAAAAGTAAAACGTGTCGATTTTAAATTAACACCATTACACAGCGGTGAAAAAATCATTCTCGATAACTTGTATTTCGATGCCAATAAATCGATCATAAAACCTGAATCTTTCGAGGAGTTAAATAGGTTGTATGATTTTATGATTGCCAATCCGGGTTTAATCATCGAGATCGGCGGACATACAAATGGATTATGTAGCGAAGCTTACTGTGAAAAATTGAGTTTAAATCGTGCCAATGCTGTTCGTGAATATTTACAGAATAAAGGCATAGACCCGGTAAGGATCAGTACAGTTGGTTATGGCTCATCACAACCAATCGATACAAATAGTACACCTGAAGGCCGTAAACGCAACCAACGCGTGGAAGTTACGTTCAAATAGGGATTATGATCATTAGGTCCTTGTGCCTGTTGCTGTTTTCAGTAACCTGTTTGTCGTCGTTTAGCCAATCTGCTGATATCGTTTGGGCAAAAACGGTCGTGAAATGCACGTCACAAAAGAGCGATAAATTGTTTGCTTCTTCTCAGGCCCTCGGAGCACCCAATCGCTACCCTAACCCTTCATATACCACCTGCGCCTGGTCGCCCGAGGTCAGCGATTCTCGTGATTCGGAAGAAATTCACGTAAAATTTGATACCGCCGTCATTGCCAAGCAGATATTAATTGCCGAAAGCGCCAATGCCGGTCATATCAGGTCAATTTGGGTTTATGCACCTGATGGCTCTCAACGCAAGGCCTTTGAAAGAACCACACCCTCAGGCGACATGCCCGGCAGGATGTTTGTAGTGAATCTTAAAGGCAACACCAAGCAGGTAAATGCTATCCGGCTTGTCATGGATAAGCCTACTCTCTACAATACCTACCAGATTGATGCAATAGGCCTCAGTGCTGCTGAAAACGCCATCCTGCCAACGCTCAGATTAGCTGAAACACCGTTCCCCGGCAAGGCTGAACGACTGCCTGATGGCATTAATTCTGCCTATGACGAAGTATACCCTTTGGTTGCTCCCGATGGTAAAACACTGTACTTTGATAGAAAACTCGATCCAGCGAATATTGGTGAGCAACATGCTGATGATATATGGATCAGCACTAATACAGGCACCTCATGGTCAACCGCCATTAACCTCGGACCGCCTTTGAACAATAAGAATCACAATTTCATGTGCGCGATCTCCCCTGATGGCAATACCGCTGTGGTGGGAAACACCTATGGTGCTGAAGTAACAAATACCGGCATTAGTATAACCAAACGAAGTTCCGACACTTGGACTATACCCGAACCAATTGTAATCACAGGATTTGAAAACCTGAACCAATATAACGAGTTCAGCATGTCGGCAAGCGGAAATATTTTACTCATGTCGATTGAAAAGGCTGATGGAATGGGTTTGCTCGACTTGTATGTGAGTTTTAGGCAGGCAGACGGCTCATTTGGTGTGCCTAAACCGCTCGGCGTCGACATCAATACGGCAGGTAGTGAAATGACACCTTTTCTGGCAGCTGATGAGTCGACTCTTTACTTCTCTTCTAATGGTTTTCCGGGATATGGCAACCAGGATATTTTTGTTGCAAAACGATTAGATGATAGCTGGCAACGTTGGACAAGCCCTGTAAACCTCGGTCCTGAAGTAAATACACCTGAATGGGACGTATATTTCTCGATTGATGCTGATGGCGATTACGGGTATTTCAGCAGCAGTAAAAATGCCATCACCAATCTCGACATTTATCGCATACAATTGCCTCCTGAGTTGCAGCCGGACAACATTTTATGGCTGAAAGGGAACATCAGTGATCGCATTACAGGGCAGCCGTTGAAGGCAATGATAAATTATGAGTCGACCGGAGTGAGAACCGGTACCGGGACCTCCGGGGAAGATGGGAACTATGCCTTGGTTATGCCCGGAGCTACCGATTATCATGTATTAGTGTCTGCAAAGGGCTATTTAACAGCAGACACCATTATTGATTTAAAATCGCTCTTAGCGGATAAGCAGGCTATTCAGGATTTTGAGCTTGTGGCAATGCAGGAAGGTATAGTTATCAAAATACCGAATATCCTGTTCAAGGTAAATAGTGCCGTTCTTGAAGATACTTCATTCATTGAACTCGAACGCATTGCACGACTCCTGATTAACAATCCCGGCATTTCAGTAGAGATCAGAGGTCACACAAACGGTATGTGCGATGATACTTATTGCAAATCATTGAGCACAAAAAGAGCGGAATCGGTAGTCAAATACCTGGTATCAAAAGGAATATCTCCAGAGCGTTTGACATCCAAAGGATACGGAAAATCCATGCCTGTTGCCGACAATACGACACCTGAGGGTCGACAAGCCAATCAGAGGGTGGAATTCATGATTACCAAGGTAGGCGACTAGCACACTTTCCGACACCTTTCAGGAAAATCAGGTACGGTGTTGAATTGGATTCGCAGAAATTTACACTTCCCACATCCAATCAAAGCGATCTGTAGCAATTCCTTTGCGTATTGCCCAGAGCTCATGCTTTAACCAGGCAGAAGCTTTACGGCTTTCAACCGGAGGGAGTTCGTATTCTTCATCCTTATACCCTATCACACCAATTGGCGCTACTGTAGCTGCAGTTCCTGTTCCGAAGGCATCGTGCAAGCGACCACTGCGATGAGCGTCTATCAATTCCTGGATAGTTACATCTCTTTCTTCAACCTTGTAACCGCCATCGCGAAGCAAGGCAATACAAGAATCGCGTGTAACACCTTTCAGGATGGTTCCTTCGGTAGTTGGTATGGTAATAATGGTATCGTCGATCTGAACAAACACGTTCATAGTGCCTATTTCCTGCAATCTGTTGTGGGTTACGCCATCAATCCAAAGCATCTGGTCGAATCCGCGTTTTCTGGCTTCCATTAAAGGCATCATCGTAGCGCCATAATTGCCTGCAGCCTTTACTGCACCAGTTCCACCCGGGAAGGCACGTATAAATTGCTCCTGCATGTAAACGCGCACCGGTTTTGAATAATATCGCGCTACAGGACAGCAGAAAATGATGAATTTGAATGTATCTGAAGGTTTTATCCCTACAAAATCATCCGTTGCAAACACAAACGGACGGATATACATGGAACCTTCATCGGTATTTGGGATCCAATCTGCATCAATACGCACCAATTGGAACAAGGCATCCATAAATAATTCCTCCGGTAATTCCGGAATCGCCATACGCACACAAGATTCATTCAACCTGCGGAAATTGGCGTCAGGCCTGAATAACATAACCTTTCCTTCTGTTGTCTTGAAAGCTTTCATTCCTTCAAACACTGCTTGTCCGTAGTGCAAAGCGGATGTTGCAGGATGTAACTGGAGCGTAGAAAGCGGACGAATAGTGCAATTTGTCCATTTTCCATCTATATAATCCGCTTCAAACATATGGTCGGTAAATACCTTGCCAAATTGAAGCTGATCGAAATCTACAGTGCTGATATGTGATACGGGCGACTTATGAATCTCGATCGGAAAAGTAGTATTGATAGCAGTGTCCATAATGTTGAAAACTTGGTTAAACAATAGGTTAAAGGCCTTAATTTTACAAAATCAATCGCCCAAGTATGCTAGAATTCGGAGGAGCAATGGTCGACGAGCCTGTATTTCTGGTCTCTGATGCCACAAAGCTAACAATATCACCCACAAAAGCCAATGATGAAGGCCTGGATTTGTCGAATGAGGTGCATAGTTTATTCCTCTTCAAACCGAGTTCCGGGAACCGGCTTAGTCCTGATGCAATGATAGCACTTGATAAAATGATAGCCGCCTGCGGACTTACAAAAGAAAACGCAGTAGCGCTACCCTTCCTCGGGCAAGGTAATTTGCATTTTAACAGATTAGCCTCAGCAGGCTATGTCAAAAAGCTGATTTTACTGGGGATTACGCCGGATGAAATACATTTATTCGTCGATAGTCAGTATTATAACATATTCAATTTCAATGGAATAGATATACTTATATCAGATAATATTGAAGGTATTACCAAGGAACAAAAACAGCAGTTGTGGGCGCGATTACAGACCCTGTTCGGATTGAAATGAGCGACTTAATTTTTGCAACGGCAAATGAAAACAAAGTAAAGGAAGTGCAACTCATGATGCCTTCCGGATTTGCAATTAAAGGACTTCGCGACATTGGTTGTTTGGAGGAATTGCCGGAAACAACCGGGACAATTGAAGGGAACTCCAGGCAAAAGGCCATGTATGTGCACGAAAAGTATGGTGTTGATTGTTTTTCGGAGGATACCGGACTCGAGGTAGCTGCGTTGGATGGAGAGCCGGGAGTAGACACTGCGCATTATTCAGGTTCCCGCGACCCGGAAGCCAATATCCGCCTGCTTTTGATGAATTTAAGAAACGAAGGCAACAGGGCTGCACAATTCAAGACAGTTTTTACACTGATTATCGGAAAAAACGTGCACCAATTTACCGGAATTGTGACAGGCAAAATAGCCGAAATTCCCACCGGAAATATGGGTTTTGGTTACGACCCGGTTTTTATCCCGGATGGCTACAGCACTACGTTTGCGGAGATGAAGACAGAGGAAAAAGCGCCCATCAGTCACAGAGGAAAAGCATTTGCTGCCATGACAGCATTTTTAACACAAAATTTTTGGAAATAACGAATTTTTAATAACTTACGCCTGAATTACTGCGCCAAATTGACCAAATATGAAGCGACTTCGAATACCCATTAACATTCCTGAAGAGCAACTAATCCGACAATGTTTGCAGGGAGATCGCGTATCACAGAAGCATCTGTATGATCGCCATTCTTCCAAAATGTTCGGTGTTTGTCTTCGTTATGCGCCTGATTATCAGGCAGCGGAAGACATTTTGCAGGAGGGATTTATTAAAGCCTTCCGCAATCTGGAACGTTTTCGTTTCGAAGGAAGTTTCGAAGGTTGGCTGCGCAAAATCATGGTCAATACGGCAATTGAGGTTCACCGTCGCAAAAATTCACTCTACCCTATCATGGATGTGGAGCATACTGATGTTGAATTTTTCGATGAAAATGCCCTCGACAAGCTGGCTGCAGCAGATTTAATGCAAATGATAGACACCCTGTCGCCCGGATATAAAACAGTTTTCAGCCTTTATGCAATAGAAGGATTTTCACATAAAGAGATATCGGAGCAACTAAACATCAGTGAAGGAACGTCTAAGAGTCAGTTGGCACGTGCACGCTATATACTCATGGAAATGGTAGAACAGCGTACAGGTCTCAAACGCAAAGCAATTGGAGAATAACAACCACCATATCGATAGAATTTTTAAAAACGGCTTAAAGCACTATTCAGCTCAGCCATCTGCGGATCTTTGGAACCGCATTGCAGATGAATTGGATAATGGGATGCCCGCTAAATCCTCTCGTGCTCAATGGTATCGATATGCAGCAATGTTCTTAGTATTGTTGTCCGTAGCATTGATCAGCGTACCGGGCAACAGACATACCCCTCCTGCCATATTTGCTTTCGACAATAATACCGGCAATAGCTATGCGGCCCCTATTTCACATACTGCAATGCCTTCGTTTACCGCATTGATCCCTGAAATAACTCAAGTGGTTGCTGATAATATTTCGCTGAGAAGAACTCCAAGCGAATCCGTTTCCTTTGAGAATCCCGTTCAGCAAATTACTACTGCCGACTTGTCGATAAAAACTCATCCAAAAGATGCATTTATTTATCTCCCTGCAGAGCCGGAAAATGAAACCTTAGCTGCCGCAAGTCAAGATGTATTCGATCGCTTCTACAATAATGATGAACCCATCGATGTGATGGCATACAATTATTTTGGTGATGATGATCCTGAAGCTGATTTTTTTGAAGCGCCTTCTTATAAAGCAAAATACCGCGATTACGATATGCGCGGATTATATATCGGCGCTACAGGTAGCTATAATCAAACTTCATTATTGGAATCCGGCAATGTATTTAAAGGCGAGAGACCAATTCAACCTTCGCTGAAATTTGGAACTACCAAAGGTCTTAGGGTTGGTTATAATATCAACAATAGTTTCGGTATCGAAGCTGAATATGTTTATAATGCACTGCAAGGACAGAATTATGTGATGTCTGAAGGTGACGATATCGTTGAAAAATCACTCAGTTTAAACTATGACCTTATTCCAGTAGTAGCTAAGGTGAAAATTGGACATATCTCAGATATTACCAATAAACCTGTAGTGTTGAATTATACTGCCGGTGTGCAATACGGTATGTTACGCGAAGCACGTATGCCACAAGACAAACGCTATGAAGAATCTGCCATGGAATTGTTTAAAGAAACTGATGTATCTGTGGTTTTAGGATTGGAATATGATGTGTTTGTTCAGGATAATATCGTGATATCAGCAGGCGCCCGCGGTACCTTCTCTAATGATATCAGCACGCATATTGAACCTTTAAATGACTACGCCAAGCGCAATTTTGTCTTCGGATTGCACGGTGGCGTTAGTTATGTTTTCAGGTAATACCTGAACTCCCTGCTTATATTTGTGTTCCCTTTTGTATGCGTAAGTGTTTGATTTATGTATGTCTGCTCATTATTCTTATTACCCGCTTATCAGCAGGTACCATCTCCGGGCATATAACCGATACCACCGGCGCTCCACTACCCTTTTGTAATGTTTATCTCAGTGGAACTACTTATGCTGTTCCTGCAAATGCGGAAGGATTTTATCAGCTTACTGCTCCAAATGGAGAATACGTGATAGTATTTCAATTTATAGGATACAGCCGCAAGGAAATACCTATCACCATTTCAGATAAGCCACTAATGTTTGATGTTGTTTTACAGGAAGAAATGACCGAATTGCAAACGATAGTAATTGGTCCTGATCATGAAGATCCTGCATACGCTGTAATAAAACAGGCCATAGAACGACGTGCAGATCACTTGAAAGAAGTGAATGCATACAGTTGTGATGTATATATGAAAGGACTTCAAAAATTGAATGAAGCGCCTGATCAAATCATGGGCATCAAGTTAAATACGGTTTTTGATGTCGATTCGAATAATACAGGTATTATTTACTTGTCGGAATCGGTTTCAAGCTTCAATTATAAATATCCCGATCAAACCAAGGAGATCATGAAAGCTTCGGTTGTAAGTGGCGACAAAAATCAATTCAGCTGGAATGATGCTGCCGGCATGCAAATGAATTTTTATCAAAATCTGGAAACACTTCAAGGGTTTTCGCAACGTGGGTTTGTTTCTCCTATTGCCGACAATGCATTGTTTTTCTACACCTATCACTTACTCGGCAACACGTTTGAAAACAATCGCGAAATTTTCAAAATACAAGTTACGCCTAAGCGCTCCGGTGATCCTGCCTACACGGGGGTAATTTATATCACCAACGACGATTATCGCATCACAGGATTGGACCTCACACTAACCAAACAAAATGGTATTGAATTCCTGGATACATTTAATGTGACACAGGAATACTATTATGCAGATCGCGAACATTTGATGTTGCTTTCGAATAAGTTCAGTTTCAATTACGGCATGTTTGGCATTCAGGGTGAAGGCTATTTTCATGCGTATTACAAGAATTACACCATCAACCCAATCTTTGATAAGCATTTTTTTGACGGTGAAGTAATCAGGATCAATGCCGGAGCAAATAAGCAAGACAGCACTTATTGGGCTGGGATCCGACCTATGCAACTGACGAAGGAAGAGCAATTGGATTATCATGAAAAGGATTCATTGGCAATTTTGAAAGAATCGCCGGCTTATCAGGATTCAATGGATCATATCTTTAATAAATTTTCACCTGCTGTATTAATAACCGGTTATAATTGGCGCGACAGCAAATCAAAGTCAATGATTAGCACAAATAATATTTTCGACCTGTTGCAATTTAATACTGTTGAAAATTATGTGATACAACCACGTCTTACCTACACCCACTGGTATGAAGATAACAGACGCTTCGAAATTGGCACCACGCTGCGTTGGAATACAGCAACAAACGGAGCGCTGATTTCGATGCAGTCACGTTACTTACTTGATCCTGTGTCGCAGGAAAAATTATCACTATTGGCAGGTAGCAGAATGCAACAATTTAATCCCATGGGTATATCGCCATTGGTAAATTCGCTGTACACCTTATTGCTGGAACAGAACAGCATGAAGTTATATGCAGAAGATTTTATTCAGTTTGATGCCGATCGGGAAATGTATAATGGCTTCTACTTTGGCATAGGAGCATATTATGGCAAACGTTACCGCCAATATGATGCCATTAATACAGAACCTTGGATAGATGATCAGTCGAAATATTTTTCCAATAATAATGACTTCGTCATACACAATGCTACCGTATTTGAATGGGGGCCAATGTCTGATATTTTAATGTTGCATCTCCACATTAAATATGTGATAAAGCAAACCTACATTCTGCATCCTGATGAAAAATTTATTAATGAGCCAAAGTATCCTGTTATTGAACTGGATCTGCGTTCAGCCAATGTCACCTTAAATGATGAATTAGATCAATTTAATAAAATACACCTTAGTGTTTTTGATCGGTTACCTCTGTCACTTGTCGGTAACCTGGAATATATCGGAACAGCAACACTTCAGTTTGCCGATTACGAGCAATTAATCGTTGATAAGATACATGCTATTGGTAATGAAACCAATGTAAGCCGCTTACAGAATGAAACCTTTTATTTGTTGCCCTATTATTATACAACTGCTTCAGATTATATGTTTACAGGCCATGTCAGCTGGCATACCGAAGGATTTTTGTTTAGGAAATTGCCACTCTTTAAGCAATTAAAAATGGAACCTGTATTCAGTGCACATGTGTTGACATCAGACACCATGCCGTTCTATACAGAATTTACTTTTGGCGTAGAACATCTCTTTAAAATTATTCGCGTAGACCTTGCCATAACACCTATGCATGATGATTTTATTCCTCCTGCACGACTATTTATCGGATTTGGATTTTGATCATGCGAGCATTCACATTCTTCATATTACAACTTAGCTTTTTCCTTATCTATGCGCAACCTTGCGATGATAGAAATACTGAATACATTCCAATAGCAGATTTGGGGTCGTCAACATTTCAAGAATATCAAGGCGGATTATATCCAAATGGAAGTAATGCAATTCCGATGCAACATTTTCAGGAAGGACTTAGTGTTGCATCGCACATTAAACCGCTCAATGCTGAAGGAAAGGAAGATTCAATTTCAGGTAAAATCGGTTTTTTAATTTTGGGATATAGCACTGCTGCTATGACAGGGAGATTCTTTCGCGATGTGGTAGCAATAAAATCGCCGGATACAAAATTGCAGGTTGTAATCGGTGCACAGGGAGGCAGAGATATTAATTCAATGACCGACAGTTTGTCTTCTTATTGGGATGGTGTAGATTCTGCCCTTCACTCAAATACAATTACGGCTGCTCAGATTCAATTGATTTGGATCAGCACAGGTGATATTTTAACATACAGCCTACCCTTCCCTCAACAGAGTTTGCAACAGGTAGATAAATATGCTTTGGTTTTGAAGCAAATTAAATTGCAATACCCAAACGCAAGAATAGTTTTTTTAAGCGACAGGCCTTTCGCCGGATACATTGGCGTAAATGGAATGGGGCCAAAAGAATTAGCAGAACCAACAGCATATTTTCATAGTTGGACAGTAAAATGGGTGATTGAGCATCAAATGAATAATGACGCAGGATTTACTAAAGAAGAAATTCCTTTTATTGACTGGGGGCCAACGTTGTGGACTAATGGCAGCAAAGGAGATAAACAAGGCTATACCTGGAACTGCGATGATGCCGGAAAAGGAGGCATACATGCAAGTAGTAAAGGAAGAATGAAAGAGGCTACGCGTATGTACGTGTATTTTTCAAATCATCCATATACTGAACAGCTGTTCAAATGATCATCATTCAGTTTGCAAAGTAGGTGGTGCATCAATGGCTGTTTTGATATCATTGTATTTATAAATACAAACGATTACGCAAACTAAAATAATCAGAAGGCTCATCATTCTGACTACTCCACCATTTAGTTTCTGCCATTCTTTAAAGCTTTCTCTTCTGGTACGTGGACTATTTACCCAACCTGAAGCATAGGCGTATAATATGGCAGCCATCAGGGCGATAAAGCCCATGAAGATTGCCCATTGTGTAAATTCCTGCATCGTAATATTATTAAATGATCATACCGGCTATTGCAGCTGTAAAAAAGCATGCTACTGTGCCTCCGAGTAAGGCGCGGAGACCTAATTGTGAAAGTGTTGTTTTTTGGTTCGGGGCAAGGGCACCAATTCCACCAATCTGAATGCCAATTGAAGCAAAATTGCTAAATCCGCAAAGTGCATAGGTTGCTATAATGATTGACTTTTCATCCAACATCGATTTCATATTCCCCAAACTGGAATAAGCGACGAATTCATTAATAATAGTTTTTTCACCAAGTAATTGTCCAACCATTAGCATGTCAGAACTGGGTACTCCAAGAAGCCAAGCCACAGGTGCCATAATGATACCGAAGATGTAATCCAAAGAGAGCCCTGAATATGTATTATTAGTAGCCGCAGCGATATTGTCGTTTATTGAAAGCATATTTCCTATGCCAAGAAATATGGCATTAAACATAGCCATAAAAGCAGTGAACGCCAAAAGCATAGCACCAACATTAACTGCAAGTTTTAGTCCATCGGTGGTGCCATTGGCAATAGATTCAATAACATTACTACCAATTCTTTCTTTATTTACTTTAAGTTCTGTATCAACATTTTCCTTTTGAGGAAACAGCATTTTTGCCGCAACAATGGCAGCAGGTGCACTCATTATTGATGCGCTGAGAAGATGCATGGCAAACATTTTCTGCTTTTCTATATCATCGCCACCCAAAAAACCGATATATGCAGCCATCACTCCACCTGCAATAGTAGCCATGCCGCCAACCATAACACATAACACTTCAGATTTTGTCATTTTCTCAAGATATGGCCTGATCAACAAGGGAGCCTCGGTTTGTCCAAGGAATATGTTACCTGCAGCGTTTAAACTCTCTGCGCCGCTCAGACGCATTGTTTTACTCATCACCCATGCAAATCCAAAAACGATTTTTTGTAATATGCCTAAATAATAAAGCAAACTGGTTAGTGCACTAAAAAAAATAACTGTTGGTAAAACTTTAAACGCAAAAATGAATCCAACGGTAAACACTTGTCCGGTTAATCCATCAGAAACTTGTGTTACAGATGGCCAGTCTCCGAGCACGAAATTTGCTCCTGCATTTGTGAACCCGATAACCATCACAAAGAAATTCGCCATTCCTTGAAAAATTCTTTCAAACCAATCAAACCTGTATCCAAAATGTTGTTCAGTGATATCAGGTAGCGCAATAATCACAAATGCAAATACAAATTGAATTAGCAAGCCTGAACCTACCAGTTTCCAATCTATAGACTTTCTATTGTTGCTGAATAGGTAACAAACCCCGATTAAAAAGGCTACACCAAGTAAGCCACGGAAAATACTTTCTACCATAAAAGTTAATAATTGTGTTGCGGTTTTCAGTAATTTTTAGCGATTTGCCAACCGAGAATAGAAAGCAAAATGCCTATAAATACACTGCTAAAGATATATAAAATCGCCAATAGCAGATTTCCGCCCTTAACCAGTTGGATGGCATCTATCGAAAAAGCTGAAAAGGTTGTAAAGCCCCCGCAAAAGCCAATTGTTAAAATGAGCTTCCAGTCGCTCTGAGTTTCCTGATGTTTCTCAAAGTATCCGTAGATCAATCCAATGATTAGACATCCGATTAAGTTAACAGCCAACGTTCCTATCGGGAAATTAGACTTGGAAAGGCCGGAAACTTGTGTGCCTATTCCATATCTCACCAAGGTGCCAAATCCACCACCAAGAAAAATCCATATTATGGTGGAAAACGACATTATTAAGGTTTTTTCCTTTTTTCTATCTCGTCGCGGATGCGTGCAGCAGATTCGTAATCTTCATGCTCCAGAAACTCCCTAAGGCGATCATTGAGTTCTTTGAGCGACATATTCGTGAGGTCAGAACCGCTTTCTGATGAAAATCCGGTTGGGGATAATTCTTCTAACGCATCGATATCTTCCTCCTCATTCTCATCTTCTTCGTTATCATCATCAGGTTCGGGCTCGTTGATGATGGCACCTGCACTGTCGAGTATAAACTCATAGGTATAAATCGGGCAATTAAATCGCACTGCTAAAGCTAGCGCATCGCTCGTTCTGGAGTCAATGTCGAACTCCTGCCCATCCTTTTCACAGATCAATTTGGAATAAAATATGCCCTCTTGCAAATTATCAATAAGCACTTCACGCAGATTGATCTGAAAAACGGTAAACATGTTTTTGATAAGATCGTGCGACAAAGGCCTGTTAATTACCACTTTTTCAATGGCAACAGCAATTGCCTGAGCCTCGAAAGCACCGATAACTATCGGTAACTTGCGTTGACCATGCACCTCACTCAATAACACGGCATAGCTCTGCGACTGGGTAATGGTATGTGAAAGCCCTGTTATTTCAAGTTCAACTTTCTGCATGCGTACAGGCTAAGATACAACTTACTGAATGAGTTAACAATGATAAGCAATTCGATAATTATGCCCCGGCATGAAGTTTCTTCACAGCCTCTGTAATGCGTGGCAGCACTTCGAATGCATCGCCAACAATACCATAATCTGCGGCTTTAAAGAATGGCGCTTCAGGATCTTTATTGATTACAACGATCACTTTGCTTTGGTTTACTCCGGCAAGATGCTGAATCGCTCCGGAAATACCAACTGCAATATATAATGTTGGCTTGATCGTGATACCTGTTTGTCCAACGTGTTCATGATGCGGACGCCATCCGATATCTGCTACCGGGCGTGAGCATGCAGTAGCAGCGCCCAATGCCTTCGCAAGATCTTCAACAATTCCCCAATGTTCCGGGCCTTTCAATCCACGTCCGCCTGAAACCACTATCTCCGCTTCCGGCAGTGGCACATGACCACCTGCTTCATCTTCAACACCGGTGATTGCATAATCGAAATCAGAATCAGCAAAATCAACAGAAAAAGATTCCACTGATGCAGTGCCTGTGCCGGCAACTGCTTTGTATGAATTTGGGTTTAGCGATATAACCTTTTTACCCGTTGACATCTGCAGATCGGCAAAAGCTTTGCCTGAAAATACAGCTTTGCGGATGGTATCATTTCCCGGTAATTCATTCACCCCCGCAAATAAAGCAGCCTCCATACGCACTGCTACACGTGGGGCAACCATACGTCCTGTTGAGTTGTGTGATAAAATAACGGTATCAGCACCAACATGCGTTGCGGCCGCTGCTATAGCCTTTGTGTAGGCTTTAGAATATACCTGATTTAGTTTTTCATTGTTGATATGCAAAACTTTGCCGATTCCGTAAGCACCGAGCGCCTGCAAGGTATCTGCTGAGGCTGTTCCAAGGGCTAAGGCAGTGGTTTCACCCATTTTGGCAGCAAACGCTACTGCTTCCAGGGCTGTTTTTTTACATTTTCCGTTGATAAGTTCTACTAATACGAGTTGCATACGTCGTTTTCTGATAGGTAAATTAAATTACTTTAGCCTCATTGTGCAGTAATTGCACCAACTCTTCCGGATTCTCGGCAGAGATCATTTTACAACCCTGCTTCTCGGCAGGCATCACAAATACTTTCACAGGAGATTTAGCAGCATCACCTGAAGCAGGAATTACCTGCACGGGTTTTGACTTGGAGGCCAGGATACCGCGCATATTCGGGATTCGAGCTTCAGCCATTCCTTTCTGAGCAGAAACAACACAAGGCATAGACACTTTGATCAGTTGCTTCACCCCTTCCATTTCCTGCGCAATATTGAGCTGAGTGCCATCAACATCAAGTTTTGCGGCAAGCGCTACATAGGGAAGGTCGAGTAATTCGGCTAACATGCCGCCAACAATTCCTCCGTTGTAATCAATTGTCTCTTTTCCGGTGAAGATGATGTCAAATCCGCCACCTTTTGCATATTGTGCAATCTGAGAAGCTACTTGCCAGGCATCTGCAGGATCCATATCGATACGTACGGCATCATCGGCACCTAATGCCAACGCTTTGCGAATAATTTGTTCATTATCGGCCTTGCCAACGTTAATTACCGTCACACTTCCACCAAGGGTCTCTTTCAATTCGAGGGCGCGAACCAAGGCATACCATTCATCATATGGATTGATGATAAATTGCACCCCGTTTTCATTATAGCGGGTATTGCCATCGGTAAAGGCCACTTTTGCCGTAGTGTCAGGGACCTTGCTGATACAAACTAATAATTTCATTAGGCTTAACTTTTGGGACTGCAAAGATAGGTCATAAAACCCAAAATCATATATCATCACCAACCGCGAATTGTATGGGCTGAAAGGTATTTCTGTAAGGTAGAGTATCTTTGACGGCAAGGAGTATACATGGAAAGAATACCACAATTATTAAGTTATCTAAACGATAATCCCGGTGATGCATTTCTGAATTATGCACTCGCTCTTGAATACATCAAAATCGGAGATAAGGAAGAAGGGCGTAAATATTTTGAGCATCTTGTAAATATTCAACCTGAATATGTTGGCACCTATTACCATCTTGCCAAATTATACATCAGTATGAAATTGCCTGAACAAGCCGAACAATGTTTTCAATCCGGCATTGCTGTTGCACAAAAACTAGGAGATCAACATGCACTGGCTGAGTTGCAAAATGCAGCATTGAATTTCCGTTTGGGACTGGATGATGAAGATTAAGTAATGGATAAGCTCTCTACACATCAACTCCATAAATTCCTGCACACATTGCCGGGTTTTACGCAACAAGCTAGAATATTGCTTGCGGTGAGTGGTGGTGTTGATAGTGTGGTAATGACTTATTTGCTTGCATCAGCTAATTATACCATAGGTATAGCACATGTCAATTTTCAGCTGCGCGATGGAGATGCTGAAAAAGACGAGGCCTTTGTTAAAAATTTAGCGACCTCGTTAAATGTTCCATTTTTCACTACCAGTGTAGATACAAAAAAATATGCAAGCGCAAACAAACTATCTATTGAGGAAGCGGCAAGAAATATCCGCTATCAATGGCTGGAAGAAATTCGAATTCAAAACAGTTATGATTTCATTGCAACCGCACATCATTTAAATGATCATGCCGAAACTATGCTTATGCATCTTACTTCCGGAACCGGATTGCAGGGAATGCATGGCATCAGAGCGCGCAACGGAAATATTATAAGACCCTTATTGTTTGCAACGCGCGAGCAAATTGAAACCTATGCTTCAGAACATCAACTGACATTCTGCACCGATGTCACCAATAACAGCGATGTCTATTTGCGCAATGCATTCCGCAAGCAGGTAATTCCGTTTTTGCAGCAAACAAATCCATCTTTTTTGCAAACAATGGCAACCAATGCACAACATTTTCGTGAGGCGCATCTGCTTGCCGATGAAAGGGCCGTAATGCTTTTGCATAAATGGTTGAAGACGACGCCGACTGCCATATCACTTCCCATAAAGCCAATAACCAATCACCCTGCTGCCTCTACCCTACTACATACATGGTTGGCGCCATTTGGATTTACGCATGCACAGATCACTGAATTGGCGACTCAACAACATGTATCAGGAAAGCAGTTTTTAACTAATACACATAGACTGATTGTAGATAGAAAACATTTTTTACTTACAAGTTATCCGCAAGTAAACGCCAACATTCAAATTATTGAAAATCCTTCAGGAAGTTATCATATTAAAAATGGTAAATTGAAGATTGAAAAAATGGCCATGCATCCAAATATCAATCTGCAGGCTTCAAATAATATTGCCTATTTCGATGCAGATAAAATTGAATTCCCGCTAACATTGCGAGTATGGCAAAAGGGTGATTATATGTATCCGCTTGGCCTATTCAAAAAAGGGAAAACCAAACCGGGAAAAAAGAAGATCAGCGATATATTAACGGATGCACGCATCGCCATTCCTGAAAAGGAAAATACATTCGTATTGTGCAGCGGAGAATATATTCTTTGGTTAATTGGTATCCGCAGCGATGAGCGATTCAGGGTTTCCAACAACACCACCAATGTCTTAAAAATAAGCATGCTCCCCGATTGAGGAGCATGCAACAAAATAATCTCTTACGTAAATGATATCAATTTCGTATCATCACACTGATGGTTTCAATGCGATTTTCGGCTGTAATACGAAGTATATACATACCTGATGATACCGCAGGAACAGCAACATCAAGTGTGTTATTACCTTGATTTATTTGATAGTTTGTTGAGGTCAATTCGCGGCCTGTCATATCGAGCAAACTAATGTCGGCGCGGAATGATTCAGCTGAACGATATTCCATTGTAAGATTTTGACCAACTAAAGCAGGATTAGGATAAACAGCCAGGTGATCAAATATTTCACTATTTGCAACGCTGTTTAATTCAGTGCCTGTTGTAAATGATCTTGCGTTAGAAGGAGATGCACAAGTATTAGCCGGTGCAAGCGGGCGTACTCTCCAATAGTATTTTTTATCCATCTGCAAGTCGGTTGCTTCATAAAATGTATTGGTAGTAACAACATCTTTGGCGATGGCACTAAAGCTTGCATTGTAAGCCAATTGCAGGTGATACTGTGTTGCACCGGTAACGGGAGTCCATTCAAATACCAAATAATTAGAAAACTGGTTTATGGCAGCATCCTCTGGAGTAATGAGGGTTGAGGCCTCTGTAAGATCTGCATATGCAGGAGTCGGATAGTCAAGGAAGTTATTTCTTGGTCCCAACAGGTTACTGATCATCGCATCTTGTTGTTCTGCAGAAAATTTGTCGGTACAAGCATCATTTGAATACGACATATAGAATGTTCCATCGCTATAGAAAGTTTCGCCATGTGGATCCGTTTGCAGTGGTCCGGGGCAATTCCAGCGGTAAGGGAGGTAATCCGGTGGTGTATCGCAAAATCCGTCGGCAGCTGAATGACAGTTTGCACCGTTTACCCATTCCTGATCATTATCGTCCGGTGTTCCCCACTCCCAACCGTAAAAGGTATGCGGCAATGAGAAAAAGTGACCAAATTCGTGCGCGATGGTAGTTCCACCCGGCATTGCACATGATTTAGCTACAGCTACCCCATCATCTGAAGGGCTGAAATAGCCACAGTTTCCTGCAGGGTCAGATACGAAGTAAACATTCAGTAAGTTGTTTACATTGTAATCTTCCATCATATTCGACCCATCGAACCAATCGTGTTCGTAGTAATCGGTGTTATCAACATAGTTCAAATCTCCATAGATATAGAAGATGAATCCTGTTTCGGCATAGTGCTCGTTCAATTCGCAAAATGACTGATATAGGTAGCTCAGATTGTAATAGCCACTGCCATCATCTGTTCCTACAATATGCACTTTAGTAGGAATGTAATAGGTTGTACCGCCGCGTTCCAGTTCACCCGGAACGTAGGTAGCCTGGTAATTTCGCAGCCAGGTAAGATCTGATTCTGTTTGTAGTGTACCGCAGTATCCGGAAGGAGCTGTTTGAGCGCGCAAAACGCCTCCCAGCAAGCCAACTGCAGCAATCAAAAGTAATTTCTTCATAACTATGGATGTGGAATTGATGTGTAAAGTTAAAAAGGTAACAGAAATATTGCAGCAAAGTTTGTGCACAATACCTTACGTGCGCTGTAAAACACCTAATTTTGCAGCCGCAAGTCCAGTTTTAGTAGCTAAAATGACACAACTATGAGTAAAGTAACTGTTATCGGAGCGGGCAATGTTGGTTCCACTGTGGCAAACGTCCTCGCTCACCGTGATTTTTTGAACGAAATCATCGTTCTTGATATCAAAGAAGGCACTGCCGAAGGAAAGAGCCTTGATTCATGGCAACAGGCGCCAATCGACAACTATAGCACGCGTGTTACGGGTGTTACCAATGATTACGCGCGCACTGCAGATTCAGATGTGGTAGTGATAACTTCCGGATTACCAAGAAAACCCGGTATGAGCCGCGATGATCTAATTAGTGTTAACGCCGGCATTGTTAAATCTGTGACAGAGCAAGTAGTAAAATACTCTCCAAAGGCCATCATCATCGTGGTTTCTAATCCATTAGACGTGATGACTTATTGTGCATATCTTACTGCCAAAATTGACAGCAGCCGCGTTTTTGGTATGGCCGGTATTCTGGATACTGCCCGCTATCGCGCTTTCCTTGCTGAGGCTTTAAACGTTTCTCCTAAAGATATTCAAGCTTTGTTGTTGGGTGGTCATGGCGACACTATGGTTCCGCTTCCACGTTACACTACCGTTAGCGGTATTCCTGTAACAGAGCTTATCGACATGGATAAACTGAATGCTATTGTTCAACGCACAAAAGTTGGTGGTGGCGAGATTGTGAATTTACTTGGAACTTCAGCATGGTATGCTCCGGGAGCAGCTGCTGCCCAAATGGTGGAGGCGATCATAAAAAATGAACAGCGCATATTCCCTGTTTGTGCATGGTTGAATGGTGAATACGGCCTTAAAGATATCTACCTCGGCGTGCCTTGTAAGCTTGGCCGCAATGGTATTGAAGAAATTATTCAATTGAAATTGGATGCATCAGAAATGCAATTATTGAACGATTCTGCAAAAGCAGTCCGTGAAGTAATGGATGTGCTTGATCGCATGAATGCTGCAAACTAATTGAATCAATATTTTTGAAAACCGCAGAGCTCTTGAATTGCTTTGCGGTTTTTTTATTTTTAATCAATGATAGAGATCGCACAAATCCCACTTATTCTCGAAGAGATACCTCCCAAAGGGATTCACATATTTATTCACGGAAAAATTCAACGAAAAACTATTCGCTTTTTGCTGGACACCGGAGCGAGTAAAAGTGTGATAGACCAGGATTTTGCAAATCGCATGTTTCCTTCTGCACGACGTATCGAAACAGAACATCTTACAACAGGTCTGGGAGCTAATATTCCAAATGCAGTATTTCTAAAATTACGCGGCATAAAAGCCGGGAAATATCATTTAAAACCAATCACATTTGCTGTAATAGATCTTAGCGTAGTGAATCAAGCTTACACCTCTGCAAAGCTCGAACCCGTTGTAGCCATATTAGGAGGCGATATTTTAAACAAATATCGAGCTGTGATCGACTACCGGCAGCGATTATTGCAATTGCTTGTCGAAGATTAAATTACAATAAGCTTATCACTTACCAACTGACCTCCTGCTTTGATCTGCACAAAATAACATCCCGAAGGAAGGCCAAGTTCTTTTGGTGAAATAGTTATAAAATGACTTCCCTCCTGCTCTTGTGCATTCCCAATCACCTGAATAGTCCTACCGGCAAGATCACTGATGGAAATAGTTACCATATTTGATGAAGTCAAACTGTAATGAATGGTAGAACTACCATCAGCATGCACAGGATTTGGATATACTTTTAATGCCACTGAAGCTTGTTGTTCGGTTGTATTCAATACGCCTGAAAGGAAATTAAAATCATCAATAAATACGTTGTTTACATAAGGGTTGTATAAAAATTCAATTTTGAATTGCACGTGGTCAGTTTTACAAGCTTCAGGCAAATTAAACGCAGCAGCAGCCCATTGATCAGGATATTGCGGAAAGAAATTACTGCTTCCGCCATAGCTTGTAATCAAATCGGCGCCGGTTACTTTATTCATATATATCCAACTGTCACCACAATTTATAGAATAGTAAATTTTCAACGACATTGTGTAGTCATCTTCATTATCGCCGTATGAAGTTGTAGAATATTTGAAGAATAAATTATCCGTCAATCCACTGGAAAGATCATACATTGGTGAAATTGCCACATCTGATTCTAAATCCGGACCAAATCTGCTGTTCAGCCAAATACAACCTGTGTTATAATAGCCATTATTACCGCGCCATTTCCATTCATAGGGGTCTTCATACTTATTGTATAAAATCCAATCATTTTCAACTTCGGTTTGATTATTAAAATCCTCAAAATAATTCTCATCGTAAATTGAAACTGCAGGAGCAACATGTAAATAGTTATTCCAGGTTTTTGTATCGGTTCCCACTCCATTTGACACATTCAGTATTACCTGATGCCAACCCTCTGTTGCATAAGTAACAACAGGCGCAATATCTGTTGATGATGCCGGCGATCCTCCTTCAAAAGTCCAGACGCGTGATGTTACTTCACCATTATAACTTACATCATGATAGGTGACACTTTCGCCGGCACAAATGTATCGCTGTGAAGTATAAAAATCTGCTATCGGAGCGCATGTTGATGCTACATATCCATCATTGGTTCCCGTCAACAATAAATTCTCCTCAGTAGGTAAATTATTACGCATCGCATCATCACTTTCCAATGCGGCATACATCCGACTTTTTTGCCCTTCTGAAAACATGGTACTACAATAAGAATACTCCATATGATTTTGCACATTGTCTATGGGTGCCGTGCAGGTATTGCCATAGATGTTGCAGGTGGTCCATCCCTCTGTCATAGGTGTATCAGGCACTTGATCATCACCGCAAGCCACTCCGGGCGCATTACTATTTCCCCAAACGTGTTGCAAATTCAAATAATGGCCGATCTCATGCGATAAAACGTGAGCCGCATAGGATCCGGCAGCACCGATTGTACCTACATAATCATATCGGCATATAACGCCATCAACAGTATACATAAGTCCTGCGATGCTGGTAGGATAATATGCATAAGCTGCAGCGCCATTTGTAAGGTCTTTCACTACCCATATGTTTAAATATTTTCCCGATTGCCACCCGCCAAGTTTGGCAGCGTCTGAACCTTCATATGTTCGCGTAGAAGCATGTCGCGTAATACCATTTGTACAAGCACCACTTAATTCACGCTGAGCCAAGCGAAATTCTATCTGACAGTTTGCTGCTATTCCTGCAAATTCAGGTATCGTAGCGGCAAAATCGGTATTCGTTGCGCTAAAATCAGCGTTGATATGCTCAATGGCATCAAATATTTGTGCATCACTGATATTCTCAGGACCGTAATCATGTACAACGTGAAACACAACCGGTATCACCAAAACATCACCCTCGATACGTGCCACTTCAGCAAATTTCTTCGCAGCTAAAGCATCAAATATTGCCTCTCTTTCCAGAATTTCCGGATGGTCGGCAATTAACTTACTGCGTTCGATGTCAGTGCCGCATGTTAACAGTGACTGGGCATGAAGCATGGATGTTGAAAGGCATGATAATAACATGCATAACAAGGATAGGCGTATCTGGGTCATCACTTTGAGTAACTAGACCATAAAAATAACGAATCTATGTTAAGCCTTACTTTCACAACCAACAATTGCAGTAGATTTGACCTATCAAGTAAGCAATAATGCGCATCCGTCCGGTATTGATGATAATTTTTGTTTCGCTGTGCGTGGTACATAGCTATGCGCAACCGCTACAGATTATTAATAGCACCACCAAACCCTTGCTCACAAATTATTATGATGCGGTAGAGCGGGCGGATACGTTAAAGGCCCTTCATGCACTAAATGGCTTAATAAATGAAGATCCTGATTTCCCATATTATTATATTGCCAGAGCCTCTATTCATATTGCATTAGGTAACATCCCGCAAGACAGTATATTAATCGATTACGAGCGAGCAATTGAGCGGGCACCGGACGACATTACGGTTTTATCTCAGCAGGCTGTTTATACAGGGCAATTTCACTCGGATAACATGCGGATCATTGCCATGAATGATAGATTGAGCCTGGTGCAACTCGATAGTTTGAATTACAATCATTATGAAGCTTGCAATAATTATGTTTTATCTAAAGATGAAGCATTTATAACTGCTTTTTACCAACAGGCAACAAGAGCAATGTTTCAAATGGTAACAATGTATCCGGATTCTTCCGATACCTGGTATCACCTTGCAAATGTGATTTCTTGGAATTATGCGTTCAACGGAAATTCTGAAATGTTACTAAAAGCTTTATCATACTACGACAAGGCCATTCAGTTAAATCCTGCAAACACCGCATTTTATATTGCCAGAGCTACATTATTCGCGAAGAGTAAGGATTGGGAAAATGCCATCGAAGATTACAAGCAAGCGATGTCGCTGAGCTCACGTGCCGACTGGTTTCTGGAATTAGGATTATTGTATGAACATATTGGAGAAAAACA
>JAIBBA010000230.1 GCA_019694895.1 Chitinophagales bacterium
TGAAAATAATGGAATTATGGTTAATTAATTACAAATTGAATTGTGTTTAAAACTTCATCCCCATACTTTAGCGTTGCGAGGTAATTTCCAACTGTCATTTTATTGCGATACATTTTAAAACGTATGGTTTCTCCGGGGTTGCTTGGATAAATATTACTGTAATTATCTATCAGTCTGCCTTGCATATCATAAATATCAAATCTCAGTGACTGGTTGCCGTTTATATTAAAATCCTGAGGCAAATGAACTTCTACTGTTGCTGCATCTCCAAACGGGTTTGGGTATATACTTAGATAGGTCTCAGAATTAACAGCTATATCAGGTACCGACACCTCATCACAACCCGGAATGAGGCAACCCATGCTGTCTAAACGTAAAAGCCAGCACATAGATTCTATTCCTCCTCCTTCAACTGTATCTGCCCCCATGCCGGAGCATATGTATCCGCCGTCAGGCATCTTTTGAAAATCATATAGATAATGGTTACCGGCAGGATTATTTGTATGGTCACGCTCCCATAATACGGTTCCGTTACTGTCTAGCTTCACTATGTATCCGTGAGGCTCGTAGGTATTATCTACAATGGTAACGCCGACTGCTACGATACTGCCATCTTCAAAAGTGCGGAGAGTATAAATGTATTTGTAAAACTCATCATTCAGGAATGTTCGCCAGATGAAATTTACATTTGTGTCTGTTTTACCTATATACTGTACATATTCATAATCCCCTTCGTTAATCACTGTATCTATATACTGACGCACAATATAAGATTGCCCATTCTTTGCAACCTTAACCTCAACTTCAGAGTCATTTCCCGGCGTGCCGATTTCTTTGGAGAAATATAAATTCCCTAAATTATCAATTTTGTGTATTATCCCGTTGTTAATTGAAATTAAATCAGATCCTGTTTCATCGATTACACCACCTGCCAATAACCTGTCATTCCCATTGAAATCCATCAATCCACTAATTTCATCATAAATCCCATCACCGCATTTAGTTTCATTTAAAACAAGACCATTTTCCTCCACTCTGATTAAGTAACCGTATACCCCATCAAAAGTAGTGTCGCTGGTATAACCGCCCAAAGTAATTTCACCATCATTTCTTACTATCCTTTCAAATTCTGTATAACCATCGCCAAAATATTTTTTAGTTAGAACTGTATCACCTGATATATTATATTTATAAAGAACTCCTAGGTGTTGACTATTCCAAGGATGGAACAATGTGTCATACCTTGAAAAATAACCAGCACAAACTAAAATACTATCAGATATAAACTCCAAACCACTGGTATAACCACCATACCAAACCCCAATGCTGTCTCGAAATATATAACTGGTTGAAATCGGGTCACCAAAATAGTCAGATTTTATAAAAAACCGATTTGCAGCAAGAAATCCATCCCAATAGCTATTTCCACGACCAACAATATAAATATAGTTCTCATCATAATTTACAGCAACTCCAAACCCCACATATGGATACTTCCAATATAGCCTTGAGAATGAAGTTTGTCCAATTGCCGCCAAACTAGCAAAAAGTAACAAACTAGCAATACAAATTCTTTTCATCAAATTATTGTATAACCACTATTTGTTTACTGATCTGTTCACCTGTTGCTCCTGCCACATAACCGATATACACGCCAGGTCGCAGTAGAGTGTTATCTAACTTAACATAAGAAACCAAGTTGTCAAGCGGGAATTGCAATACATTTCTGCCTTGAACATCTGTAATAATAAATCGAGCATTACTTTGAATTGACTTAAGATTTATTTCAACTACACTGCCACTTCCAACAGGATGCGGATAAACTTGTATGGAATTCGGTTTACTTTGCGGCATGCTTTGTTGAAGCAACCTCAACTCCTCTGTCGTCAACTCTTCGTTTAATTCATTTATAGGTTCAATGTAAGCGCCACCTGCAATTAGCTCCATAAGTAACTTCGCTTGTATGCCTTCTCGGTCATTTCGCTGCGCTTCGGTTTTAATGGAAGAAAATTGTTCTTCTGTTGTTTGCAACCACGTCAATGTATCTCTTGATAAGCTCAAACCTAGTGACAATAGACTTGAATTGTATCCGTTCAGTTCAGCATCGGGAGATTCGGTTAGTTCGGCACTTAGCACTTCGGCATTATCATAGTCACTTAAATCCTCCAATAATTGCACCTTGATGCTTGTTGCCAGAGGACTTTCATATTCATTCAGTAATATGTTAAGGCTATCTATGAGTTCATTTTGTAAATAATAAGAGGCTTCCATATTAAAACGTATATTTTTCAAAAAACCTTCATAATCAACTCCAGCCGGCTTCAAGTATTCATAAGGATTATATGTGAGAGGCATCATCAGAGTTGGTGGTCGTCTCTTCGTTGCCTTAGGTGCCGACATGCGTCCACTGCCGCCGCTTCCGGATGGAAAGTTGGTAGAGCAGTAATCATCTAGATTTGTAGTTGTGAAAGTTTCTACATCGTTACACCCACTTTCAAAAACATCACCATCAGGAAGAGGATCAATAGTATTCGAATAGATTGCAGGTGCTGCAAAAGGTGAACCACCTGCATCATCATCTTCGTGAAAGGAAAATTTATAATAGTTCGTAGTTGTTATATCACTCGATGTTTTAATTTGAGTGTTAATATCTGCAAAGCTTGGATCTGTAAATAGGTTGTTTGCAGGTGAGGTCAATGTCCCGCACGCTCCCTGATTTTTTTTCATCGTTGCCGTTGTAGCACCTGATATCAATGATATATCATATTTACCTTCTTCGAAAGTATTGCACTTGATCTCCAGACCATCGTCAGTGTCGCCATTGTTTCCCTGCA
>JAIBBA010000027.1 GCA_019694895.1 Chitinophagales bacterium
AATACCCAAGCTATATGCTATACTATCGAAGAATCCTGGCACCAGGCAATATTCGCGTAGCATTTGGCGCCAATTATAACAGTGAAGAAATTGTCAGTCGTTACGACTATGACTCTACGTTGTATACAAATATCGATTATGATATTGCTTTTTCTGCGGAGTGGGAATGGGACACACCTATATCAAAAAAATGGTGGGTATATTAAGAGGCCGACTTTAGGATATTACTATCATGATCGGCCCTATAATCCTATCTCATTTCGCTTCTTATATCTTTTATTCGTATTTAGTTATTTGCAGCATTGCAGGACTACATTATCTACTAATTCCTAAACACCGAAAGATAGTACTCAACTCAATAGCATATATTAATCGACAGGCAAGGATTGCTTCAACAGTATTAGTGATTGGATTGATTTTATACATTGTAGGGACATACAGCAAATTGCGCAATTTTTCCAGTGAAGAACTACATTCGGATTTTTTCATTGAATTATTTATCAATTTTCAAACATCATTTTTGTTTTTATTGCTAATTCCTCAATTATCGCGCATTCGAAAATATAGAGTCAGTGTGTACTTTATGCTAATTAATATCATTGTTGTCAGTTTGTTCTATTTCGTGATATATTTCCAATACTCAATAAGTCTACTAACCTTTTTTCGCCAATATGACAATATCTTTGTCGTTTCAAGTATCATTCTTGTAATAAGTATGCTCTTGTATATTGCGATTTTAGAAGTCGCCTACAGATTTGTGCGAAAAGAGGAAAATTCAGCTTTACCGGGTGACTCAGAAGGGCTCAAGCCTTAAATTTGCATTTTTTGCAACAAGATTGGGTAAAGTCGGGAAAATTTGCGATTTTCCGTAACATAAATATCAAACAACAGCGTTCCTTCATAGCCGGCAATTATAATCCATGGATTACTTTGCATCAAAACACACAGCCATGTTAAAAGATCTTCATGAATTGGTTGAAGCCGGTATCCTTACCGAAGAAACAGCCCAACAGGTATCCGAATACTATGATAAAAAAGCATCCACAAAAGGCAATCGGCGTCTATTCGTAGCCTTTGGGATATTAGGAGCAGTTTTGGTAGGCAGTGGACTCATTTTATTTATTGAACACAATTGGGACTTATTCTCACATTTGCAAAAGACAATATTTGCGTTTATACCTTTGGTGCTTGGTCAAATATTATGCGGAACACTACTATTCAGAAATAGACTCGAATCACTTTGGAAGGAAGCGGCTTCTGTTTTCCTGTTTTTTTCAGTAGGAGCTTGCATCGCGCTGATTTCTCAAATCTATCATTTAAAATATTCTGAGGAAAAAATCCTTTTAATCTGGATGTTGCTATCAATTCCAATCGTGTATATTATGCGTTCTCCCATGTCGTCACTTCTGTATATCGCAGGTATTACATGGTATGGAGGTAAATACGCATTTGATTATCATGAAGGTTTCTCACGGCTGTATTGGCTGTTGATTGCAATGGCCCTGCCGTATTATATAAATTTACTGCAACGCAAATCTATCAACAACTTCACGTCATTACACAATTGGTTTATTCCCATTTCCATGTCACTATGTCTGACACTATTAACGCAAGATTACGATGAAGCACTTATTCTTATGTATTTCGGTTATTTCAGTCTAATATTTGCAATAGGGAACTCAAGCCTTTTTTCAGCAGTTAATACCGGCAAAAATGGTTTCAAAATTATCGGCTTTCTTGGTATGCTGGTAATATTATTTATTTCAAGCAATTTCATAGCATTCGACCGTGGGTTTTACAAGTCAATTCATCGATTTAACTTCGTTAAGGATGATGGGTTTATTTTTGCACTTGCTTTAATTATCACATCAGGCATTGTTACATTCCTTAATCACCGATGGGCAGGAAAAAGCAAACTAGCCCTATGGGAATATACCGGCTTCATTTTCCTGGCTACATATGTATTAAATGAATTCACCGTTGTGGCTGTGATATTGTATAATATCTACATATTTGCAGCGGGAATAACGTTCATTTTTTTAGGCTCAAAAAGAAATCATTTAGGCTTGATGAATCTTGGACTGAGCATTATTGCCGTGCTGGCTATTTACAAATTTTTCGAATCCGACCTTAGTTATCAATTAAAGGGTGTACTATTTATGCTGGTAGGCGCTGCATTTGTAACTTTTAATGTCATCATGCTTAAAAGAAGGAGGATTTATGAAAACCAATAAAATTGCCATTGTAGCTTTCGTTTTATTAGCAGCGCTACAGATATATCTACCCGCAAGCTGGGCCATTGAGAGTGCTGAAACATTATCATACGGTAAAGTGCTGAAATTCAAAACTATTCCCGTTGACCCTAAAGACCTGTTCAGAGGAAATTATATCGCACTCAATTTCGAAAATACCCGCATTACAGTTTCAGATGCAGATGATTGGAAGGAAGGTGATAATATATATATTGTATTGAATGTTGATGAAGGTCAGTTTGCCACCTATAGTCACTATGAAAAGGACAAACCCCGTCCGGATATCAACTTTGTAACTGCTACTGTTAAACACATTAGTCGCTCTCCCGAACCTTATGTTGAGATTGAATACCCATTCTCAAAATTTTATGTTGAAGAATCCATAGCAAAGGCAGCAGAAACTGCATACAGAAATGCAATTGCTGAAGGTCACAATACCTATGCTGTGGTAATGGCTGAAAATGGGAAAACCGTTTTGAAAGATGTATATATCGATTCGAAATCCCTGACAGATGGATTAAAGGATTGATTCGCATTTCAATTATCTGCTAAACTCCGGTTCCTAGGTTATTCTGCTTGAAATGCATTTTGAAAATCGCAAATTATGCATATTAAAGCTATTCGTCAAAAGTTAAACTTCTTGCCGGCTTAAGAATATAGATTAATTTTAGTCGATTAAATCAAGATAATTAACAAATGCATCCTGACATAAATATCTATCACGAAGCCTTAACAGAAAGCGACAAGGCAATTGCTGATACACTGGCTTCATTAATCGACAAGCATCTTCCAAATGCAGAAAGCAAAATTTGGCATGCGCATCCGGTATGGTTCATTGATGGAAACCCCATAGTTGGCTACAGCAAACTTAAAGATTCTGTTAGGTTATTATTTTGGAGCGGACAATCATTTGAAGAACCCGATTTACTACCTGAAGGAAAGTTTATGGCAGCTGAAGCACGTTTTACCAATGTAAATCAAATTCAGAAAAGCGATTTAAAACGTTGGCTTAACAAAGCAGCCGAGATTCAGTGGGACTATAAAAACATTGTGAAACGAAAAGGTAAATTGGAGCGATTAAAATAATCAAAACATCATTTTATGTCATTTTCTATAGAGCGCTCCATAGAAATACTTGAGAGAACGCCGCTAGTTTTAAAACAATTGTTGTCAGGATTACCTGAGCATTGGACCGGCGTCAACGAAGGTCCTGAAACATGGAGTCCATATGATGTTATAGGCCATCTGATTCATGGAGAGACTACTGATTGGACAAAACGGATGGACATTATACTTTCAGACGGTGGTAATAAAGAGTTTGCAACCTTCGACAGATTTGCACAATTTCAGGAGAGTAAAGGAAAATCCTTAGAACAGCTTTTGAATACTTTCCATGATGAAAGAAAATCAAATATTACCTATTTATTGTCGAAAAATATCAGCAAAACAGATCTCCAAAAAACAGGCATACATCCTAAATTCGGGAAGGTAACATTACAGCAACTTCTGTCAACCTGGGTAGCGCATGACCTGGATCACATTATGCAAATTTCAAGGGTAATGGCAAAACAATATCGCGAAGATGTAGGACCCTGGAAGGAGTATTTGAAGATTATGCAGTGAGCGTACTATTATTTCCAATTCAATTATTAGAAGTCTATCTTTAAAGCCGGCTGTATAAATGATTTCATGTCCATAATTCGATTGACAACAACTATACATTGCAATATAGAAGTAGCGTTTGATCTTTCGCGCTCTATTGATCTGCATATAATGTCTACCAAGTCAACTAATGAGGTAGCAGTAGCCGGTGTTACATCAGGATTAATTTCTTTGAACGAAAGTGTCACATGGGAAGCAACACACCTTGGAATCAGGCAACAATTAACAGCAAAGATCACCATTTTTGAGAGACCGTTTCATTTCAGAGATGAAATGGTGAAAGGCGCCTTCGACTATTTCAAACACGATCATTTCTTCGAAGCACAGTCGCATACTACAATTATGACTGATGTGTTTGAATTTACCTCGCCTTTTGGTGTGGTGGGAAAATTATTTGACCGGATATTTTTAACACGATACATGACGAAATTTCTCGTTGAGCGCAATAATACTATAAAGCAAATAGCTGAGTCCCCGGATTCGTATAAGTTTCTTCATTTTGATAAGAATGGTGTTCACGGAAAACAGTGAATACAATAATTCACACATAAAATTGTCAATTTTTTATTAACCGGAAACCGTTAATGAAAAAATTACACATTTTTCAAAAAAGTGACATTTTTTGAATTAAATACGACATTTAATTCGATGTTCATTCTTTTGAAAGGCTTGCCAAACAAGCATTTAAACTTACAGCATCTGTGACTTGGTCGAATTAACGGTAAACCGTGAATTTGAACTATCTCTATTGTTTTTACGGTAAAAGCCTGAATACATTTGAAAAGTCGATTAAGAATTTTAATCGGCTATAAATTTTTTCACCATAAAAACCAATTTATGAATTCCAAGTACGAGTCGCCGTTAAAAGCATTTGTAACGAGAGACAAAAAACGCATTGCCCGACAGGTTTTGCACATTCAGGAACCGGCATTAAGCAATCAGAAAATTCCGAGATCAGCTGCATTTGACTACATTCGAAACATGGCCGATGATTTCAAGATCAGCGAAAGTCATTTACAAAATATGCAAAAGCCGCTTGCATATAATACTCCAATAGAACAGGACATGGAATTGCGAATCGTTGACGAGAAGCGCTATTTTGATTCAAACACCATTCGCATGGCGCAAACGATCAACAACATTCCAATCTGGAGAAAGGGATTGACCGTTACAGTCAAACAGAATCCCAATCGCATTGTGTATGCAGCGAATAATACCGTTGCCTCGTTCCGCATAAAATTAGCCTCTGAAAAAGCGATTTCTCGATATCAATCAATGTTTGCGTCCATTGCACACAAGCCCATTGTTCCATTGTTATCTGAAGAAGGGCAAAAGGACGACCCGCAAACAGGAGATTTCGTGCGTGGCTTTGCAATGAATATCAAAGCCAATGCCAAAACAGACAGGCAGGCAGGAAAAAGAAATCCGGCTCGTCTTATACGTGGTCGCATGTATTATTACGCTTATGATGAAAATAAACGTCAAGCAGTGCATAGCCATAATATAACCAAAGACAAGGTGCGTGTCGGTGAAGAACATGAACATCCATCATTTCCTTTGCCTCCGATAGATAAAAGCATTAAAAACGGACAGTATTATCTGGTTGCTGAAATCACTTTCGCATGGAAAATTGCAAACGAAATGCAAACATGGCTTGCATTGGTTGAAATGGAAACCGGAAGCATCCTATACATCGAACCATTGTTTGCGGGAGTTAGCGGCAAAGTATTTGTGCAAGACCCCATTACCTCTTCAGGGGATACAACACAAACTGCAAATCTCAATAATGCAACCTTAAATCCATACCGAACTTCCGTTACTTTAAATAATCTGGATGCACCTGTTGGTGGTGTGCAGAGCTTAACGGGATCAAATGTGCAACTAGTTGATGTAGACGGCAGAACTGAACCACCACCAACAAAAGCAGTAGGTGATGATTTTGATTACAATGTTCGCACAAATGATTTTGCTGCAGTAAGCGCATATTATCATACTGATAATTTTTTCGAAACCATTGAGAGTTTAGGTTTTGATTTGTCTACCTATTTCACAAATACATCTTTCCCGGTAGATATTGATCATGCTGATCAAATTGATGTGAATGCTCATTGCATGGGAAATGGTGTAGATGGTATTGATCATTCCGGATATGGATATGGAGATGAAACCAATATGGTTGATCCAACAATAGGTCGTGCTCCTGACAATTGGGTGCATTGGCATGAATTAGGTGGTCATGGAATATTATATGATCATGTTGGGACCTGGTATTTTAATTTTGCGCATTCTGCCGGTGATGGCCTTGCGGCAATTCAAAATGACCCTACATCTCAATTACGAGAACTAGGCAATATTGAAAGATTTCGTTACGCACCATTCAGGTATCCTGCTCTTGACCGTTGGTTTAACCGCGATGTGGCTGCCGGCTGGGGATGGGATGGCAGCAATGATATTGGTGGTTACGAAAGTGAACAGATTCTTGCAACATCAAATTTCCGCTGGTATCGTTCTATCGGTGGCGACTCTTCAAGTTTAAGCCGAAGACAGTTTGCTTCTCGCATGGCAACCTATTTAATATTGCGTGCCGTAAGTATATTGACACCTGAAACAAATCCAGCACATGCTCAAGGATTTTGTGATGCGTTGATGGCGGTTGATTTACTTGACTGGACATCAGAAGGGATATCAGGCGGTGCTTATAACAAAGTAATTCGCTGGGCTTTTGAAAAACAAGGATTATTCCAACCGGCCGGAGCTCCAATGCCTGTAACTACTGCAGGTGCCCCGCCGGAAGTTGATGTATATATCAATGACGGAAGAAATGGTGAATACGAATATCAGGCTGTACATTGGCATAATATTTCTATGTGGAATCGCCAACATGATGATGGCGGCTTGACACATGAGGATGCGATTCCGGATGCAACAAATTACATGTATGTGAAAGTTAAAAATCGCGGCACCTCGAATTCCGGCAATGTAAATGTTCGCGGATACCATTGCTTACCGGGTGCGGGTTTAACCTGGCCAACAGATTTCACTGAAATGGGACCCGGAGGAGGTTTAAACGTAGCCTCCATTGCTGCAAATAATGCAGAAGAAGTAATTGTCGGACCATTTGAATGGGTGCCTAATGAAAATATATATGGTCACGATTGCACCTTGATGATCGTATCTACCGATGGTGATCCAAGCAACGTAGATAATTTCACGTTAGGGGATACTGTTGCTGAATGGCGTTTAGTTCCTAACGATAATAATATCGGCCAACGCAACGTAACCATACTTCCCGGAGGTGGTGGAGAAAATGCGCTCATCGCAAGCTTGCATGATCATTTCTTCTGGGCGGGAAATCCTTTCAGGGTTCAAACAAAAATGCAATTGAAGGTTGAGCTTCCAAAATTCCTTGCCGAAGCAGGATGGAAAGTGCAATTCAAAGACTCGAAGGATCAATTTACATTAAAGCCGGGCGAGAAACGCAAAATGGTGATTGATGTAATTAAAGGTCGCGACTTCTCCACAGAGCAAGTTCATGCCGCCTATCAGCGCGATATTGTAATCGGATTATATGCTGAAGACATGTTGATTGGTGGAATGACATATCGCATCGATCCCGACAAAAAAGAGCCCGGATACATTCCCGGAAAAAAAGATCGCTGCACTGATAAAGCACAGGATCTGCTTGATTGCCTCCATTTAAATAGTGGAAAAGTGAAAAAAGTCTGCATTAAAAAAGTTTCGCTCGACATCGAATTGAATAGCGACAACTGTCAATGCGATTAAATTCATCTGAAAATGGCAGCATTCAATTTTGAGTGCTGCCGTTTTATTTTAAAAACATATGCTCATGCCAACAAATTTTCACATCGCCCCGCCACCTAAAACTGTTGATGGCTTGTTTGCCGTTCCGATGGATATTCAATCCATCAACGGAAGCATAACATTTAATGCCGCAACTTCTGTTGCATTAGCAGACATAACTATCGATTATATCGTAGGACCAACGGCAGGCAGACCATTTTTTGATCTCAGGCAAAACATTTCTTCTGCCATTCTTGATGGCGCAGCATTTCCTGTTGCACAATTAGCCTCGCATAATTTCGATACCGGCACCTATACTACATTACGTGTTATTGATGATGTTCAGGCGGCACTTTCTTATCACACACTACAATTGCAATACACTTTAGGCACTCCGCAATCGCAACTTGGCGGCAGTTACATTCCCGTTCTTGACTGGCTTGCCGGCCCCTCGCTTAAATTTGTTTTCGGATTGTCAGATTTAAACGCAGCAAGATATCTGGAAGCATGGATACCTGCCAATCTTCCATTTGATCAATACAGCATTGATTTAGATATCATCATTACGAATACTTTGGTTCCACATACGGTAATTACAAATGCAACAGTAACTACAGTAGGAACAAATCACTGGCAATTATCATTTCCTTCAAGATTCAGTTGTGTATCTCCCTTATTAGAAATTCGCGCCACATCGACCGTCGAATCTCAAACAGGTAATACTGTTCTTCCTGTATCAGGAAAAAATATTACGATAGAAGCATTTAAATTAGTGGGTAATGCAGCAAACTTAAATACTGAGATCAACAATATTGCCACATTTCTGGCTGAGAACGAAGAAGCATATGGTGCATATTTGCACGACAATAAATTTACTGCCTTATTTACTACCATCAATGGAGGTATGGAATATGAAGGTGGAACAACAACTGCAAGCTGGGCATTGAATCATGAAACTTTTCACAGCTGGTTTGCCCGAGGTATGAAACCCGCAGCACAAAGTGATGGATGGTGGGATGAAGCCTTTACAACTTTTCACGATGATGGCGCAAACGATACATTACCCTTCGACTATTCCGATGCACCAATAACACTCTGTTCAAGAAACCCCTGGCAACGGACAACACCGGGTAATTCTTATGATGATGGCGGTAGATTCTGGCAAGGAATAGCAGCGATTCTTGGTGTCAATACCACGAATAATCTGATGCGCGATATGCATAATACCTATAAAGGTAAAAGTCCGGTATCCACACAAATGATGGAAGAATTTCTTATCTGCAAAAGTGGAAACAAGGACCTCGTAGATGCCTTTCACCGATTCATTTATGGGTTTGATGATATCGGATCTCCTGATTTATGGATGAAAGATCACACATCACATACGGGTTCAGATCAATGGGATGGTGCTTTCTGGGATTCTCCGGATTTATGGATTCGCAATTCAGATGATGATGGCACTACACACCAATCGCCTGAATACGGTCAGGATAATTGGTTTTATGCACGCGTTCGGAACAAAAGTGCTACGAACGAAGCACAACATTTCGTCGTGACGTTTAATCACAAATCATGGGCAGGTACACAATTTTTATTCCCAAATGATTTCCTTCCGGCTGTTGCCGCCAAAGCGGAATTTACATTAGGTCCGGGTGAAACACGCATTGTAAAAGCGAAATGGCCCCGCGCCAATATTCCTGCTGTCGGCTCACATGCCTGCGTACTTGCATCAATACTTTGCCGAGGTGATCATCCTGTTAATAACCGGCATGTTTGGGAACATAATAATCTGGCACAAAAAAATACAACAGTGGTAGATTTACTTCCTAATGCATTTATCATTATTCCTGTTGTATTGACAAATTACTTTGATTTACTTTCCGACTATATTATCGAAGCGTGGCGCGATAGAAGAATGGAGGGTTACGAAGTAAGTCTGTTACACAAGGATAAAATGTTTTTCGAGGGCAATGATCTAAAGACCATTATACACCCTGATTTCAGCCTCAAAGATCATTTTAAATTTGATGATCGTCATGCTTTGATGGATTGCGGTGGACATGTTGACCATTACACACAAACGATTGGAATGATTACCGATCAAAGGCCTGATCTGCTTATCAGAAAACTTGGAAATGCTTTAGAAATGCCATTCAGCAAAGAAAAAGTTTCAGGTCTGTCAACAAATATTCCTTATCAGTCGCAACGCGTAGTTGGATTCAAAGTGAAAGTACCGGAAAGTGCAAAACCCGGCACAACATTCACCACACATTTGGTTCAGCGACATGCAAAAACAAAGACAATAACAGGAGGAATTGCTGTAACCATCCATGTTGCCGATGGCAGAAAGACGGAAAAATAGTTTACAAGAGCTAATCAGTAAATATACCCGCGGGCAGAGATTGTTAATGGGTTTTTCTTTATGATTTTGCAACAATACTTCAGCAGGGCGGATGGGATGCTGCTCTCAATAACTAAATGAACAAAAATCATTCTGATATCGGAAATGATCAATGTTTCCGGAGTTCTTATTCACAGCAATTTAGTCATAAACTGCCTACAAAGTAATAGCTCCTTCGCTCTGCCTGCAAATCAGTCATCGTGCTTAAGCATGATCGCATTTGTAATAGCAAATAATTATTCCGAAATTTGAATATATCAAGCGCTCAGGCATATGCAAACAATAGCAACCACACTTACCATACTCGTAGCCATAGAACATCTGTATATACTATATATGGAAATGTTTGCATGGGAAACCTTGGGCAGGAAAACATTCAAAGGTGCCCTACCCGATCATATGTTCACACCAACAAAAACGCTGGCTGCCAATCAGGGACTGTATAATGGTTTTCTGGCTGCAGGATTAATATGGTCGCTCATTATCAGTGATAATATTTGGAGCAGTAATGTTGCAATTTTCTTTTTATCGTGTGTTGTTTGTGCCGGAATTTATGGTGCAGCAACGGCAAGTAAAAAAATTCTCATCACCCAGGCATTGCCCGCAGCATTAGCGCTAGCTGCTTGTCTTGCCGCCAGATGCATGAATTAACGGATTATTAAACTATGAAAGCAACAATCACTTCTCTTCGCCTAAAGTCATGGGTTTCTTTTTTTCCATTGTCGTTGTATGCCTTGCGTATTATGAAACAGTTGAAAGGCAGTGGTCATATTGAATTTAAGAAAACCGGCTTCGGCAGAATGCATTATACCATGTCGCTCTGGAAAAACGAAGAAGACATGCGTTCCTTTGCCCGCAGTGGTGCACATCTGGAGGCTATGCGCAACAGTAAAAAAATTGCTAAAGAAATACGAACAATAACCATTGACGCTGAATCACTCCCAAATTGGGAGAACGCGAAAAAAATGCTTGAACAAGGTAAAATCATTCGATTTTAGAGTTTAATTTAATTACATTACTTTCTTGTAATCAAATCAATGCTATAAAATACTCCTTATGAAAAAAATGCTATCATTAATTGCGCTTTCCTTGATCGTCAATAACATACTGTTCAGTCAGGACACGTTAATTCTAAAGCTCAACAATCCGGCACCACGTGTAGGGCAATCTGTTGACCTGTCGATGCAAGTGAATATGGTACTAGACGCCATGCGTTCAACTATGGATAGCACTATCACGTTTGAAAGTACTTTCCAGGGAGGAGAAAAATTCTTAACCCAAACCCTCGTTTTCAGCGATACCGGCAAACATATTCTTGGGCCTTTCAAATTTGACATCAACGGAAAATCTTATATCACCAATACACTTGAAATAAACGTGGCTCCGGAGTTGCCATTAACTGAAGGAATATGGATTCGTGTTGTAGAAAACAATGGCAATCAAATACTCATAGTAGAAGAACAAATAAAAAAATCCGAACCAAAATCCAGGATATCGTTTGGTTCAAAAAAATCGGATTTTGATTATTATGGTAACCAAAATAGTTTTGAAAAATTTGCTTATCTGAATTCAGAACCTGAAGGCGCAGCTATCGAATTTAATAGATATTGGATGCAAACCTACGATAGTAGTAATCTATCCTTTTTCACAGGCCTTTATAATATTTACTTTCTGGAGGATAGCGGTGTAGTGTATACCTTAGGTGCAAAAGATTTTATTAATCTACCTGATAATATCACTGTACCTACTGTTGTGATTGCACAATAACCATCATCAGTGAAAAAGGCTTTTTCGGATTAGAAAGCATGCCTTGCCGCCGATGCTTCATCAAGCAAGTCTTCCATTTTATCACTGCTTATGTTCATCCAATACCAGGTGGAAACGGTTGCATCCTGAGCCAAACCGGCAACAAATAATTCCATTGCCTCGTTTACAGCTTTTGACCATTGTTTCATTGCCTCATACTGCAACTCTGTAACTGATTCTCCTATTGCCGAACTATTATTGATTGCCTGAAGGAGATTAAATGCTTTCTCCACATAATCGACGCAGGCTTTTAGTTCATCAACAGACGCTTCTTCAGCGGCAGTTGCATTGTTATCTAAAAAGGTTGTCCTATAAGCACTATAAAATGAAGCGTATTTCTCCACGGCATACTGCAAATTGTATTCAACATTTGCCATTTTATTAAGCATTTCACTAAAATCGTAGCCGGAAGTATAGCTATCTGATGCATTGTTGTTATTGTCGGTATTGTTATTATTGGATTTATTATCGGTATTATCAGCAATTTGAGTTTCCTGCTTCACACCGGCCTCCAATAAGATTTCATCTACCGTAGTTGGTGAAAATGTTTTGGTAGAACCATCCGCAAAGGTTAGCGTTCCTGAACCTGATGGCTTGTCGGCAATAAAATTTCCGGTATATGTATTATTGTTATTATAAAATGTCATTGTAGCGTTTCCGTTTGCTTGTCCGCCTTTAAATGTCCCGGTGAATTTATATCCGCCATCATAATTATCCAGCACCCCATCCCCTTCTCGTTTTCCTGCTACGAAATGTCCATCATATCGAGCATACATATGTTCACCGGTATAATAATAGTACATGCCATACCCGTCGAATTTTCCATTAGTGAAATTTCCTACATAAATATCCCCATTTGGTTCTTCAATACGCCCTTCACCGTTGTTACAATCGCCATCGGTGCAATTACCTTTTATCAGCCTTATCGTAATATCTACAGTTCGCCTGTCGCTTCCTACTACTAAAGTGCGTGATTCACCATTATTGCCTTTGATCATGGCAACAACATCTTTAATCGTTTTGCCTTCGGTAGATTGCCCATTAACCGACCACACTACTTCTCCGGCCTGTAATCCGGCATCGGATGCCGGTGAGAATTTTAATACCTGCTTTATGACAGGATAATTATTTACGGTTTCATTTTGAAGCAGAACCCCGGCACCTGTGAAAGAGAGTTGTGCCGACAAAGGAGCAATGAGCATGATGAGGCATGCCAATAAAAATGTGCGATTCATAAGTAGAAAATCTATGTTGCTAATAGCAAATTTAGTGCCTGTATTGAGAAGTTGTGTTGCGAATGATAAAAATCAATATGCACGCACATCTTTCTTCTCCACCCAGTTCATAAATGCCTTGTTGGCTACTTTATTGCCGCCGGGAGTAGGATAATCACCGGTGAAATACCAGTCGCCGAGGTTTTGAGGGCATGCCTTATGCAGATCTTCCACCGATTGATAAACAACTTCTACTTCAGCACGAATATGATCAGCTTTTACAATTTTAGCAATGCGCGCAGAAATTTCTTCATCACTAAACTGAGCATATAATTTCTTCACTGCATTATAGGTCTGATTATTTGGCAGTGCTTGAATAGTCTTACATTCCTCATAAACATCTTGAATAAGCTGCTCTTTTCCTTGCTCCTTCAATAAATCTGTCATTGCCCTGAATGCCACGAAATCGCCCATTTTACTCATGTCAATACCGTAGCAATCGGGATATCTGATTTGCGGAGCGGAAGAAACGATGATGATTTTTTTCGGATTCAGTCTGTCGAGAATGGCGATAATACTTTGTTTGAGAGTAGTACCACGAACAATACTATCGTCAATTAAAACAATAGAATCACTGGAATCATTAATTTGACCATAAGTGATATCGTACACATGGCTCACCAAATCACTTCGATCTGAATCGTTGGTGATAAATGTGCGCATCTTCACATCTTTATGCGCCAATTTTTCGACACGAGGACGCATATTTAAAATGCGATGTAATTCCTCTTCCGTGATTTTATTTCCCAGTCGCTTGATTTCAGCAATCTTCCAATTATTCAGATATTGCTCCAAGCCCTTCATCATCCCATAAAATGCCGTTTCTGCAGTATTGGGGATGAAGGAAAATATGGTATGCTCGAAATCATAGTTCACCGATTTCATTACTTTATCAGTAAGCAACCGACCCAACTCTTTGCGTTCGGCGTAAATTTCTTTATCGTTTCCGCGAGAGAAATAAATGCGTTCAAAACTGCAGCTTTTTCTTTCACGAGGTTGAAGGCATTGCGCTTCTTTAACTGAACCTTTTTTCTTGATGATCAGCGCGTGGCCGGGTTTTAATTCATTCACTCTTTCAAATGGCACGTTAAAAGTGGTCATAATTGCCGGGCGTTCGCTTGCAGCCACAACAACTTCATCATCCTGATAATAGTACACCGGGCGGATGCCATTCGGATCTCGCAAAACAAATGCATCGCCATGACCAAACAAACCGGTCATAGCATAACCTCCTTCAAAATCTTTAGCTGCGCGAGCCAGGATACGTTGAATATCAAGGTCGTTACCAATAATGTTTGAAAGGGTCTTATTATCGTGATATTCTTTTTTCTCGTCAAATAATTTCTGCACTTCATCATCTAAAAAGTGCCCTATCTTTTCCATTACGGTTACAGTATCAACAAATTGTGTTGGATGCTGACCGAGTTCAAGCAGTTGCTGAAATAATTGGTCGTTGTTGACCATATTAAAATTTCCGGCAACAAGCAAAGTTCTTGTTATCCAGTTATTTTCTCTCACGAAGGGATGGCAGGAATCGATATCGTTGCGACCATAAGTGCCATATCGCAGGTGACCGAGCAGCAATTCTCCGGCGAAGGGGACATTTTGTTTTGCCCATTCGGCGTTGTGGTATAAATCGGGATTTTTGCGCTCCATTTTGTGAGATTTCTTAAACACCTCGTCAAAGATGTCTTTGATCGCCGATGAGGAGATACTGCGTTTGCGGTCGAAATATTTGTATCCCGGCTTTTGATCGATCTTCACCGCAGCAATACCGGCGCCATCCTGACCGCGGTTATGCTCTTTTTCCATGAGTAAGTACAGTTTATTCAGACCGTACAAGGGAGTGCCATATTTCTCATGGTAATAGGACAGCGGTTTTAGCAGTCGAATGAGGGCTATACCACATTCATGCTTGATCAGATCACTCACACGTAAGTATTAATGGATACAGGTGCAAAGTTAATCATTAAAAAGGTGAGTAACAGACTTTGGAATACCTCAACATGTACATAAAACGCCATCGGCCCTGCCAAATGCAGCCGGTACGGAAGTTTACATCATTCCTTTAATCAAATCTTCAACAGAGATACCGTCGGCTTCGGCTTTATAGTTGCGCACGATACGATGGCGAAGAACAGGCAATGCTACGGCACGCACATCTTCGATATCGGGAGCATATTTACCATTTATAGCGGCATGGCATTTAGCTCCGAGGACAAGGAACTGCGAAGCGCGAGGTCCTGCACCCCAACTGAGGTATTGGTTAGCTTTCGCGTCCGCTTTTTCGGTATTGGGACGTGTTTTTGCCACTAATCCCACGGCATAGTTCAACACATTATCGGTAACCGGAATGCGCCTTATAACATGCTGATACGCCATGATCTCTTCGCCGCCAATTACTTTATTGAGGGTTACCTTATTATCGGAAGTTGTTGCTCTTACAATTTGAAGTTCTGCTTCATAAGCAGGGTAATCGAGCACTATGTTAAACATGAATCGGTCGAGTTGAGCTTCAGGCAGTGGATAGGTACCCTCCTGTTCGATAGGGTTTTGGGTAGCAAGGACAAAAAACGGTTTGTCGAGCGGATGCATGTGTCCGCCAATGGTTACATGCTTTTCCTGCATGGCTTCAAGCAAAGCTGCCTGTGTTTTAGGCGGCGTTCTGTTTATTTCATCAGCAAGAATGATATTGGCAAAAATTGGTCCGCGAACAAATTTAAAATTGCGTTGATCGTCGAGAATTTCGGCACCTGTGATATCACTTGGCATCAAATCCGGTGTGAACTGAATACGTTTGAATGATAAATGCAGTGCATCGGAAATCGTTTTAATCAACAATGTTTTTGCAAGTCCGGGAACACCAACCAATAGCGAGTGTCCGTCGGAAAATATGCTCAGCAATACATCCTTTACTACCTGATCCTGACCGATGATTACTTTTCCGATCTCTGCTTGCAGTTTTTTATAGTCTGCTGCCAGTGCGTCAATTGCTTCTACTTCGTTGTTGAATGTTGCCATGTTAGCGATTACTTCCTCTGTTCTGAAATTATTTTCCGTTTGCCAGCATCAATTCATTTAATGAAGAACATCCACTGTAAATATTGTCAATGCGAATATACTCACGTTCAGCTTTTGTGCGGATCCATGATTCCATTTCTTTATTTTGTTTAATATTCAAGGTGAATGTCTGCAGCTTGGCATAATCATCTTTCAGATTTAACTGATGTGGTTCAGTCTGATCGTTGAGCATGATGATACGCACAGCTTTTTTTCCGTCGGCGGTAGTATAAGGTAGTACTTGCGAAACCTCACCCGGCTTGAGATTTTCTATTGAATAATAATCATCGGGCGATAATTCCGAAATTTCAAAAGTTCCGGATCCGGTTTGCGGGTTTATTACAACACCACATGATTTGCTGCTTTGCTCATCGTCGGAATATTTTTTAGCCGCATCGCAGAAGGTTATATTTTTTGCCATGATCTGAGCGCGCAAACTATCAAGTTTTTTGTTGGCGGCAACAAAATTGAGGTTAGTAACAGGAGGCATAATGAGTATATGACTCAAGCACGCTTTATCCCCTTGTCGACTATCCATCCTTATGATATGGTAACCGAATTGTGTTTCTACTACGTCAGAAATTTCTCCCGGTTGCAGGCGGAATGCGGCGGCAGAAAATTCGGTCACATAAGTATCTCTGGTAGCACAGCCTAAGTTACCGCAATTATCTTTTGAGCCATCACCGGAATAGAGTGATGCCAGTTTGCAAAAGTCCTCACCGTTTTTGATACGCTTAAGGATGCCATCAGCTTTTTCTTTCGCAATTTGTTTTTGCTCTGCATTTGCTTTCGGCACCATTACGATATGAGAATACTCTATTTGTGCATTTACAAAAGGCAATGAATCTTTAGGTATGGAATTATAAAATTCTTTTACTTCGGTAGGCGAAACCGACATACCGCCAACAATACTTTCGCGCATGCGGTCGATCAGCAACATATTTTTTACATCCTCTCGAAATTCTTCTTTTATTTCCTGAACGGATTTCCCATAAAATTCTTCCATTTTTTCTTCAGATCCGAACATCTGAATAAAATAGCGAATACGGTTATCGATATTACTGCTTACTTCATCATCAGTAACAACGATACTATCTTTTTCCGCTTGGATAAGCATTAATTTTTGAGTGATTAATTCTTGTAAAATGGCACAGCGATAATCATCCGGCACTTCACCTTGTTGCAGGGCATCGTAGTAATACGATTCCACTTCGCTCATCAGCACAATTTTATCGCCAACCTGCGCTACGATTTTATCTACTACCGGCTGAGCAAACGCCGCTATCGGCAGCAACATGGCAATCACTATAACAATCTTTTTCATTCTTCTTTCTTTAATAATTCCGCGTTATCGCGTTTTAAACCCTCCTGATAGATACGCTGATAGGTATCATTCAGCAGCTCTTTTTTCCGTTTATTGATGATGATATCCTTAATATCATTGCGAAAATACGCGAACGGCCCCGTATCTCCTTCCACATAAAAATCGGCAACCATTGCAAAGTAACGATTTACCGTGTCTGAAAAGGCAATTGGCGCCTTGGAACGAAAACGCCCACCGGCATACATATCGTATGGAAGCAGGGTAAAAAGATCATTTTCGTTGAGCCAAATGTCGGTATTCAGACTAAATCTATCGGCATGATTCACACAGTAGCGTTCTAAAGCCAGGCGTGACTTTTCCAATCCGCGGTTAAGCCAATAACTCACGGAATCAGCAGTTTTATCGTCTTTGGATACAACAGCGTATGCGAGTCTGTAGATATCGCCCTGTAAGGTGAAATCCTGCTTATGCAGATCGTAATAGCTGCGAAGCGAATCCTCAGCAACTACCGTATCCAGATTTTCGGCAAGGAACTGACGTTCATAGGCATAAAGAACCAGCGACTCTTTATATTCATCTGCCTGCTGGTTAATTTTTGCCATTGCGGTTTGCAGATTATCTTCTGCCACGCGCAAGATCAGATTCTGGCGTATCCAGTTATCGATATAATCATCAACAATCCGTGCACTATCTTCCGGAGAGGTGTTATCGCTAACGAGCCCGGCTATATCTGACACATAAAGGAATTTGTCGTACACTCTCGCAAGCGGTTCCTCATTTTTCTCGGGTTTGCCTTTGCGACAACCCTGAACCGAAACGCAAACGATTAATGCTATGACGACATTCCTGATCAGCAAAGGGTCAATGTACCATTGAATTAAATACTTTTTCGTTGATGGCTACCGGGTATTTTTTATGCAATTCGGCAATCCATTCTTTTTCCAATTGGTCCTGATAAGCTGAGATCACATAACCACGAGCTTCATCAAGTGTTTTTGGTGTAGGAGGAACGATCTTATTGATTTGCACAAATGTGATAGTACCATCGGCATTCAGAATATCTTCACCGATACCGGTTTGTTTATTCATCTTATCGATATTGCTATCCTGACCGGTCATGTATAAACCACTTTTTACAGTCACTAATTCAAGGCTATCCTTATTGAATTTCGCTAAAATAGATTCAGTCGAAGCATGTTTTGAAGCCATTTTACGAACAGCTTTTGCAGTTTTCGTGTCTTTACAAGTGTAAATACTTGCATCGATACGCTCTTCCCACATATATTCTGTTTTGTGTTGCTCGTAATAATTTTTCAAGCCAACAGAATCGGTAGAACCTTTGCTCCAAATTTTGCGTTCCAGCATAGCAAACAGCGGAAGTCCGTCGCGATATTCTTGCAACAAGCGACGGAAGTCGATATTGCGTTCGCTGAGGTCATATTCAATTACAGTTTGTTCAACTGCCTGTGTATATAATTTACTGAATTTTTCTTCAATGCTTTTATCGCGAGAAGAACGCTGGTTAATTTCAAGGAAAGATGCAAAATCAGCCTGACTCATTGATTTGTCGCCAATGGTGAACATAGGTTTATTCATGTTACCTGCTTTGTTCATTGTCCAGCTGTTTTTCACAAATGAAGAATCCATTATTGCATACATTTCTTTTTTAGCATCCGCATTTTCAGTGAAACCGTATTTAGCTTTCGCCTTACTTACGAAATCGGCACGCAATTCTTTGTATTCCGGACTGCGCTCAATTTTTCCTTTGAGTTCGTCTTTCATTTCGGCATAGGTGCCCATAGGTTTTCTCTCTATGAGTTTAATCAGGTGCCATCCTTTTGATGTTTTCACAGGTGCTGAAATATCGCCGGGATTTTTCAATGCGAAAGCAGCCTCTTGAAAATCGTTTGCCAATTTTCCGGTACCGAAAGATTCCAATTTACCACCATTTTGAGCGGTCATTTTATCATCGGAGTATTTCGCAGCCATTTCTTCAAAACTTCCGTTACCTGCTTTAATTTGAGCTGCAATGCTATCGATGCGCACTTTTGCTTTTGCAAAGTCTTCAGGTTTTGCATTGTCAGGAACGCGAACCAAAATATGCTCAACGGTAACTGTTCCCATAGACGAACGTTCCTTAGCCACCTTTACAATATGATAGCCATAGCGGCTTTTAATCACGTTTGAAATATTTCCGGGAGCAGTGCTGAACACCGTATTTTCAAATGTAAGGTCATTGATCTGACCGGGCACTACCCAACCAACAAAACCGGGATTATCAGGACTTGATTTATCGGTTGATACTTCGGCAGCAACTTTACCAAAATCTTCACCTTTCAACAGGCGCTCACGAGCTGCTGTTAATTTTGCGATAGCAGCCGCTGTATCTGCGCCATTTGCTTTAGGGTCTATGCCTATCATAATATGATAAACAAGTCGCTCGCTTTGCATGCGATCATACATGCGTTGTGCTGCACCTTCCAACACTTCTTTGTCGAAGTTCGATTTGATGAGTTGATCGCCGTATTTCTGCAGTTCTTCGCGAACTTTCTCAGTTGTATCGATTTTCTCTGCCCTTGCCTCGGTCACCTTCAGTTTGAAGTTTACATAGAGATCGAGGTATTCACGCAAGCTTTCGCTGCTGTAGTCGTTCTGCTTATCAGGGTTGTTTTTCTTGTAAACGTAAAGAAATTCTTCCTTGGTAACCGGCTGACCGGCAACGGTAAACAATACTTCATCTTTGCCTGCTGTTTGAGCGTTGGCAGTAAAGAAAGTCATACATCCCAGCAGGAGGATCATCGACTTCAACGTGAAACTTTTCATATGTGGAATCTAAATTTAGGTTTGGTCCGGTTTGGCCGGGGGATGCAAAGCTAATCATTATCGGGTATTGGCAAAGCACTCCGGCTCGCCGTTTACAGCAAAAATCATGCAGGTTTCGCTGGTTTTTTAGCGTATCTTTGTCGCCTTAACAAATTTTAAATCATGTCCATCTCAAAAAACAAGGTTGTTTCACTGACTTATGAACTGCGTGAAGACAATATCAGCGGCGACCTTATAGAGGTAGTGAAGGCAGATCAGCCTTTCGTATTCCTCTTTGGTGCAGGCGGCCTTCTGCCTGAATTTGAAAGCAACCTTGCGGGCAAAATGATAGGTTCATCATTCGATTTCCAGATTATGGCAGCCAATGCCTACGGCGAATTCGATGAATCTGCCATGGAATATGTGCCGAAAGACATTTTTATGATCGACGGAAAACTGGCTGAAGACCTGCTGGAAACCGATAAAGTGATCAATCTGCGCGATCAGGATGGACATTTGGTTAGAGCTCGCGTTGCCGAGGTTGGTGAAGCTGAGGTTTTATTGGACTTCAACCATCCGCTTGCGGGGGTAAACCTGCATTTCTCCGGTCAGATTCTCGACATCCGTGATGCCACAGCCGAAGAGCTGGATCATGGTCATGTGCATGGTCCGGGCGGTCATCATCATTAATTGGTGCTTATTTAACTGGACAGGCGGCTGTACACTGATGTGTTGAATGGACATCCCTATAATTGTGCTCAGGGATGTTTCACAAATAATTGACAATCAATTATTTAGATTATTTTCAACAAGAACTTTAGGGGTAGTTTCCATAGCTTGTTGAATGGCTTGGTCTACCAACTTTTCTGCGTTAAGATGCTGACCGGCAAAGCTAAAATCCACCTTCCAATCGCCATCTTCTTTTATCAGCAGTGTTTCGAAGGTGCTGCTATCGAGCGAAGTCCATACGGTTACAAAGGCTGAGTCGCCTTTTATTGTAGTTTGTTCATCCAGCGTTTTGTATTCATAACGCATTGGTTCATTTTCAGACAACATGGCCACTGTGCCTTCAATGAGTTTAAAGTCGTTGTGCAGTTGCTCGCGACTATTATCAGTAACCAAAGCCTCTGCAGCTTCCAGATCGTGTTCATTGTAAAGTGCTTGAAAAAAGGCAAGGGCTGCCGATTCGGGAGATTCGGATTTACTGCAACCGGCGCTTAATACCATGATTGCGGATACACTGATGGCCAACAACAAATAGGGAGCACGCATTGGGACTTGGGTTGAGATACAAAATAAACTGTTCGCCGTGAGGATTGGGTATTGAATTCAATATTTTACCAGAATTTAACAATCTGAGCCCGGCAATCTAGAATTATCGAATTTATGACCTGCTTAAAAGTGCACATTTCATTGAATTAGTGACGACAGTTTTCCTCTGATTGAAAACACTAAATTTGTGCCGCATGAGTATTGACCCGAACCTGCCGATCCGGAAACGGGCGGTGCATTTTGACCTGGTGCGATTCATTGCCACGTTTGCGGTGGTTCAATTGCACGTGGCCACACCTTGGCTATGGCGCGAGTCGGATACCGACAGTTATTTTTGGATTGTATGCATCATGTTCGATACCATTGGACGAGCAGGGGTGCCGATATTTTTAATGATCAGCGGTGCTTTATTGCTCAGTCATCAGGAACCCATCGGCAACTTTTTCAAAAAACGATTTGTCAGAGTTTTTGTACCACTGATATTCTGGACAGTCATTTATGAAATACGCATTCTTGCCGATCATCATTATTTACACGGTGGAGTTTCGGCAGATAATATTTTTGAAGTATTAAAGAATCCATTTTCAGGGCCTGTATATGATCACTTATGGTTTTTATATATGATCATAGGCATGTATCTGGTAACGCCATTGTTACGCAAGATAGTACCGGTGCTTTCGCGAATTGACCAATGGTATTTATTGGGGTTATGGGTATTCAGCGATATTCTTTTACCACTTGTATATCATTACTATGATTTCTCATTGGGGTTTGATATTCCGTTAGTAACGCCATATTTGGGATTTTATTTGATGGGGTATTATTTAATGCATCATCAATTTACTGCCAAGCAAATTCGCATTGCATGGGTGGTTTTGATTTCCAGTTATCTGCTGAATGTTGGTATGGCTTGGTACGATAGTCATTTGCATCAGGGTATGCAGGTATTCTGGTTATCGCATCACCGTCCCGGCGTTTTCATCATGGCAACTTCAGCGTTTATTTTATTGGAGCATTATGCCATGCATGCATTTAGTCGCTTCTCTGAAAAGAAATACAAAATGCTTGCCTATATGGGTGGCACTACCTTCGGTATTTATTTATTACATCCGTTGATTATTGAATTATTTGAAGGCATATTCATGGGATATATCGGCATCTATCCGCCATTTATTCATGCCGTGCCATTCATTGCCATTCCGGTAGCTGCGATCATCGTTACAGCCGTTACTATGGGTATTGTAACGCTTATGCAGCGGACGCCTGTGCTGAAAAAATTTGTTTGATCAGCAAGTAAAAAAACCGGCGATTAATTTATCAGCTGATTGGTTTTGTGCGGATGGCGGTAATATCACCTTCCTCATGTACATACAGTACGGAAACTGCTGCGCAGAACATGAAAATACCACTCATTACGATAGCATAAATGGCGTTATCGTTATAAATAGTATGCACAATCGGGCCGCCAAAAATGCCATTGATAATTTGTGGTATGGTGATGAAGAAATTAAATATTCCCATATAAACGCCCATTTTACCTGCGGGTATACTTCCTGCGAGTATGGCGTATGGCATTGCAAGAATACTTGCCCATGCGATACCTACACCTATCATAGAAAAAATGAGCATTTCAGGTGATTTTGCGAAGAAGATGGAAACCAAACCTATACCTCCGCATGTGAGCGATAGTGCGTGTGTGAGTTTTCTACCTAATGCCCTGGCAATCATAGGAAGGAATATGGCATAAATGGCACTTACTAAATTATACACGCCAAATATCACACCTACCCATGTACTTGCTTCGCGGAATGTATCACTTGAATCATCTTCAATTGGCAGATGGTAAATATGATGTGCTATTGCAGGTGTTGTAAACACCCACATACCGAACAAAGCAAACCAGCTAAAAAACTGCACCAATCCCAACTGGCGCATCGTTTTCGGCATACGCGAAAAGTCAGTGAATATGTCTGCTAAGAAATTCTTCCCTTTTTGAGGTTTACCGTGATAGCGTTCATATTCTGCTGGTGGATATTCCTTTGCAAATAATATCGTTACCATGATGGCAGTAAAAAATACGCCGGCACCGATATAAAATGAAAAGATAACATTATCAGCTACCTGACCTTCGGGAGCAGAAGAAGAGACATCATACCAATTCGCTAACACATATGGCAACCAGCTTCCTACAACTGCGCCAACACCAATCAAGAATGTTTGAATACTAAAACCAAGCGTGCGTTGTTTATCAGGAAGGTTGTCGGCAACAAGGGCGCGAAAAGGTTCCATGGCCACATTGATACTGGCGTCCATGATCATCAGAAAACCGGCACCTATCATCAGTGCAGCTTTACCTGCAACGAAGGCCGCCGAGTTGGGAAGTAATACCAAAGCGATACAACACAATATTGTGCCTACTAAAAAGTAAGGTTTTCTTCGCCCAAGTCTTGTCCATGTGTGATCGCTGAAATGACCTATTAAAGGTTGAACGATCATACCTGTGCATGGTGCCACTAACCAGTACCAGCTCAATTGATGTATATCGGCACCAAAGTTTTGGAGAATTGCAGAGGCGTTGCTGTTTTGCAAGGCGAAGCCAAATTGGATCCCCAGGAATCCAAAGCTCATATTCCATATCTGCCAAAAACTCAATCGTGGTTTTTCCATTTTTTTATCGCTATTTCGCTCGCAATTTAATACTTTTAGCACGTCACTTCCAAGTCTGTATCCATACAGGTATTTCGGGGTTTATATTTATTGGGTGATATTCAGCAATCATAAATAGCGAAATATGCTTTCCATTCAGAAAAAACTTAGCAATTCATTTTACGCCATATTGGCCATGCCGGCAACAGCCATGGGTTTTGCGCTTTGTGTGCAAATCAGTGCTTTGAGTTGGATCTTATCGACCAAGTACGACCTTAACATTGAAGAAATAGGCATTGTATGGGCCAGTGGACCATTGGCGGGGTTGGTGATGCAATTGCTGGTTGGATTGGTCAGCGATAACGCCTGGTTTTGGGGAGGCAGACGCAGGCCATTTATTATTATAGGAGGCACCATTGCAGCTTTGATGCTATTGTGCTTGCCCAACCTTGATGCCATTCAAAAATTATTCGGCACAAACAGCCTTATTCCAGTGGCACTGGCTGTAGCAACTACACTAGATCTCGCCATTAATCTTGGCTTCAATCCGACAAGAAGTATCATCACTGATGTAACTCCCGATGGCAAGGCGCGCACTAAAGGTTATACCTGGATGCAGACCGTTTCCGGAACGCTTGGTGTTGCCGCATATTTTATTGGTGCCTGGTGGGGAAATTATCAATTGATTTATGTGGGTGTGTTTATCATCTTAATTTTCAGCATCATTCCGGTATTTTTTATTGAAGAGCCTCGAGTTTTACAGGCCGACACCACCGATGCAGAAATTAATGCGCTCGACATTCAGGCTCATACACAAAAAGCGGAAGTAAATGAATTGGTGAAAATATATTTGGCAAATGCATTTTCATGGATAGGCGTGCAAACCATGTTTGTATTTATGTTTGCTTTTGCCTCGCAGATGTTGTTTAACACAGCGGATACCGGATCATTAAATGATGAGCAGGCAAAAAGAACCGGACAAATCATTTCTTATAGTTTTCTCATTTTAAATGCTGTAGGCGCAATACTACCTGCATTTGTATTAGAGCCGCTGACAAAAAAATTCGGTCGCATTACCATTCAATCTACTTGTTTGTTTGTGATGGCACTTGGCTATGGATTAATTGTTTTCTTCGGTAAAAATGCAGGCATACTTTACACCTGTATGGCCATATGCGGAATTGGTTGGGCTGCCATCGTAAGTCTGCCGTTTGCTATCATGAGTGAAAAAGTGAATAAACAACGCATGGGTTTGTTTATGGGTATTTTCAACATGAGTATTGTAATTCCACAATTGATTGTAAGCCTCTTAATTGCTCAATTTGTTGATGATGCCGAGGATAAAAAGATGATATTTGAAATATCCGCCATTACATTGTTCATCAGTGCGCTGATCTGGCGGTCGGTGCGCGAAAAAAGGGCGAATGCATCTTCGGTAAAATGAGGTGACATCCCCCCTTTTACAAATCAAGTGAATTAACTATCTTTACAAAAAGCCCTAAAATGAAAAAGAGCCTACTGCTACTTGCATTCACCGCATATTTTCTTTCCGCCCGAGCTCAGGACACGCAATATGCATTGAAATATGATTTCTTTTCTCCAGTTGCCGGTTGTTTTGGATTTTCCTTTGAGCAACCGAGAAATAATTTCATTTCCTTCGACTATGATCTTGGGCTAATTGGACTAAGACTCGACGATTATTTTACCCGCGATAAATTTGGTGGCGCTTATGCGGCCTTTGGACCAAGGTTATACTTTGATCGCGACGAAGCACAGACCAATGATCTTAGAGGTGCTTATTTCAAACCCCAGATTCTTGTAAGCTACTTTCAATATCAAGATAATGTAGATTACTACGATTATTATTCCGGTCTTTCCTATTCAGGTCATCTGGAAGGAAGCGACTTTTCATTGAGTATGCTTGCGGCCGTAGGTTCACAGTGGATCATGAGCGATCTTGTTGTATTCGATCTTTGGTTTGGATTGGGATATGGCGGCAGTTGGGCAAATGAAACGGTTGACATTCCACCGGGTAATTACTACGATAGCGGAAATAACAATTTTAAATATTCGCACGTGCATTTTGGAGATTCACCATTGATCTTTGACGGCGGATTATCTATCGGGTTTAAGTGGTAATTTATACTTCATCGGGCGGCATTTTATGTGTTTGCCGATTACATTTAGTGCACACTGATATTTTAATCTATTTATCATTTGAGCATTATAATTTTGCCTAAATTATTTTTTAAGCCTGTCTAAATTTGATTATCACCGAAGAGGACATTCCGTATTCAAGTGCGGAGAAATTCAGGAAATTTCTCATCAAGAATTATATCAGTCAGATATTACTTGCCTTTGCAGTCGTTACTATGGTAATAGCAGCTATTGCCGGAGTGGTGATGATATTGGCGGTGGCATTTTTTGCGGCAATTATGCTAGCTTTGGTTTCGCATTTATTTTTAGCTATTACCGGAAGGAATCTATATTCTACAGTTGAAAACGAAACACACGGCGAGTTACAGCTTCCGGGAAACATTCAATTCAAATGTATTTATGAAGACAAGGAAAAGCTTGCAACAATAATCTCAACATTTCAGGCAGATGCCTCTGATTTTGAAGATTGCGACCTTGTTTTCATAAGTTCCGATAAGGCCATACAGCATATAGAAGAGCGATATTTTTTCCGAAAGTATCAAACGATAAGTGATAATATTTTCCTGCTGGAATGGCACTTTGATACCGAACACTTTTCACTGGGACGAATAGACTTGAATGCCTCAAGTTATCAAACGATAATAGAGGTCAGACGAGGTGTAGTGCCAACCCTGACAGTTGTTGATCGCAGCCTGATCATGCGTTGGAATGAGCCCGATTTTAAAAAGCGCATCACCATATCCGGCTTCTAAGCACAGAACCCTTGTTGCACAGATAGCAGGCATTACAAATATTTATGGCAATTTTGCGTTATAGTTAAAGACCAATCTGCGACAGTGAAGTATTTGCGTATTTGCATATTAACAATTGCTTTGATGGGCGGTAGAATGTCATTTGCACAGTCGACCATACCTGCCGATCTTCTCTGTGCGCAAACACTTGTGAGTGGCGACGTAGCGCTTACCTGGGGTGCGTCTACCGAAGCATGTGGTGCATTCACGGAGTATCAGGTTTATGCTTCAACCGTTTTTGCGGGGCCCTATGCGCTTCTCACAACTATTCCCGCCATTGGCACAACGAATTATACGCATGTTGGTGCTAACGGAACTGTTACCACCTGGTATTATTATATCATTGCTGTATATGCTTGTGCCGGTTATACCATGACCACCAGCGACACGTTAGATAATCTCGACCCGATTGCTCCTGAATTGGATTACGTTACCGTTACAGGAGGCTTATCTGAAATACACTGGTTGCCATCACCTTCGGCAGAAACTAATTCATATATCATTTATCGTGATATCGGAGGGTTTACACCTGTAGGTACTGTATACGGTCGATTTACTACAACATTCACAGATCCTACCGGAACACCTACAACAGGATCTGAAACGTATACCATAGCTGCACGCGATTCATGTAATAATTTAGGTCCTTTTAACAATGATGCACATCACACTATTTATCTTACAGCGCAACAAATCAATTGTTCCGATCAGTTGCAATTAACGTGGAATGAATATGATACCTGGACAGCCGGTGTATTTGAATATCAGGTTTGGGCTGATAGGAATTTTACCGGTTTGAGTTTTATAGACAATGTTCCGGTGGGTTCTCCATCGTATGTACTTTCCGGAATCAATGATGGCGATCATATCTGCATAACGGTGAGAGCACTTCGTGCAGATGGAACTGCCACTTCCATTTCTAATGAAGTTTGTCTTGATGTAAATATTGTTGTCCCCGCTGCCTACAATGTAATGCGCAATGCTACAGTTACCGGGCCAACACAAATTGCTATTGAATGGTATCCCGATGCCGCTGCCGATCTGGAAAAAAGATCAGTTCAGCGCAGCACTGATAATGTTGATTATGTCAATCTGATCACAGGACCGATTGTAATTCCCGTACCGGCCATTGACAGTTATGTAGACAATAGCATAGCAACCAATTCTATTCCATTTTATTATCGCACGATTACTACTGACAGTTGTGGAATAGAAACTACATCAGGATATGTGAAGACGATTTTGCTGAAGGGAAATGATAACGCTAATTTCACCAATGATATCAGCTGGAATGATTTTGAGATTACCAATGGCACTAATATAGAATATCGCATTTACAGAGATGATGGTGCAGGGTTTAATCTCATTGCAACAGTAACACCCGGAATTTTAACCTATCTCGATGATGTATCTGCATTTGTAAATGTGGTTGATCATTTCTGCTATCAGGTTGAATGTCTCTATCAATTAAACGCACCTGAGAACGGCGTAAATGAGCAACTCACTTCCTTATCCAATATAATCTGCCTTGATCAGGGTCCCCGTATTTATGTGCCGAATGCAATTGTTATAGGTGGTGTGAATTCCTTATTCATGCCTGTAATCATTTTCGGTTCTTCGGAGGGATATCTCATGCAAATATTTAATCGCTATGGTGAAGTAATTTTTGAAACTACCGATATCAATGCCGGTTGGGACGGTTCTTACAAGGGCAGCACTGTACCTATGGGAACTTACGGTTATGTGATCACATTTACGGCTACCAATGGACAGGTGATCACCAAAAAAGGGAATGTTACCGTATTGAAATAACATACGAATGCAAAAGGACGAAATTGCAGGTTCATATCAATTGAGAGGGATTATGGAAACGGCTGCGGGATTGGAATTGTATCCCGATGGTAAGTTTGACTTTTATTATGTGTATGGCGCCATCGACAGACATGCATATGGCAGTTGGGAGATCAGCAATGAGCAAATAATTTTGAACTCTCTGTATACAGATAAAACCGGTTACGACATATTACTTTCAGAACAACGTACACAGCCACGGTTTACTATATATTTTCCGAAAGCAGATCCATTTTTCATAAGCATGCAGGGCGCATTTGCAATAAATGGTGATCAGGCTGAAGAACAAAAATCCGACAAAAAGGGTTGGTTTTTATTTCAAACAGGCAAAGCTGAAAGAATCATGTTGAGTAATGATCTCTTTCCCGACAGAATGATTACTATTGAAAACAAGGATACATCACATAATCACATTGAGCTTGCCCCAAATCACGACCTGCTGCTTATTCATTTTAGCGGTGTGGAGGCAATGATTACAGATGATGTATTGCACTTGAGTTCACCATTTCTAAAAGGCATGCATGGTGATCGTGATTTTAAATTTTACAAAATCACGCAATGATGCATTTTATTGAGAATCATACTCCAATCTTTGAAACACAAGTTATCATAGACAAACTTGCAGGGATCAACGATGATTTACATAGTGCAGGATTTCATTTTAAGGTTGACGTTTCGGATGAAATCGGATACACCTCCTACCCGAATGAAGAAATTCCTGAAAATACAGTCATTGTCTTAGGTAGCTTTGATTTTACCTATTATCATCAATGTGAATTTGCATTCCATCAAGTTAAAGCGCACAAGCTTCCGGATTATGATTGGCGCGATCATTGGGAAAAACCTCAATTAATATTACTCCGCGGTAACGACAGAATTTTTGCGTTGCAGTCGCTTTCCATTAATGATGAACCCGGATTACAAGTTTTTGCATTTAATCTTGGTTCCTTCGGAGATAATTGCGCTTATTTAGCGTGCAACGCCATCAGCATATTTGTTGGCACTACATTTTATTACAATCGGATAAAAGACACGCCGTTAGAAGTTGGTGAGCGCATGGCGTGGTGGGTGCAGCGTTAATTTATTATTTTATTTTGGGTAAAAACCTGCCTACAGTTTTCTTGTATTCGGCGTATGCAGGATATTTTGATGAAGATATTTTTTCGCTGAAATCTGCACTTCCCTG
>JAIBBA010000125.1:5000-9282 GCA_019694895.1 Chitinophagales bacterium
GTCCGCCGGGAGCAGGAAAAACAATGCTCGCAAAACGATTACCGGGTATACTGCCTCCTTTGAATTTGCATGAAGCTCTGGAGACTACAAAAATTCATAGCGTAGCCGGAAAACTGGCCGCAAATTCTTCATTGATTTATACAAGACCATTTAGAAATCCTCATCATACCGTGAGCGATGTTGCATTGGTGGGTGGTGGATCTCATGCACAACCGGGCGAAATTTCCTTTGCACATAACGGCGTTTTGTTTCTAGATGAACTGCCGGAGTTTAAACGCAACGTTTTAGAAGTTCTTCGTCAACCTATGGAAGAACGACGTATCATAATTTCAAGAGCTAGGGTGACTGTTGAGTACCCTGCTAATTTTATGTTGTTGGCGGCTATGAATCCATGCCCGTGTGGATTTTATAATCACCCTGATAAGGAATGCGTTTGTGGCTCACAAGTGGTACAGCGATATCTGAATAGAATTTCAGGTCCTTTGCTCGATCGTATCGATCTGCATGTGGAAGTAGTGCCTGTTGGAGTCTCCGAAATGTCTCAGATGCAGGAAGGTGAAAAAAGTGCATCAATACGCGAAAGAGTAATTGCCGCAAGAAAAATTCAGGAAGAAAGATTTGCCGGTGTGGAAATATATTGCAATGCCCAAATGGGCTCCAAACAGGTGAAGGAAGTTTGCGTGATCAGCCCTGTAGGACAAACACTTTTAAACAAGGCGATGGAAAAACTTGGCTTAAGCGCGAGGGCTTATGACCGGATTTTGAAAGTCAGCAGAACTATTGCCGACTTATCGGCTTCGCCGGATATCATGCCTGAACACCTGGCTGAAGCAATACATTACCGCAGTTTGGATAGAGAAAATTGGGCGGGCTAGAAGGCAATGCGCTCAAGTGGTTTAGTGGATTTGGTGCGTCGTTTTCTGAAGTGCTATTGGTGCTTGTAGTCCTAAATCTGAGATTACGGCCTCATAGATGATGATAGCATAATCCACATCACCACACATACTAAAATCTTAATCTGGCAAGTTTATTGCTTAACTTCGGGTAAGAACCGTATGAAGGCCGGAAAAACCATATTCGCTTTGCTACTTACATGTCAGGTCGGCGTTGCCTTTAGCGCTGAAGTGAAAACCATTTTCACATGGTCATACGACGATAAATTGATCTCAATGGTTTATTATTTTGATCAGGGAGATTACAATTATTACAAAGGGCAAAAGCGGGTATATGACAATTTTAGTCATTATCTGGACGAAGCTCCGGGGCACGAGGTGATGAAAGATTTTGCCAATGAATTTAAATTATTGGCTTCTGAACATAATTGGAGCGATTGGCAATTGGCCGAATGTGCTATCAATTTTGTCCAGACCCTAAAATATAGAAATGATGGCACCTGGGAATACCCTCGGTATCCAATCGAAACATTAGTTGAGAAGGGCGGTGATTGTGAAGACCTGGCCATGATGTTGGAATCTCTTCTTGCAGAATTGGGATTTGATTGTGTGCTCATATCACCTGAGCGCCATATGGGAGTTGGTATTGCAACAAAGTATCCGATTCAGGGAGCAGCATTTGACCATAAAGGGAAAAATTATTACTACATCGAAACTACAAGTGCAGGGTGGGGAATAGGTGATTATCCTGAAAATTTAAGTGCCAATGCCCTTATTTATGATCCGGGTAATGCTTATGATGGTTTGGCATTATCTGAATATGTGTATACCTATCACAATTATGTTACCCCAAATGAGGAATTAGCTACCGCAGCCCAAACTACAACAGATGCTGATAATGCTGAAGTTGAGGAAGCTCAGTCGCCCGATGATCAACCATCAAATGCTCCGGTATATAATCCAAATGCTCCGCGTCGACCGGCAAACACTTATACCATCGATGTTGACAAGGTTGTAATTGATGGTAAAAAGGAAACTGTGGTTACAAAAGTCGTAGAGCAAGATGGTCAGCAAACAATAGTTGCCGACAGTGAATAGCTACATTTTTCAGTAGTAAATTCTAGCACAATGGTTTAACCTCACCACCAGGCGATGTGTATGTGTCAGTCATTTTTTGTGAAATTATGGGAAATAGAAAGCTAACTTCACAAATTGTAAAGCGCATGTGCAATTTAATTGCTCAATGTTTTCGGTGCCTACCTTCAGATGTAATGCTGAGGTTCTACTCTTTCCGTTTTACCAGAAAAACATAATCACCTTCTACAGGGAGATAACCGTAATCGTAGCAATAATAATATATAGCACCTTTTTTTGTGGTATAGGTGCTGGTAATATAATTGAAGTTAAACCCTTTGTCGTACAATCGGTTTTTGCTGACTTTCGGATTTTCCTCTGTAGAGATTTCCATCAATATGTTGCGATTTTTTCGCAAAATAGTATTGATGGTGTTCATGTAATTGCCACCATTTACGGCGCGCTGACGATTGTTGTGAGAGTGTCTGCAGATATCACTACAGAATTTTTTGTCGTTGCGTCCAAGGATGTCCTTGCCGCACTCTCTGCATTTTTTTATAACCATAGATAAACAAGAATTTCATTTTTAAGGATTAGGATATAACATGACAAATATATATAAAAATATATTCTTATCGGACTTAAGCGATTATATGCGAGTATAATCGCTTAAAATTTGGTGGACACAATGGGCAATGCTGATATTTGCTTCGTCGGTGATGAACACCGGTTCCGGTAAAACGGATTTGATTGTAAACCTTAAAAACAAATTGTATGAACACACTTAAAAACAAAGTGCTGTTAATGGGGCGTCTTGGTCAAGACCCCGAAGTAAAAACGGTAAATGGCAAATCTAAACTCGCCAAATTCAGCCTTGCTACCTCCGAAACTTACACCAATGCCAAAGGTGAAAAAGTGAAAGACACACAGTGGCACAATCTGATTGCATGGGGTAAAACCGCCGAGATCATTGAAAAGTATTGCGGAAAAGGAATGGAAGTGGTTGTTGAAGGAAAGCTCATCAATCATAACTATACCGACAAGCAGGACATCAAGCGCTATGTAACGGAGATTCAGGTGAACGAGGTTGTGATCATCACACCTAAAAAATAAAACATCCTTCCCTCGGATAAAACTGCCTCACATTCCCCGGTTGTTTGTTGCTGGTCGTGTTTGGAGGTTGGGGAGAGGCAGTTTTTATATATTTCACAAGCGAAACACCTTGCAATTATTGTCAATTAAAATCCTATCAAAGCTTTTAATAGATTGACAATAAGCGGTTAAACATACGTGGCTATGTCGTGTTGTCATGGAAATATTTTGCTTGATTATCCTTTCGAAGCAAGGTGTTCGCTTGTGTATTGAATGCCAATTAAAGAAACTGCCTCGTAGCGATTCCGCCGTTGGTGTTGCTGGTCATTTTAGGAGGCGAATCTCTCAGGCAGTTTTCTTTTTCCTGCACTGGATTGTTGAGGTAATAATGTTGGAAATGGGCAATGAAAATTTTATGGTCAATTTCTGTTGCTATTAATAGCTCATGGTAGCCTTGAGAAAATTCAGCGGCGATTACTTCTCTACATAAGCTTTGCCTTCAATCCAGGCGCGCGCATCTTCAAAACTAATACTGCCTTTTGTGGTGAGGGTAGAATCACATAGCTGTATGTTTACGGGTGCGCCGTCAAAAATGGAAACACTCATTTCTAGTTGCATGTCTATAAAGCCGTCAATGATATAGGCATCTTTTTCAATGCCTTCATGTGTGGCGAAACGTGCAGTGAAAACACTATCCTCCACCAATTGCACAACAGCCCCATTACCTACAAAATACTTATACTGCTGAAGAAAGGTCCCCACTTTTAAGGCAGTCTCTTCTTCAACCGGCGACACGTAGTACACCTTGTCGGGACCGAATGCTATTACTTTGTCGCCTTTTTTACACGAAGCACTCATAATAGATAAACAAACGATAAGTAGGATAATTGGTCTCATAAGATATAAAGTTAGTAAGCTTGCGCCTTATAAAATGGCAATGCGGTTGGATATCCCTATTTTTGTCATAACGAATACTTGTGAAGCATATTGTCAAATCCGCATTTTTCATTACCGTAGGAGGAGCCCTGCCGCTTTTGGCAAGTGTTGTATTGCTGATTCCGTATACCGACAATTTGCATACCGCCGATTATGGCGCATTGGCAATTTACATCTCATTTGCCTTGCTGGTTCAGATTCTCATGAATTATGGGGTCGACAGCTATCTTTCGGTTCACTATTACGATCATCATGAAGATCCAAAGGCCCTAAAAAGTTTTCTTGCA
>JAIBBA010000028.1 GCA_019694895.1 Chitinophagales bacterium
GGTGTGTCAGGGCCGGCATTCTGTTGTATAATTTCAATACTTGTTTCAGTAACCTGACTAATTATTGCCACATGTCCGTAGCGATTGCCTAAATGGCCATCAAAAACAATTATGTCATCCGGTTGCGGTTTTTTAAGACTTGGATTGGCATATTGCACTAATGCACGTGCTTCATTAAATGAGGCATCAGGCAGACGCTTGTCAAAAAGGTCCTTCGCATTACCATCAGCATCGGGCATATAGTGTCCCAGATGATCTGCATAATATCGTTTAACAAATTCTACGCATTGCCATTTTAACCCGTAGTTATATCCATTGCGCGCAACACTGCGACCTGCAACATGGTCTACATCACCATTATAATACACCGGAATATGATGCAACGAATCGATGACCGGGGTTGCAGAGGAATCGCTTAATTGACTGGCGTTTGATGCTTTTAGGTTGTGCAAAATAAAAAATGCAATGCCCACAGCTATGATCACCACCAAGCCGTAAACCAGATGCACCTTGTGCGATAACTTCCTGCGTCCGGACCGCATATGCTATCAACGTAGTTATTTGTGTTCTTTGTATAGATGCGAAAGGTAGTGAATTTACATAATCATATATAAACAAAAAAAACGCTATCGATTTAGGATAGCGTTGTATATTGGTATATAATGTGATTAAAACTTAAAGGTTAGTCCAATGGTACCCATGATCATATCTGTATGCGATTGCTTTTTGATGGCTGAAATATCTATATCTTCATCAGATACATCATCCTGACTTGTCGGAACAGTATTAAACTCAATTTCCCAGTTTTCAATGTCATCTTCCACATAATATTCAGCTTCGCCGCCAAATGTATAGGCACAACGCACATCAAGGAAAATGTTTTCATTTAATTGCACCAACATACCTAAGGCGCCACCGTAGTTCAGCGACCAACTTGAATTTTGCTGAGAACTGGTGATCAATGGATTGTCCTCTTCACTCAAATAATATTCCTCAGACTCATCATAAACAGAGGTGTTCGTTCCGAAGTGATTGAATCCTACCATACCATCCAAATATGGCTTAAAGAAATTGGTTGGCGATTGCACCCGCAAATGCACATCACCGGTTGTGATCATATTATAGGTTTCAACACGCATGGGGAAATAAAGCGTTTCTATCACAGTTGTACCTGCCACAATATCTGCGGTAAGTGTTTCATGCTGTGTTTTATGTCCGTTGCCCATAAATGCCATATCAAAGCCTACCAAAACAGGTATTTTATTTGACGGTTGAAAGAACAAACTGAATCCACCACCTGCAGCAACTTCATCGTTGTAGGTTTTGAATTCATTCATCGGAATGCCAAGATCGAAATTAATATTAAAAAGAACCGAGGTGTTGGCTGGTGGTGCAATGGTACTCTGCGCTTGCAAGTTTGATGTCAAAATACAGGCAGAAATGAAAATGGGTAATGTTAAACGCATAAGCTGTTTTTTTGTGTGATTGGATGATGTTTATAGCCACTTTTTTCTTTTGAAAATGAAAAACTGCAGCAGGGTAATGAAAATCATAACACCCCATACGACAAAATAGCCGTAAGTGGTCTGCATTAATGGGATATTTCCAAAGTTCATGCCATAAACACCAACTATGAAGGTTAAGGGTATGAAAATCGTTGAAATGAGCGTCAAAACCTTGATGATCTCGTTCAAATGGGCATTCATATTCGCCATATTTGTCTGCACCAGATCTGCCAGATACTCTCGGTCTACATCGATTTGATTCACTACCTGATGCACATGGTCAAGCACATCTCTCAAAAACAGCTTTGACTCAGGATTGATGAGAATTACATCCTCCTTCAAGAGTTTAAATAATACTTCCTTCAAAGGTGCAATTGATCTGCGCAAATAAATCAAGTCTTTGTTGAGTTGATGAATACGTTCTAAGTGATTGCGATTTTTCTTTTCGAAAATGTCATTCTCTATACTGTCTAGTTCCGTTGCATAATGATCTAATACAACATAATAACTATCTACTACGGAATCAATTAAAACGTAAACAAGATAATCGCCGGATTTCTTTCTCAGTTTGCCTTTAGCATTGCGCAACCTGTCGCGAATCAATTCAAAATAATCACCCTCTTCTTCTTGAAAACTGAGTACATAATCATTGCCTAAAATGATGCTTATCTGATCGCGTTCCAATTTGCCTTCAGCAGCAAAATAAAATTCGTTTAACGCAATGTAAATCTGATCTGTATCGGGATATTCTTCCGCTTTAGGTATCTGGAATACATTTAAAATATCTTCTAATACCAGATTGTGCAACTTGAATGTAGCGGCAATTTCTTCTATCAGCGCTTCCTGATGAAGACCATTAATATTAACCCATAATACTTTTCCTTCTCTGGGTATTAGATCAATCTTATCACCTGCCTTACAATTAATTTCTTCTATTGTATCAGTATCATATGCAAAACGCTGCAATGTAATTATTTCATGCTTTTTCGCACCGGTATAAATAGGCGTGCCCGGTGGTAATCCCGATTTTTTTCTATGAATGCCTTTTCGCTTATGGCGTTGTTCCGATGACATGAAATCTTATTTGGTATAAGAATGAAAGAAGCTCTTCCATCGCATGGTGATGACACCATAAACGGCTTCCTTGAAAATGCCTTTGCTCATTTTTGAAATTCCCTTCTGGCGGTCTTTAAACACAATAGGTATTTCTTTCAATGAGAATCCACTGCGCCATGCAGCGTATTTTAATTCTATCTGAAATGCATAGCCAATAAATCTGATTTTATCCAGATCTATGGTATCCAGTACATTGCGTTTGTAACAAACAAAACCGGCTGTAGTATCATGCACAGGTATCCATGTTATCATGCGCACATAACGCGAAGCCCATTTCGATAATAAAATGCGATCGGTTGGCCAGTCTTCTACATTGCCACCTTTAATATAACGTGAACCTATTGCCACATCGGCACCATTTTTACAGGCGTCCAATAACCTGGGAAGATCTTCGGGCTTATGTGAAAAATCGGCATCCATTTCTATCATATAATCATAGCCTTGCGCTAAGCCCCATTTGAATCCTGCTATATAGGCCGTTCCCAATCCTAGCTTACCCGCTCGCTGATGTAAATGCAGTCGGGTAGGGTAGGTTGATTGCATCGCTGTCACCGCTGATGCTGTTCCATCAGGTGAATTATCATCGATGATCAACAAATCAAAATCCTGCGGCAAAGACAATACAGCCGTTATCATATCGGCGATATTTGCCTGCTCGTTGTAAGTTGGTATAATTACAAGTGCGCGTGCCAAGGGATCAGGAAGCTTTGTTTTTGTCGTTTTTAATTTTTAATGCTATCAGCCGCAGCTTGAGTTTGGTATGTTCAGGAAAATCACTTTTATATATCCAATCGAAATACTGCGGTTCACGTCGATAAACGTCTTCACACGACTGACCATTGTACTTACCAAAATTAAAACATGGCACGCCATTTTTCATGATCATTCTGCGACCAAAATCCACAAAATCGCCATCCTTCGTGAACTCATGCAAGGAAGGGACATCATGAGCAAGCGCATCGCCATATTTATCGAGCTGACCCAGCAATACCTCGTAGGTAGCGGTAACATCTGCTTCGGCACTGTGGGCATTTTCTAAAGTCTTATTGCAGAAAAAGCGATAGGCAGCCTCCAGGGTGCGCTTTTCCATCAGCGTGAAAATGCGCATCACATCAATATACCTGCGATTTTCATCAAAACCCTTTCCGCAGCGAAGAAACTCTTCTACCAACATGGGCACATCAAACTTGTTACTGTTATATCCTGCTAAATCACAGTTGTCGAGATAGGCATTCAACTCGTCAGCAACCTGAGCAAACGTGGGCTTGTCGGCAACATCGGCATCATAGATGCCATGAACGGCACTTGACTCCGCAGGAATGGGTATCCCCGGATTTATGCGCATCGTCTTGGTTTCCCTGTTCCCATTCGGAAACAATTTTAGTATGCTGATCTCTACAATGCGATCGCTGCCAAGATTGATGCCGGTGGTCTCCAGATCAATAAAGGCAAGGGGTTTGTCCAGTTGCAGTTGTGCCACGCTCAAAATTAGGTTAAAAATGTAAGATCGAGGTTGTCGTAATTGCCCGACGACATTAACAGAATATTATTATTCACACTATTTAACGATTGTAATTCACTTTTTAATGACGAGGAATCATTCAATACAATCAATTCTTTATCCCCAAAAAAACTTCTGACCTCTTCAATACTCAACATCGGCAGTTTTTTTAAGGTAAGAGTATGCGGATTGAAATACACAATTCGTTTGTCGGCAGCCTGCATGGTTCCATGATAATGTGCGATGAAATCTTTATTCAAACTCGAAAAGGTATGTAATTCCAGACATGCCACTAAAGGCTGATCGGGGAATTGCTCGCGTACCGCATCAACAGTAGCTTTTACCTTGCTTGGTGCATGCGCAAAATCTCTGAAAATAATATGATCGCTGCTGCGCTTTAATACTTCTAATCGCTTCGCTGCACCTGTAAACGATTGCATGGCTTCATAAAATTCATGTGCAGAAATGCCTAGCGATATACATACATTTTTCGCCGCTTCCATATTCTGCATATTGTGCCTTCCGAATATGGCAAATTGATAATGTGCGCCATCCACATCAAGCGTAAATGAACCTTCAATTACTTTATATGCAGGGGCACCATATTTGATGATCTTGCCTTTTGGGCGACTGATATCCAGTAATGTTATTACCTCTTCGTCGTCTGCATTGGCAATTAAAATATCATTTTCGGTTGATTGATTTACTAATTGTCGGAATTGATCAACATAGTTATCGAAAGTGGGAAATACATTGAAATGATCCCATGCAATACCGCTGATTACTTTTACCTGTGCATGATAAAATAAAAATTTCGGACGCTTGTCAAGTGGTGAAGCAAAATATTCATCGCCTTCTATAATCGTCACCGGTGCCTGTGAAAATTGCACCATGGTATCAAATCCTTCAAGCTGAGCGCCTACCAGAAAATCGAATGGCATCCGCCTTTTTTTCAGCACATGCATGATCATACTCGTTATAGAGGTCTTACCATGACTTCCACAAATAGCTACACGCAAACTGTTTTTTGATTGTTCATAAACATATTCCGGGAAATTATACACCCGTATGCCCAATTCCTGCGCACGCAATAACTCAGGATTATCGGCTCGCGCATGCATACCCAAAATCACTGCATCCAATTCACTTGTTATGCGCTCCGGGAACCAGCCAAAAGCCTCCGGTAACAAGCCTTTCCGTGAAAGTCGCGACTTGCTGGGTTCGAAAATCTCGTCGTCGGAACCACTAACCTGATGACCTACCGCATGCAATGCCAACGCCATATTGTGCATCACTGCCCCTCCAATGGCGATCAAATGTATTCGCATGGGGTGAAGATATACTAATTGCTGAATTTGGAGATGTGGAAAGCAGTCTTGTTTGTGTAAAATATATTCGTCATCTTTACGTTATAATAAGTATGTAACCACATACAAATGTGGGAACTGATTAAGCAAACCAATCGTTATCGTTAAACAAAACATTAAAGCATATGCGTACCTTCTCAAAATGGGCTGTTGCAGCCGGATTATGCCTTCTCCTCACAGCCGGACTCAGCTCCTGCGGTCATAAAGAAGGTTGCCCTAATAAGATCACTGAAGTTGGCGGAATCAAAATTGAAACCAACGCCTGATCGTTAATAAATCATTCTACAAAGCCTGAACCTCCCCGGAGTTTCAGGTTTTTTTTATGCGTATGAGAAGGTCACCACTTTAATCATATCTGAAGATAAACTCTGTATCACCGGACAAGTGCGTGCCGCATGTTCCAAAATGGCTTTTTGCTTGTCGTTGAAATTGCCGGAAATAAACAAATGACAGTGTACTTCGCTGATACGGCGCGGGTTTGAGGCCATGATCTTAGTCACTTCAACCCTGGTGCCTTGAATATCCATTTCGTGTGTCCGTGCCGCTATGCCCATAATCGTTAACATACAGCTCGCCAAGGCAGTAGCTACAAGATCTGTTGGCGAAAAAGCTTCCCCTTTTCCCTGATTGTCGGGTGGTGCATCGGTGATGATGCTCGTTCCGGATAAGGTGTGCACTGCTGTTGTGCGCAATTCGCCTTCGTAGGTAACTTGTGATGTAATCATGACAGTTAATTTTTTGCTTTGGGCAACTATTTATCCGCAAAAATCGTAATATTATGCGATGAAATTTGTTTTCTTCTGTATGGCATGGATGGCAGTGGTGTACTCCGCTGTCGCTCAGGATACGTCTACAGCGAAACAAAACACTTCTAAACCTGTCATTCTCAACAAAAGTTCGGCTTCTAAACCCAAAGGACTCAGCTATGAACATGAGTTCAGCATGGGCGCAAAAGTCACAACTACCGGTTGGGGCATCTTCGGCGATTATACCAAAGACATCGACCTCGATAAGAAGCGTGTAGCCTATTTTGAATTGGAATTCCTCAAAGATCCTAAAGAAACTAAGCGTGTAAACGAATTTACAGTCGGATACACCCCTCCAAAACCTTTTGTATACGGCAAACAGAATACGTTTTTCAACCTAAAAGCTGCCATCGGCGAAAAACGCATGATAGGGGAGAAGGCTGAAAAAAGTGGCTTTCAGGTAGCTGCAAATTATGCCGGCGGATTTAGTGCCGGGCTCGTAAAACCTTATTACCTGGCGGTGTACAGTACCTCCGAAGACGGCACGCCAACGGAAAATGTCAAATACACGCCGGAAACGGAATCGCTGTTTTTAGATTATACCTCCATCTACGGTGCCTCAGGCTTTAGCATAGGGTTTAATGAAATATCCTTTGTCCCCGGTCTCTTTGGAAAGGCAGGTCTCAATTTCGATTGGGCTACGTACGACGATTTTGTAAAGTCGGCAGAGGCAGGAATCGGTGCAGAGCTGTATTTGAAAGATATTCCAATTATGATACTTGAAGATAACAAGCCTTATTTCGTGTATTTATATCTAAGTTTGCAGTTCGGTAAGAAGTGGTAAAATAGTGGTGTCAGCAACATGATCGAACTTCCGGTTACAGAATCTCAGGAACGACAGCGAAAGCCGAAATGGCTTAAAGTTAAACTCCCCACCGGCGAAAATTATCGCATGGTGCGCGAGCTTGTCGATCAGCATAAATTACATACTATCTGCGAAAGTGGAAATTGTCCAAACATGGGCGAATGTTGGGGTGAAGGAACCGCAACGTTCATGATTTTGGGTAACGTATGCACAAGATCTTGCTCTTTTTGTGCTGTGGCTACCGGCCGGCCAACAGAGCTCGACCTCGAAGAACCGTTTCGCGTTGCCGAAGCAATAAAGCTTATGGGCGTGAAACATGCCGTTATCACCTCGGTAAATCGCGATGAGCTGGCTGATAGAGGAGCCGCTATCTGGAATAGAACGGTAACTGAAGTGAAGCGCTTAAGTCCGCAAACCACCATTGAAACACTGATTCCTGATGTTAAAAGTAATTGGGATGCCCTGGAGATGATGATATCCCCCGGACAGGAAGTGGTAAGTCACAACATGGAAACGGTTAAGCGCTTATACCGTCTGGTGCGACCTCAGGCAAAATATGAAAGAAGCCTGGAGCAAATCAAGCGCACAAAAGATTATGGCAAGCGCACAAAATCAGGCGTAATGCTGGGGCTTGGAGAAAGTGCCGAAGAAGTTTATGAAATAATGGACGATTTGGTTGCAAACGGTTGCGAGATACTCACATTGGGCCAATATCTCCAGCCAACACGCATGCACCTCGATGTGCAGGAATATGTTACCCCTGAAATGTTCGATCATTATCGTGAAATAGGCCTTAGCAAAGGGTTTCTGTATGTTGAAAGCGGTCCTCTTGTGAGGTCGTCATACCATGCCGAACGCCACGTTTTTTAAATATGGGCATACCGTCTGATGTAAACGTATCGTCAGATTTATTCAAATGTTAAAAAGTCTTATAGAATTGTATTAATTTTACGAATTATCTTTTACCCAAATTAGTGATTCATGAAAAGGTATTTTACGCGTTACAGTCTTGTTGTTTTAGGCCTCGTATTAACCGGTATGATGGTGTTTGCCATTGCAGGGTCGAATACAGGTGGTGAAAATGTTGAAGGCACGATTGCCAAAATGCATGAACGTGCGGAAAAAAAGGCTGTTGAATCAGGTGCTTACCGTACCTGGTTGAACAGTATGCGCGCCAATCCGAAAACCGGAAAGGTGGAAATGGCCGATGTGTTGGCGGCCCGTGACCAAATGCGCGAATATTATGCGCAGGTTTCGAACGGCGAACGCGGTGGAAGTTTGCTTAACCTTGAATGGGAGAACTTCGGACCAAATAACGTTGGTGGTCGCTCTCGCGTGTTGCTCATCGATCGCAATAACTCCGATCGCATGTATGCGGCAGGTGCCAGCGGTGGTTTATACTATACCGACAATGGCGGACTTGAATGGTTTCCGCATCCTCAAAATGATGAGTTCAGCTCTATCCTGATCTGCGCAATGGATCAGGCACCAAATGGTGATATCTATTTCGGAACCGGTGAATACTGGGCCGATTATTTCGATGGCTCCTTCGGTAGCTATACCCACGGGTTTACAGGCGACGGCGTTTTCAAAGCTCCTGCCGTTACAGGTGGTGCTCTGCCTACATTCTCGCAGTTGACTGCAACCATCCCCACTCCCGGTGAGGTTGGCTCAAACTCAAGCGCTGCATGGGCTTATGTTAACCGCATCGCTTGCCACCCTACAGATAACAATATCGTGGCTGCCGCTACCAATACCGGTTTGAAAGTATCTACCGACGGCGGTAACACCTGGTCAAATGCTGAAGGTGGTGGCGTGCCGCTTTCAGGAATTACCGATGATGTAAAATTCGATGCCGATGGTTACCTGCACGCTGTTTCAGGAAGCCTTCGTAAATATTATCGCAGTACTACTGCAGCTGATCCTGCTACCCTCGATGAACTCGGTGCCGGTCTGCCAACAGGAAGCACTCGCCGTGCACTGGCAGTGGCTCCTTCAGATCCTAACTACGTGTATATCTACTCTGCAAAATCCGGAACTTACGGATGTCAGGGTATCTTCCAATCTGCCGACCATGGTGCTAACTTCATTCAGATTTCTGAAGAAGCAAGCGAGTTCTTTAATCCTAACGGAACAAGCGCAAACATCACCTGGAACGTGTGTATCGCAGTAAACCCGGCCGATGCACAACGTATTTATATCGGTGGTCAAATTCAATCGTGGACATGGGACGGTGCTTCAGGTAGCTGGACGCCTATGACAAGCTCCGGTTATCCTACCTGGTATCCTAAATATATCCATGCCGATCAGCACTATATCACTTTCCCTGCCGATTACAATCCGGATACTAAAGACATTATGTATTTCTGTTCAGATGGCGGTATTGCCCGTTCTTTGAACGCATCGTCTCAGTACCCTGATTTCGGAACCCTCAATAAAGGTCTTAACTTCTACCAGTCGCATGGCGTGGCCAGCGGTATCAATGGCGAAGTAATGGGTGGTGCTCAGGATAACGGAACACACCTTGTCGACTTCCAGCAAAACAGCGAATTCCAAGGATTCGAATGGTTAGGTGGCGATGGTGGTCGTGTTGAAATAAGCAAAATACGTCCTGAATACCTCTTCGGAACCTTCTTCTATGTTGGCGCTTCTGGAAACGGTGCTGCACTGCGCAGATCTGTGAATAGCGGAAGCTCAGCAAGCAATATGTATGACCCTAATATCGACGATGATCAGGATGGTCTCGCCGATGGTGGAACTGACTTCGTAACCACATTCGTGATGTGGGAGAATTATAAACTCTACGAAACATTTAAAGATGTATTGGTAGGTGGAACAGTAGAATATCCTGCAGGAAGCGGAAACTTCTATGTGGAAGGTGATGAGGTGAACTATGAAGGTCGCACCATTACGCTTACACGCACAGGTCTCTCTGAATCACGTTTCTACCATGCTGTTAAAAATAAACTGTGGATGACTACAGGTGCACTCTTTAACTCTACTGAGGCTCCTGAATGGTTTAAAGTTATCCCTGTAACAAGCGGTAACATCAGCGCTATCGAATACGATGCAACCGGTGATATAGTATATGTTGGAACTGAGAGCGGACGCTTGTATCGCCTTGATGGTATGCTTGATGCTGCCTACGAATATGTTGATACTGATGGAGATCCCGGAACAGCCGGCGTGTTTGCTCCTGCAGATGCCGGAATCACGCAGTTTACGTATGCAAACGTATTCCCGGGCAAAATCACAGGTATCAGCATCGATCGTGAAAATCCTGATCAGATAGCTATCTCTATCGGTGGTTTCGGTGTTGATCAAAACGTATGGACATCAGCAAACGCGCTCGATGGCGATGCTGCAGTGTTTAATTGCGTTTCTGATGCGGGAAGCTTGCCAAACATTCCTGTTTATGATATCCTGGTTCATGCCGCAGATCCTGATAAACTTCTTATCGGAACAGAATTCGGTGTATGGAGCTACTCTATTTCAGGTGGTGGCAGCTGGACGCAGGAAAACGGTGCAGTTGGCGGTGGCGTAGGTCCCGGTAACGTGCCTGTATTCGAAATCCGCGAAGACTTTGTTCGTGAAACAGATTGCATGGCCATATACATGGGAACTCATGGAAATGGTTACTATCGCACAACAACACTGGCTGCCGGTGATTGCGACTTCTCAACCGTAAGCGCAGGTCCTATCCAGGAAGAAATCATCGCAGGTATTACTATCGCACCAAACCCTGCATCTTATACCACAACGGCAACTATGACACTGGAACGCAATGCCTCTTCAGTGACGATTAGTCTTGTGAACCTCATGGGTGCTACTGTTAGAAACTATGGAACTAGTGCCTATAATGAAGGAACGCATAATATCAACCTCGACCTCAAAGGAATCACTCCGGGAACTTACCTGGTAGTATTCAATATCGATGGCGTGGTGATATCTCGCCGCCTCGTGGTGATGTAATCCTTAGCAAGATATTATTGAAGCCTCTGCCTCCACGGCGGGGGCTTTTTTTTGCCCTACATTTCGAGGTGTGTGCTTGAAGTATTGGTGGCAGGAAAAAGTGCTTCCTCCCTGTTTCCATTAATAAATATAAATGCAACAAATGATGCTTCAATCACACCTAAGGACGCAGTCGGGAAACGGGTATATACATGCCCTGATGACCTTATAGTGCCTGGCGTCTTTCACTGGTATGGTACACTACAACCAATGCAATTTCATCCCTCAGTTCAAGTCGATAATCTATTAATATTCAGTAAGTTATGTTGGTTATTTGAAACTGTAAGCTGATAAAACTTCCCATCTATAACAGCTGTATTCGCCTGAAACAGCCTATTTACGGGCAGGGTAGAGGGGTAATAGCAATGGAGCATTACAAAACCGACGCTGTAGGATTGCAGATAATGTTATATAATGCATTGATATTCAACAAATAAAAAAGAGCCGATTCGCAATGAATCGGCTCTTTGAAAGAGGTATATCCGGAGAATTATTCTACTACGAAAGTTCTCACAGAGCTTTGAATACCGCTGTTGATACGCACCATATAGATACCGGCAGGAAGACTGCTTACATCCATAGAAGTGTTGTAATTAACAGTTGCATTTACATTTTCAGTAATCATTACCTGACCTGCCATATTTACGATTTCGATAGTTGCTTGTTGAGCCACACCAAAAGTGAGGTTAACATTCAACACATCATCAGCAGGGTTTGGATACAGGCTGAATGAGGTCAAATTCTCAATATCTTCGATAGCAGTGCAATAGTCCACAGCTACGTTTTTGCAATAATCGAAGGCTTCACCGCCGTAGTCTACAGAGAGACAAACTTCGAATGAACCAGGAATTGGGTAGGTGTGAACAGGGTTGCGATCGAAGCTTACAGCGCCGTCACCAAATTCCCAATAGTAAGTAGCATCATCAGGAACCGCTGCGAAGTTTGAAAGATCAGTGAAGTTCTTTTCAAGGCTTACGCAAGGTGAAGGATCTGTTGCCAGGAAGTTTACACCTCTTGGAGCCACATACCAATCAACATAAGCATGTTCGAAAGCAAAAGCATCAACATAAGCATAAGTGCTCACATAGTAACCATTCCATCCGCCATCAGAGATATTGTAGCGAACTTCTGTAGAGGCAAAACCGTCCTGGTTGTTAGAATATTCTGACCAGGAAGCAGGATCGCTTTCAAGGATCTCTTCGTTACAAAGCAACCAGAAGCGGTTAAGCGGGTTGGTAACCAGTAGTGGAGGATCAGAGAAGTCAAGCAAAGTGTCGCCTGTGCTGTAAGGTTGTCCCGGAATGAACTGCCATGCAATACCCACGTTATGATCAGGGCTGTTTTTGTTGATTGTCAGCGCCAATGGGATATTCAAGCTGGCGATATTGAAACTTGCAGTATCGTCATCACCCAACAAGAAGGTGTATTCCGTATAGGTTCCGCTAGGGCGGTTGTTTACGTAGTTATACTTCGACATGAACAAGCTGATATCGATACCTTCGTCGAAGTCGCCGCTGGCATCATTATCAAGGTAAAAACCTTCTTGGTAGCAGGTAGAATTTGGAGCCATTACATACACTTTAAGTGTATCAGTATAGCTTGTGTTAAAGCGATCGTAGAAATAGTAGAAGCGCACTGAGTCGATTTTGAAGCTGTGATCTTCATTCCACCAGTCGCTGGCATTGCCGATTACGGTATAGTTTTCATCAACAAAATCTGAGATATAATCAGAAATCGGATCGAACATGTGTGCGTATCCGTGACCATACCAGTAGAAGTCGCTACCATCGCCGGTAACAACCAATGCTGTTGAATCTGGCCATAAAGGCAATGAAGCCAGGTTTTCAAGGGCCCAGCCGTTATAGGCGAAATCTACTGCGTCGGAGTAATTCACCCAATAATAATTCAAAGCGCGATCGCCTTCGTCTAATGTAGCCTTATGCAAATCAGCTTTTGTAACCGTTTTCGCATCGCGGATGAGGTCGGTTCCCGGCAACAGCAGATTGGGGCTATTGAGAGGAGCCTGTGCCTGCATAACCGTGTAGATGAACAAACTGGTAATGAGTACAAGATTTTTTTTCATAGCATGCGTTTAGTTGAGCTAATAATAATATCCACAAATATACATAAATCCACCTTCCAAAGGTCAGGATAATGTAAGTTAACGGACTTTATTGCTAACTTAACTCTCCTTAAGAAAACAGGATCTGCAGCGCGGTTCGTATTCATTTTTTTCTCCGAGTAGAACCTGCGACTTATCAGTGGTTTTGCGATAGGAATAGGAAGCGATATTTCCACATTGCACACAAATAGCGTGTACTTTCGTGATATAATCGGCTATGGCCAGTAATTGCGGCATGGGACCAAATGGCTTGCCACGGTAGTCCATATCGAGACCGGCAACAATAACTCTTGTGCCGCGCTGAGCAAGCTTTTCACATACCTCAACGATTTGTTCATCGAAAAATTGGGCTTCATCTATGCCTACAACTTCGGTGTCATCTGCCATCAACAATATATTCAATGAATTGGCTACCGGCGTAGAAACGATCTGTGTGTCGTCATGTGATACAATATTCACTGCATCATAACGGGTATCAATGGTGGGTTTGAAAATCTCTACTTTCAAATTGGCAATACGTGCCCGGCGCAACCTGCGAATGAGCTCTTCGGTTTTACCCGAGAACATCGATCCGCAGATGACCTCTATCCATCCACGCCCTTCACCTTTTAGATGCGGTTCAATAAACATACATTTGTACTCGTTTTAATGGTATGGAAATTGCCTTACCGAAATTCAAAACTACGGATTTACCTATGGATGCTAAAATAACACGTGTGGAAGTGTTGCTCGACAAACTGAATATGGTGTTTGCCGAAGTGAAAAGTGATGGCTCTCTTGACCCCCTGGAACTGGAGTTGCTCAGGAAATATACCCGTCAGCTTGCCGAGACACTTGATTTGCCCTTAGAAGCTGGTCATAATATCACACCCGTTACTACCATCCCTCCGGTAGAAAAGATACAAGAAGTAAACTTACCACCCGCACCTGTTGAAATTCCTGTTGAGCCAATAATGGTGAAAACAGAAGAGGTAATCATGAAAATAGTTGCAGACGATGAAATTGAAACGCCCATTGTCATCAAACCAAAAATTGAAACAGTTCCTGTTGTCGAAGAAAAACTTCCTGTTGTTGAAAAGGAAATAATTGTTGAACCGGTAAAACCTGTTCTTGAAGAAAATCCTGTGAAGGAAATTATTCCACCTGCAGCAGAAAAACAGGAAGAGCTGCCTCCGGCAAAAAAAGAAACACCTGTTAAAAAGCCATTGGTGAAATCGGTAGAGAGCGATGATGATGAAGATGAGCAGACTGCCGGACTGAGCGATAAATTACAAACAGGCAATAAAAAAACACTTGCAGATAAAATCAGCGCGCATAAAGCAAAGGATTTGAAAAGCGTGATCCCATTGAATGATAAATTGCTAATTACGAAATCATTATTTGGTGGCGATAAGGATGCCTATGAAAATACGATCAAGGCGCTTAATAATATGCAGTCCTTGACCTCAGCCGAACAGTTTATTCACGGGGAATTGAAATCGAAATTCAATTGGCAGGATGAAGACGCCATTGAGCGATTGATTGAAATGGTGCAATTGAAATTCAGCTGATCACGAAATTTTCTTGCTGATAATGTCAGCCATCGTTTCAGTTCCGCCTAGACGGTCGGTAACGTATTTTGCAGCGTCTATACCAACGCCTTTCCATACAAATGGAAACTGATTCATCAAATTGATGCGGTTCAGCAGATCATCGGCATCGGTAATCACTAATGCGGCATTGGCTTTTACTAAACCAACGGCCTCATGAAATTTTTTGTATCGCGGACCAATAATGAGCGGTTTACCATATACAGCAGCTTCCAATGTATTGTGGACGCCCTTATTTAATCCACCTCCGATATAATTAACATCGGCATAACGATACAACTGCGACAGCATGCCCATATTGTCGATGATCATAATGCGTTTTGCCATCAATTCTTCATAAGGTAATTTTTCGGCTTCTGAATATTTTACCGAGAACTTCTTAAATAATTTCATCGTGCGCTGCATCCACTTGCCTTCAATATGATGTGGCGCCAATATCAGCTTGAAATTTACAAATACGAGTGATTTATAAAATACTCTTTGAAGTACACGCTCATCTTTCGGCCAGGTGCTACCTGCCACCAACACATTAAATCCTTCAACAAATTGTGCAATCAAAGGAATTGAAACCGGCTTGTCGGCAATCTCTTTCACGCGATCAAATCGACTGTCGAAGGCAAGTACGCCATGTGTCATTTTAATTTTTTCCAACAATGCCAGTGAGCCTTCTTCCTGCACAAATAAAGTGGTGAAGCAGCGCAACATGTCTTTGTGCAATCTACCATACCATTTAAAGAATAATTGTCCTTTGCGGAAAATACCTGAAGCGAGATAGGTTGGAATATTCCTGCTTTTCAACGCTTTTAAGTGATGATACCAGAATTCGTATTTCACAAAAATGGCAACATCAGGTTTGATGATATCTATAAATCGCGAAGCATTTGCTGCGGTATCTAATGGCATGTAAGTAACAACATCGGCACCCGCATAATCTTTTCTGACTTCAAATCCGGAAGGAGAATAAAAACTTAATACGATATATGCTTGTGGATGTTGCTTTTTCAAGGTTTCAAGTAATGGACGTCCTTGCTCGAATTCTCCGAGTGAGGCACAGTGCATCCAGATTGTTTTTCTTCCTCCTGATTGTACTTGTTGCTGCAATCGCTCAAAAAGATTTTCTCTTCCCTTCACCCATGCCCTTGCCTTACCACCGAAAATTGACGCCACGCGTATGCCGAAGCCATATATGCGTACGATTACCGAATATATGAGCGGCTGTAAAAACAATAGTTTTAATACGGCAATGACCCCAACAAAAAATACAACAACTAATACTTTCATGTCAATTCGTATAATATCTTGTTTTCGGTTGATTGTAAATTGGCAGATTCCAACTGAATTTCAAATTGATCAACATATCAAATCGCATTTCGTCATCTGTCATTTGTGTATCGTAATTCACTATGCGGCGGTTTTGTGTAAATGCCTCCACAACTTCAATCCCCCCACGAAAATTGACGAAATATTTATTGCTGAATAAATAATATCCTGCAAACTGACTCAACATCAACCCATTCGACAAACGGTCGTAGCCTTTGCGATTGGTTTCATCCAATTGCGGCACAACAGTTTCATCAATATAAATCCAAATTTTATGTTGCATCAAGCCTATTCCGCCAATAAACGTAAGCCCGGAATTCGGGTTGATACTCCAGATATTGGTGATTTTCCCTGTTTCCCATTTTGCCGTAAATCCGCTTTCCCAAAGAATGGGATTATATCCCAGGCCGTCGCTGCCAATTACATACCCTGCCTCATTGCGTAAATTACTCATCAATGAATCTTCGTGCACAATGCTGCCATAAATGAAGTTGCCATTGACACCAAACAGCCAGTTGTGATTGGATTTATACTGATAACCGCCTCCCACAAGTGCATGGACACCAAAACGTTCAGCCATGTCGAATGCCGGCATGCCAACGCCCAGGTCTACCTGAATAATGTTTGCCTTAACACAGCTGTCTTTGAGATTCACCTGCCCGTTCAAAATTGAACAGATCAGGAGGCCTATGCAAATAGCGGAGAATGACTTCATAAATATGGGCGTGCAAAGTTATTAAAACTTATGGTGGTCTGCCCTAAAAGAACAGACATCCCCGATAACGCCTTCCAACGGGTTTCAGTATCTTTGCACCCTGAAATAGGGTAGGGATATGAGAAAATTGCAAATGGTTGACCTTGGTACGCAATATGCGGCTATCCGCGATGAGGTGAACGCCGGGATTCAGGAAGTGATCGATACGACTCAATTCATTAATGGCAGTGCGACAAAAGCTTTTGCCTCTGAACTGGGTCAATATCTGGGTGTGCAGCACGTGATACCCTGTGCCAACGGGACTGATGCGCTTCAAATAGCCCTGATGGCCATAGGATTGGAAGAGGGAGATGAGGTGATCACAGTTCCTTTCACATTCGTGGCTACCGTAGAGGTGGTAGCGCTTTTGAAAGGAAAACCCGTGTTTGTTGATGTGGATCCCCTTACCTTCAATATGGATGCCCGTGCCATAGAAGCAAAGATCACCCCAAGGACTAAAGCTATTATACCTGTGCATCTGTTCGGTCAGCCTGCTGATCTGTCGCCAATAATGGAATTGGCAGAAAAGCATGGCATTTATGTAATCGAGGATAATGCACAAGCCATCGGCAGTAACTACACCTTTCCGAATGGCGATACCGTGAAAGCGGGTAGTATTGGTCATTTGGCAACAACATCGTTCTATCCGACCAAAAATCTCGGTGGTTACGGCGATGGTGGCGCTTTATTTACCAACGATGATACACTGGCTCAAAAAATTCGCATCATCTGCGACCATGGATCCTCGCGTAAATATTATTATGATGCTATTGGCGTGAATTCACGTCTCGATAGCATGCAGGCTGCGATTTTACGTGTTAAACTCAGAAACCTCGATATCTATAATATGCGCCGTATTGCATCTGCCGATCAATATGATGCATTATTAAATGTTATTCCAGGTATTACTATACCAACTCGCGTGCAAAATGCTACGCATGTATTCCATCAATATACCATTCGCGTAAAAAAACATCGCGATGCCTTGAAAGATTACCTGCAATCGAAAGGTATACCTTCAATGATATATTATCCGGTGCCGCTGCATGTGAGTGATGCTTATCGTATTTACGGATATCAACAAGGCGATTTTCCTGTGAGCGAAATGGTGGCAACAGAAGTATTATCGCTGCCCATGCATTCGGAATTAGATGCCGAGCAAATAAATTTTATATGTGGCGAAATTGCCGCTTTCATGCAGGCAAACGCTTAAACCATCGCCATGATCGAACAACTCAGGAATAAACACGCACGCATCTCTGTAGTAGGTCTTGGCTATGTGGGTTTGCCAATAGCCTTGGAATTTGGCAGACATTTTCATGTCACCGGTTTCGACATCGACCCAACGCGCATTGAAGCATTAAAAAATAATGTAGATCCGGGTGGCGAACTACCGGCCTCCTATTTTGAAAATTCCACAGTTGATTTTACAACAGACATTGATGCATTAAAGCATTGCAATTTTCATATCATCGCAGTGCCTACACCTGTTGATGAACATAAGGTGCCTGATCTTTCCAGTCTTCAGTCGGCAACACAAACAATTGCTTCAGTATTAAAAAATGGCGATTATGTAGTATTTGAATCTACTGTTTACCCCGGATGTACAGAAGATATTTGTTTGCCCATTCTTGAATCTGTATCCGGATTAAAAGTAAATACAGATTTCAAACTCGGTTATTCTCCTGAACGCATCAATCCGGGCGACGACGTGCACACATTGCGCAATGTGATGAAGATTGTATCGGGCTCGGATAAAGAAGCCCTCGAAACAATTAGTGATGTGTATGTTTCCATCGTGCAACCCGGTGTTTATCAGGCATCATCTATTAAGGTTGCAGAAGCTGCTAAAATTCTTGAAAATACGCAGCGCGATCTCAATATTGCGCTGATGAATGAACTCAGTATCATTCTCGACAAAATGGGCGTGAATACTTATGAAGTGATAGAAGCTGCAGGCACGAAATGGAATTTTCATAAATATAAACCGGGACTTGTTGGCGGGCATTGCATTGGCGTTGATCCGTATTACCTCACCTATAAGGCCATGGAGCTTGATTATGAACCTTATGTGATTTTGAGCGGCAGAAAGGTAAATGACAATATGGCCTATCATGTGGCTAAGCGCTGCGTGCAAAAACTCATAGAAGCAGGAAAAAATTTGGCTACCTCCAGAATATTAGTCATGGGTATCACGTTCAAAGAGAATGTCAATGATATACGCAATTCAAAAGTGGCCGATATGATCAAGGAATTGCGTTCATTCGGTTTACAAGTAGACGTGGTAGATCCAAAAGCCGATAGTGCGGAAGTGGAAAAGCATTATGGATTTGAACTGCAAAAAGTAAATGGTCATCAATATGACGCCATTATACTTGCTGTGCCTCATAAAGAATATGTGCAACTCACACCTGAATATTTTGCATCTATTGCAACAACCGACGGTATTTTTATTGATATCAAAGGTATATTCAGAGATAAAATTAATACCCTTCAATACTGGAGCTTATGAATTATCAAAAAACTATTCTAGTTACCGGCGGCGCCGGATTTATTGGTTCACATGTGGTGCGACTGCTGGTAAATAAATATCCGGCATATCGTATCATCAACCTCGATAAATTGACCTATGCCGGCAATTTGAATAATCTCTCTGATGTTGAACATGCCGATAATTATGCATTTGTAAAAGGTGATATCACAGATGCTGGATTTATCACTTCGCTTTTTGAAGAACATCGCTTTGATATGGTTGTGCATCTTGCCGCTGAAAGCCATGTAGATCGCAGTATTGCAAACCCTATTGAATTTGTAATTACCAATGTGGTTGGTACATGTGTATTATTAAATGCTGCGAGGAATATTTGGAAGGATGATTATTCCGGAAAACGATTCTATCATATCTCTACCGATGAAGTATATGGAACATTAGGAGAGTCCGGCTTATTTACGGAAACAACACCTTACGATCCGCATAGTCCGTATTCTGCCAGCAAAGCATCCAGCGACCATTTTGTTCGCGCTTACCACGATACTTATGGCATGCCGGTGGTAATCTCAAATTGCAGCAATAATTACGGATCATTTCAGTTTCCTGAAAAATTAATTCCGCTAGCCATAAATAACATTAAAAACATGAAGCCTATTCCTGTTTATGGCAAAGGCGAAAATGTGCGCGATTGGCTGTGGGTGGAAGATCATGCTCGCGCCATTGATGTGATTCTGCACAACGGAAAAAATGGAGATACCTACAATATCGGCGGATTTAATGAATGGAAAAATATCGACCTCATTCATTTACTTTGTCGCATTATGGATAATAAACTGCAACGCGAACCGGGGACATCTGCAAAGCTCATCACTTATGTAACTGATCGTCCCGGTCATGATATGCGCTATGCCATCGATGCGCAAAAATTAAATCGCGAGTTGGGATGGAAACCTTCTGTTGATTTCGAACAAGGTTTGGAAAAAACGGTAGAGTGGTATCTTGCGAATCAGCATTGGTTAGAGCAGGTTACAAGCGGTGCCTATAAACAATATTACGAGCAACAGTACGCAACAAATTAATATGAGCTCAGTGTTTGGCAGATTCTTCTCAGGGAATAAAACCGAACACACGGATTTCAGTGCGCTGGGAGCAGATATGCATGCACATATCATTCCCGGAATCGACGATGGATCACAAGACGTGGCAACTTCAATTGCCATGATAAAAGGTTTACAGGAATTGGGATTCTCTAAATTCATTAGCACACCTCATATTATGCCCGGTGTGTTTAATAATGATGAAGAAAGTATTCGTGCGGCAACTGAATTACTCAATCAATCTGCACCTAAGGAAACGGGTACAACAGTTCAATATGCGGCAGAATATTACATCGATGATGATTTTCCGCAAATGGTAAACAGTGGTAAACCACTGCTGACTTTCGGCGATCAATATGTGCTGGTGGAAGCTAATATGATGTCGCGCACACGCAACATGGAAGAGGCACTGTTTGAATTGCGCTTACGCGGATTGCGTCCGATACTGGCGCATGTCGAGCGATATCCATACATGTATGAGCATCATCGATTAGATCAATATGAAAAATTGCGTGATGCTGATGTGTTGCTGCAAGTGAACCTCCGTTCATTTACCGGTAATTATGGCGAGATACAAAAACGGATAGCCCGCCATCTGGCCGATGCAGGAATGATCAGCTTTCTGGGAACCGATCTGCATAATCCGGCTCAATTGGCCATTATCCGGGAATCCATGTTGGATCAGCACGTGCAAAACCTGCTGAAAAGCGGCGATTTGCTCAATAATACCCTCTAAATTGTCTACAACCATTCCACATACTACCCGTTTTCGGGTAGAACGGGGTATTTTTGCAGCCTGATTGAAAATTGATGCCTTTTATTGAAACACCTATAAGCGGACTGTATGTATATGAACCAAAGGTATTTGAAGATGCCCGCGGTTACTTTTATGAATCATTTAATGCGCAAGTATTTGGTGAAAAGGGCATCAATACCAATTTTGTGCAAGACAATCAGAGTCGCTCGTCGTATGGCGTGCTGCGCGGATTGCACTATCAGCTGGCACCGCATGCACAGGCAAAACTGGTGCGCGTAATCAGCGGTGAGGTTTATGATGTGGCTGTTGATATCCGCAAAGGCTCACCAACATTCGGTCAGCATTTTGGAGTGATATTATCTGCGGAAAACAAAAAGCAATTATATATTCCAAGAGGATTTGCCCATGGGTTTGTAGTGCTCAGTGAAACAGCTGAATTCTTTTATAAGTGTGATAATTTCTATAACAAGGAACACGATGCCGGTATCCGATTCGACGATGCCACGATTAATATAGATTGGAAAATACCACATAGCGATATTCAAGTGAGTGAGAAAGATGCAAATCTTCCGAACTTGCAGGATGCTAAAAACAATTTTATTTACGGAAATGAATCTCCTATTGCATGAACATACTGATTACAGGATCGAACGGACAATTGGGGAATGAACTGCGTGTAATAGCACAACGCACACCGCAGCATACATACACCTTTGTAGATGTAGATCGATTGGATATTACGGACAGCCTTGCAGTAGATCGTTTTTTTGCGGAAGGGAATTATGCTGTTTGTATTAATTGCGCAGCGTATACTGCGGTTGACAAAGCAGAAACTGATCGCGATCTCTGCTACCGTATCAATGTGACCGGTGTGGAACATCTGGCTAACGCCTGCCAGAAACACCATGCTGTTTTCTTTCATATCAGCACCGATTTTGTATTTGATGGCACTGGAACGCAACCGTATAGGATCGATCATCATGTGCAGCCATTATCGGTATATGGACAAACAAAGGCCGAAGGTGAATACAGAGCATTGTCGCTGAATGAAAAAACTATTCTCATTCGCACGAGCTGGGTGTATAGTACTTTCGGAGCCAATTTTGTGAAAACCATGATACGCCTTGGCAAAGAACGCGCAGAATTGGGCGTGGTAGATGATCAGATCGGCTGTCCGACCTATGCGCGCGACCTGGCAGAAGTGATTTTTGCATTTATTCCGAAATTGGGAGATGTGCCATATGGCATTTATCATTTCTCGAACAGCGGCATCACCTCCTGGGCCGGTTTTGCGGAAAAGATCATGCAATTGTACGGACTGAATTGTCGCGTGAACAGGATCACCACCGAGCAGTATCCCACCGCAGCAACACGTCCAGAATACTCGGTGCTCGATTGCTCGAAAATCATCGAAACACTGCATATCAGCATACCAACCTGGGAAAGTGCATTGCAGGATTGTATACAACAATTAAAACAACAGGAAATGTTACAACAGATAAACGTTCAGGATGTGATCGCTATCGCCGAAGCGGCAGGTAAAGAGATCATGCATATTTATGCCACCGACGACTTCGCGGTTACGGATAAAAGCGATAATTCACCATTGACAAAAGCCGACAAAGCGTCTAACGCAGTGATCGTTGCTGCATTGCAAAAGCAATATCCGCAGATACCCATCATCAGCGAGGAAAATAAATTACTCGCCTACGATGAACGCAAAGGTTGGGATACCCTCTGGTTGGTAGACCCATTGGATGGCACGAAAGAATTCATCAAAAAGAATGGTGAGTTCACTGTGAATATCGCCCTCATCCAAAATGGTAAACCGGTAATGGGCGTTGTTGGCATCCCTGCCCGCAACCACATGTATTATGCCGTTGAAGGAAAAGGTGCGTATAAAGTGGACGAGCATGGTAATACCTCTAAATTGCAAATAGCAGAACCAAGAACAGATACCATAGCACTTATCGGCTCACGCTCACATCCGTCGCCTGAATTTGATGCTTACCTGAAAGATATGGAATCGAAATATGCGCAGGTCGATTTTGTTCCTGCCGGTTCATCCCTGAAATTCTGCCTCGTAGCCGAAGGGAAAGCAGATGTATACCCTCGCCTCGGCCCCACCATGGAATGGGATACAGCTGCAGGACATGCCGTAGTGCTGGAAGCCGGCGCCCGCGTAAAAGTTTACGGCAGCACCGACGATCTTAGTTATAACAAAGAGAATCTGCTGAACCCTTTCTTTATTGTGGAGAAGGCGTAGGTTGTCTCTGATGATATGAGATCCCATCAGCCGGCTTGTGCGGGTTGATGGGGTTGTATGCATTAAACCGACTAGCTTGCCGGTAGCGAGTGACTTGCTCCCACCCAAAATCCGTTCGTAGCTATAGTCATTCCGTTTGTCTCCTTTCATTCCACTTAACGGCGAGCATATTTAATATGAATAAATTTGACCTGCCGTGAATGTCAATAAAGACAATATATTAAATTAAATGTGAGCTATAGTTAAAAACCTAAAAACAACTCTTTTGTCACTCTTTTTGAATTATCCTCAACCACAACAAAATAAATTCCATGCTCAAGCTCAGACACATCTATTGGTGTGAAATTCATTGATAATTCCGCATTGTACATTAATTCTCCATTTGAACTATATATACTTACTTTTGAAATTTCGAAATCGATTCCATTGTAATGAATGTTTAGGATATTATTGTTTGTAAATATATTCCACTCGTCTTTCGCTATCGAGCTATTTATACTGATTTCAGTTCCAGCGTATAAACCATAATCATTCGTTGCATTGTAAGCATAATCTTTTATAATCAAGGTGTTTCCGGAATTGATCAAATCACATCGCACCCAACCATAATGAATCGAATTCTCTATATCAATAAATCTAACTCCAATGAACCTATTGGTTGTTTCCGAAATTTCAGAATTAAACCAATCAGCCGCCGCGGCATAATGAATAAAGCTGTCATCAGAATCAATTGTGATTAGACCTAGAATCTGTGCTGAGCCAACTTGCCATATCCCAGATTCATTAATCGTATCATTTACCAATAATGCATAAGGATAATACCACCATGCTCCGCCATAAAAAGTGCCATGATAGTGGTATGATCCACTGATAGCGTTTTGGGAATTTAAAGGTTTAACCAACATATCAATTCTATATCGATATGAATTAAAGGGAGCGCTATAAAACGAAAAGGCCGAATGAAGGAACTCGAAATCAATTATTTCATCTGAATTCATATCCAATCCAAATGGGAAAGCTGCTTCGTCTACTGTAATGTCAGGATTTAGATCAACATAAACAACCTGCGATACTCCAGAATTCGGAATCCCTAGAAAATATGCCGCTATGGATGCATAAGCGTTAATGTCCAAAGTTTTTATTATTTTCATTTAAAAATCTCTATTCTACTTTAACGAAACTTGATTTCAGAAAATTGCCATAAAAATCAGTTATGATAATTTGAAATAACCCAGAAGGGAGTGTGGAAATATCATACTCATTATAATTCTCAAATAGCCCAACAAAGACTATCTCGCCCTGAATATTAAATATTTGAATTTTGGCTGTTTCAACGCCAGCAGTATTAATATCCGTCATGGCGACACGAATCTTAGAATTCGCTGGATTTGGGTAAACTACAAGTTCACTTAAATTCGCGGCATTTAACTTCAAAGGATACATAGGTGTAAAGTGCACCTTAAAGTAGCCAATTGAATATGGTTGCGCCGTAAAACAGTTGTGAAGTGTTAAATAATTACCGCCGGAACATTGTGGATAGTTGCCAAAATTGTGAATCGTTGGGAAGTTGCCAGATTCCGTTGTTGGCATTATTTCCATTTCATGATCGTAGTTCTCATAACAAGCATTCAATCCTTGAAATTCTGATTCTGGATCACCAACCTCCCAATCTTTATCATATTTATTCAATGTAACTTTTCCAGAGGATGAATACAGCTGTTGTGCCAAGATATATGTATTTGTTGTGCCTTCTTCATCAAAGCTTATGCTGGTTGCATCTGGGTATAGCTGTTTCAAGGTGCCTTGGGCAATTCTATAATTCTGAATCGAATTCTTAGTATTTGTATAATAAATATACAAGTATTGTCCAGTTACATCTATAAAAACAGTTGGTTGGATATTTCCGCTATTATTTGGAAAAAAGGGTAACGTGTTTGAAGTTCGCAAATATTTAAGCTTTTCATTGAAAATTGGGCTCAAAAGGTAGGTAGCAAAGTACGTTGTCCTTCTGACATGGTAATTGCGCTGGAGGCAATCCGCGCCGCCATAGGCGACACTATAGTAGTCTTCTTCTTGTTCATCTGCAACTGAAACCAAATTAATTGATGTTCCATTAATATAGTTTTGGACAGTAGAATAAGTTAGAAAGTTTTCTCGATAATCAGGGTCAAAATTAACTTTGAGCTGTTTAAGCCACCACTGATAAAACAAAAATGAATGTGCAAATGTGTTACTATATATTTCGCATTCTGTTTGCTCGAGCTTTGTACCATTTCTATAATTGTCTTTTAAGTTCTATTCCGTAATCCAAAGGTCTTTTGGATTGGGTTCAGCCTCAGTAAACTTAAAATAATAACTCATCCTATCTATCGCTGAAGCAAATCCTAGCCCATCGTCTTTGCCGTTTACTAAGAAATCCTTGAAATTACCAGGTAGGTCGCCAATGCCAATAATACCATTGAATGTAGCTTGCAAACGACTGTCGTATATGTCATATTTCCACAAATCTGAAGAGCTTGTGCAAGAAGTAACCGGATTAAAGTTATCAAAAACAATATCCCTCCAATGGTCACTAGTATAATATGTGTGCATTATAACGGCATCAAATTTATATTTTGAACTTGTGCCAACATGCTCTCCATATTTAGAATAAATTGCTGGATTCCAAATTGTTGCGTCATTGCAACTTACTCGTTCACCATATAATGTCTCCTGTGGGGAATTAAAAACAAATCCTTCTTCAAGAGGCATACCAACAATACCAACCTTATAATTATAATTGTTGCTAGTTGAAGCCGTTTTAAAAGCTGTTATAAAATCATGATCCTCAATCATATCAGTATGAACCGAAGGACTGGGGTCATTGTAAAGAATGTCATCATTTCCCAGTAAATTTGTTCCATTAATAAACTGCCAATAGTCTTCAAAAGAATAAAAATGCAGCACATCACAAAAAAATTCTAGATAACATTCATTGCCCATTTCAATTCCAACAACATTGACTCCTTCTGCGCGCAAATAATCTGTTATCGCTCTGCACTCAGTGGCAGGTTCGCTTATAATATTTAAGTCGAGAATGACTTTTGTTTTTGGCCTTCCTGGGTCAACGGCATCTATTGATTGAACAAGGGCGATAAAATCATCGATAAATTTAGTATCGACATCTTCACAATTCTGATTTTCCCATTTATCATGATATGCATTAAAATCTTCCCGATATTCTAATGGTATCCATGAGGGGTCAACTGCAGTTTGGATTGAATTAATATCAGAAGCACTGAGATCCGTGTAATCAAAAGGAGACTCCCCATCAATATAATCAAAATATCGAGCAATTTCGATAATGTCATAGCCATAGCCAGTTACATCTGACCCATCTGCATAGTGAAGCAAGTGCATAAATTTACTTCCTGATCCTTGAGGAAATCTCAAAGTAGTTGGTGCCAAATCAACGAGCCATTGCCATGCGTATTCACTAGATACTTCATTCGGAGTTGTGAGATTATCAAACATTCCACCGATATGGACTCCAAACAATCCGGGATTTACGTTTTTCGCAGTATGGCCTAAACTTACTAAAATATCATTTAAATTTTGATTAATGGATATTTCAACAATTTCTACACCGGAATTTGTCCTTCCCTCAATCAATGTGTCTAATTTGTATAATGGATAAGCGATTTCCTCACCTTTAGGTATCAAATACGCTCCAGCCTCGTTTGAAACGTAGTATGAAGTTGAATCTGCATATTCTATTTCAATAAGTGAATCATTCAATAAGGTAAAATATGTGGAGGTGTCTGCGTCACCGACGTAAAAGGATTCCGAATTGCCAGAACCAATGAAAAAGCCTGAAGTGTCACCCTGAGTGTAAATAATTGAATCAAGACCATCGATAACGTAGCCAACAGTGTCGCCAGTTACATATATTTCTACCGCCGTTATCGTGTCATCAAATAAGCCTTCAATAGTCTCAATTGAATCTTCATGCAAAGAGTCTGGGAGTTGATGATAATTGTTCGAATAAATATTTATAATTGAGAAATTATTTCCATCGGCCGCATTATGAGCAATTAGACTTACGGAAATAATAGCAATTAAGCAAGATCCTAATCGGGACGCAGATTTAATTAGCATTTTTATTTTGTTTTCGGGGTGCATAATGTTTGTTTTGTTTGGGTTTTTTAAATGTTGTTTTAACGAGCAATCACATAGACAAAGCAAATTAGGGCGATTTCTTTAGAATTCTGAAGCCTTATTAAAATTTGTTTTATAAATGTAATAAATAGTTTTCTATTTCGGTAATTCAGTTTTCCTTTTAGGGTAAAAGAATTGTTCTTTGGATTGCAAAATCTGAAATTTGCTTATTGATGAGATAATATTTACGAGTTTAGGTTCAGAATTATTCCCGTTTTCTGGAAATTGTGAGATAATCCACAAACCCAGCCAAAGTCTTGCCCTTTAATTTAACAAGCTAAAAGCTCATTTAGTGACATGACAAAAGTGTTTGATTCTGTCGAATTCATTAAGGTAGTTTGAGGTTGTATTTTATCCTAAAAAACATATTGTTTGCTGCGTTAGGCCTTTATAATGCAATGTTTGAGAGGTTTGTAAAGATGTAAAAAAATCGCAACTATGTGACATCATTTTAATCCCTTGCAGATACCCATTCCCCTGATAATCCGTATTTTAGAGCCATCATCAGCACCGTATGAAGAAACTAGCGCTACAACTTTGCCTTTGTTTGGGCATGTATCAAGCCTTTGCCCAGCAGGCACCAATTCCTCCTGTAGATACCCTCGCACCGGCAGATCCTATGGAAAACCCGCGCGTGCAGGGTATCCAAAAACGCAAATCACTACAAGCCAATTCCATTATCAATAACGTTGCCCTTACCAATATCGGCCCTACCATCATGAGCGGTCGTGTGGTGGATATCGATGTGAACCCCAAGGATGCCACCAAATTCTTCGTGGCCTATGCCAGCGGCGGACTGTGGTATACCGATAACAACGGACAATCTTTCAGACCGGTTTTTGATCATGAGGATGTAATGACCATCGGCGATTTTGCAGTCGACTGGAGTAATAACATCATCTGGGTTGGCACCGGCGAAGTCAACAGCTCGCGCTCCAGCTATGCAGGTATCGGTGTTTACAAATCTGAGGATTTCGGTAAGACCTGGATCTATTGCGGACTCCCGGAATCACAGCATATCGGCCGTATCGTCATCAACCCCCGCGATCCGAAAATGGTGTATGTGGCAGTACTCGGTCACCTCTATTCTGCCAACCCTGAGCGTGGTGTCTACAAGACCATCGATGGCGGACTTACTTGGAAACAGACACTTTATATCGATGATAATACCGGCGCCGTTGACCTGCTGATGGATCCCAACGTGCCCGATTTTCTGTATGTAACTACTTGGCAAAGAACCCGTCGCGCACACAATTTTACTGAAGCCGGACCAGGCTCTGCTATATACAAATCAGTAACCGCAGGCGAAACCTGGGAACTCCTTTCAAAACCGGGTTCCGGATTTCCGACAGGTCCTGATGTTGGTCGTATAGGTATCACAGTAGCGCCTTCACACAACAATATTGTTTATGCCGTAGTAGATAATCAGGGATATCGCGAAATGGACCCTTCCAAGCGCGATAGAGAATATGATGGCACCTCATTTCAGATGGACAGTCTGAAACACATGACCAAAGAAAAATTCGCAGCACTCGACAGTATTATGCTGGTGAAATTTTTACAGGATAAAGAATTTCCAAAAGAATATACCGCCGGCAACCTTAAAGCAAAAGTTGCAAGCGGCGATTTTGCAGCGACCGTATTATATGATTATCTCGAAGATGGCGGTTATGTATTTAATCGCCCCATCAAAGGTTGTGAAGTATATCGCAGCGACGATGGCGGAACATCTTGGTATAAAACACACGACGGTGATCTGGATGGCGCCTTCTTTACCTATGGATATTATTTCGGCAACATCCGCGTAAGCGCAAAAAATGATAACAAAATATTAGTGAGCGGATTTAATGCATTGTTGAGTGAGGATGGCGGTAAAACGTTTAAAAATATCGATGGTCCCAATGTGCATCCCGATCATCATGCAGCATGGTTCGATCCGGCAAATGATAAACATATCATCGTTGGAAATGATGGTGGTGTAAACATCACCTACGACAATGGCGCAAACTGGTTCCTCGCAAATACTCCTGCAGTAGGTCAGTTCTATTCCGTTACCGTAGACAATGCTGAGCCATACAATGTATATGGCGGCTTGCAGGATAATGGTGTGTGGACAGGCCCTTCTGATTTCGTGCAGAGCAACGACTGGCTTGCGAATGGAAAGAATCCATATACTGCTCTTTATGGCGGTGATGGCATGCA
>JAIBBA010000029.1 GCA_019694895.1 Chitinophagales bacterium
TCAATGCTATTATTGCTTCTTATGAGCAACGTATCGCAACATCACCAAATAAATATAAAGTTGCCGATGCGAAAGACAGTCTCGAAATCGTGAAAAAAGAATTAGGAAAAATTCCGGGCAAGATCGAAATACGCGAAAAGGCTCTTACCAGGATTAATAAAAAATATACGGAAGAATATATCAATCAACATGCAGCAGAGTTTACCTGGGGGTATGATGATCCAATGCCAAGTGAAGTACACGTGCCTGTCGACAGACAAGCATTTGTAAAAATCACGGCTCTTGATGTATTGCACAACTTCTATATTCCTCATATGGATGTGAAGATGGATGCAGTTCCGGGTATGCCAACATCATTTAAATTCAAACCGCTCGTTACAACTGCCGACAAGCGAATTGAAATGTCTGAAAATCCGTTGTGGCAAGTAACAAAAGAAGGCGAAAAAGAACCTCGCTGGAAAAATTTCAATTATGAAATAGCATGTGCCGAATTATGTGGTTCCGGTCACAGTGCAATGAAATATACGCTTGTTGTAGAAACACAAGAAGATTACGACAAATGGATATCCGCACAACAAAGTAAATGGAGTCAGGTAGCAGCTTCATTGAAACTGGAAAATGGTTTTTCAAAATTTGCTCCGAAACTTGAAGCTCCTGCTGCAGAAACACCTGCAGCACCTGCTGATACAACAATGATTACAAAAAAATAATTGACAGAAAAATAAATTGGTATGTCAGAACATCACGCAGTAGCGCATCACACCGAAGCCCATGCACACGGTCATGATCATCACGGTCACGACGGACATCATGAGCTGGGTTTTATTCGCAAGTACATTTTCAGCGAAGACCATAAAACTATCGCCAAACAATTTTTGGTGACAGGTATTTTCTGGGCCATAATCGGTGCCTTGCTTTCGGTATTGTTCCGTATTCAGCTCGGATATCCGAATGCTGATCTTACCTGGATGAAACCATTCCTCGGAAAATGGATCACCGAAGAAGGACAGATCGCTCCTGAATTTTATAACGCGTTGATCACCATGCACGGTACTATTCTGGTGTTCTTCGTACTTACTGCAGGATTGAGCGGAACATTTTCAAACTTCCTCATTCCATTGATGGTAGGTGCGCGCGATATGGCTTCCGGATTTATCAATATGCTTTCATATTGGTTCTTCTTTATCTCCGGTGCTGTGATGTTTGTATCATTCTTCCTGGCTACCGGTCCTGCATCAGGTGGTTGGACAGCTTATCCGCCGTTAAATGCCTTACATGATGCCTCTTCAGGTGGTGTGTTAGGGGTAGATTATTGGTTGATTAGTATGGCATTATTTATTGTATCTGCCCTTCTCGGAGGTTTGAACTATATCACTACAGTAATCAACTTGCGCACAAAAGGTATGAAGATGTTCCGTCTTCCATTGCCTATCTGGGCCTTCTTCCTTACTGCGGTAATCGGTGTATTGTCATTCCCTGTGTTATTGTCGGCAGCAATCTTGTTGTTATTCGACAGGAACCTTGGAACAAGCTTCTATCTTGATGCTATTAACCTGGCAGGTGAACCATTGGCGAATTCCGGTGGTAGCCCAATCTTATATCAGCACTTATTCTGGTTCCTCGGACACCCTGAGGTATATATCATTATCCTCCCTGCGATGGGAATTGTTTCGGAAGTGCTATCAGTACATTCACGTAAACCGATTTTCGGATATACAGCGATGATTTATTCATTGTTGGCAATTACTGTATTGTCATTCATCGTGTGGGCACACCACATGTTCATGACAGGTATGAATCCATTCATAGGTTCAATCTTCGTGATCTTTACTTTGATCATTGCCGTTCCTTCGGCGATCAAAGTATTTAACTGGCTTACAACGTTGTGGAAGGGCGATATTCGACTTAATCCGCAAATGCTCTTTGCGATAGGATTTGTTTCGTTATTTATTTCCGGTGGTCTGACAGGTATCTTCTTAGGTAACTCTTCCATCGATATTCGTTTGCACGATACCTATTTCGTAGTTGCCCACTTCCACTTAGTGATGGGTGTGGCTGCATTCTTTGGAATGTTTGCCGGTGTATATCACTGGTTCCCGAAAATGTTTGGTAGATATTTGAACCCGACATTGGGATATATCCACTTCTGGGGAACGATCTCAGCCGCATATTTAATCTTCTACCCAATGCACTTCGAAATTTCATTGCCTCGTCGTTATTATACACACTCAGGCTTTGAGACATTCAGCGATTTCGCACATTTGAATGCATTCATTTCAACGGTTGCCATCATTTCATTTGCATTGCAATTGTTGTTTGTATTCAATTTCTTCTATAGCATCTGGTATGGTCGCAAATTGCGTGAATCAAATCCATACGGCGCAAATACATTGGAATGGACTACACCATTGCGTCCGGGACACGGTAACTGGGAAGGAGATATTCCTGAGGTTCACCGTTGGCCTTATGACTATAGCAAGCATGGCAGAGATTTTATTCCTCAAACAGAACCATTGTCGCAATATGAAATAGAACATGGCGAACATGGCGATGAAGGTGATAGGGATATCATTAAAAAAGAAGAAGACGAAAATCACAAAGGATAATCTATAAATGCGTAAAGATTCGTCCATAGCAGGATCCGGCATAGGCAAAATTTTTGCTGCGCGACTGAAAGACTACCACATGTTGGTGAAGTTCAGATTGAGCTTCATCGTGGTATTCAGCTCGGGTATCGGATATTTATTCTGCGGTGGCGAACAATCGCAATTCTTTCTATTCTTGTTAGGCGGATTTCTCATTACGGCAGCATCAAATGCCATCAACCAGATCATAGAATCAGATACTGATCAGTTGATGACACGTACTGCCGACCGACCACTGGCTGCAGGAAGAATGGCACATACCGAAGCCATCATAGCAGCAGGTGTAATGGCGGTATCGGGAATCGCTTTATTGTGGTGGCAGTTTAATAGTCTCAGCGCCTTGCTTGGTGCACTTTCACTCATCAGCTATGCATTTATTTATACGCCGATGAAGAAGGTTTCTGCAATTGCAGTATTTATTGGGGCCTTTCCGGGAGCAATGCCACCACTGATTGGCGGTGCTGCTGCAAATGGAGAGATTTCCAATATCGCGATATTATTATTTTGTGTGCAGTTTGTATGGCAGTTCCCGCATTTTTGGAGCATTGCATGGGTGGCATGTGAAGATTATGCGAAAGCAGGATTCCATTTGTTGCCTACAGCTAGCGGAAGATCAAAAGCATCAGCAGTGCATATTTTGTTGTATGCCGCACTCTTGATTCCTGTTTCCTTGTTGACCTATTTCCTGGGTTATACCGGAACAGTATCTGCAGTAATAGTAGCTGTAACAGGATTGCTTTTCTTTTTGCAGGCAGTGCATTTATTTCGCACAGCAGACACTAAAGCAGCACGCAGTTTAATGTTTGGATCATTTTTGTATTTACCGATAGTATTAATTGCATTATTGGTTGATCAGATATAAATAAACATGGCAGTATCAATACATAAACGCTTCATCGTTCATCCATATAAATTCAATATGTGGATTGCTATCGTTTCGATGGTGATGATTTTTGCAGCGTTTACCAGTGCCTATGTGGTGAAAAAAGGTGATACAAAAACCTGGGCGGATATACAATTGCCGCAAATTTTCACCTTGTCAACTATTGTAATTGTTATCAGCAGTTTATTGATGCACGCTGCTTATGTTTCCTTTAAAAAAGGAGCATTGGAATGGTATCGCGGATTTATGACGCTTACTTTTTTGGCTGGTGCCGCATTTTTAAGTATGCAAATTCAAGGTTGGTATACTCTTGTAGCACAGGGCGTTTATCTTACCGATAATGTTGCAGGAAGTTTTATTTATGTAATTTCAGGAGCGCATTTTTTGCATGTGGCAGGAGGGGTGATCGCACTACTGGTGTTCAGTATTCGTTCATTCACCCGCTATCAGGCATCGAATATAGAAGCAATGAAGGATACTACCATTAATGTCGAAGTAATGGCCACCTATTGGCATTTCGTAGATATTTTATGGGTATACCTTTTCTTTTTCTTTATGTTAAACCGATAAAAACCAGATATTTTGGAAGCAGTCGCAACAACAAATGCAAAAGACCTTTGGTCAGGTGGTGACTCCCCCTTCAAGGTGAGTTATGGCAAGATCATGATGTGGTATTTCCTCATCAGCGATACTTTCACCTTCGCCGGTCTGTTGATCTCTTACGGAGCGATCAGAACTAGTCAGCCTAAACATGATGCCGCTAACCCGCTATCATGGCCTGATCCGAACGAAGTGTTTAACGCAGGTCCCGGATTTCACAATGCACCGCTGATCTTCGTTACTTTCATGACGTTCACACTGATCTTAAGTTCAGTAACGATGGTACGTGCCGTGCAGGAAGGTCATCAGATGAATAGGAGTGGAGTGTTGAAATGGATGGCATTTACCATTCTTGGTGGTTTGGTATTCGTTGGCAGCCAGGCATGGGAATGGTCGCATCTTATTGAAGAAGGAATGACACCACATGGCAACCCATTCGGTGCATCTTCATTTGGTGCCTTGTTCTTCCTGATCACCGGATTTCACGGTTTCCACGTAAGTGTTGGTGTACTTCTTAACTCATGGGCATTTATTTCTACATACCGCGGAGTATTTGATCGCCGAGGCCACTATGAAATGATCGAAAAACTCGGTCTCTACTGGCACTTTGTGGATCTGGTATGGGTTTATGTGTTCTTAGCATTCTATCTATTCTAAACAAACGATATTCAGCAATATGTCTACTTTAACTCAAGAAGAATCAAGAAAACGCGTATGGCGAGTGTGTGGAATTTTGGCTGTAGTTACTGCAGTTGAAATCGCCGCAGCATTGATCCATTACAACTACATGCACGACTCTCCTAAGTCGTTCCTGAATATTTTGTTCGTTGTACTCAGCGCTGCCAAAGCCTATTATATCATGAGCGAATTCATGCACCTTAAGTATGAATTAAAACCTATGGTAATCAGTATCCTGGCACCGTTCCTCTTCCTCGTTTGGGGTATTATCGCATTCCTCTGGGAAGGACACTACTGGCTGAGCGAAAAGGAACTTTGGCATATACTGAAATAATATGTCTTCAACCAGAGGGCGTATATGGACCATCGTGATGCTGGTCATCATTCTGGTGTTGCCAAGTATCGCCTATTTAATGTTACGTGAAGGTCTACATGTCAGGGAATCAGCCCCTGCAAGTGATCATTTGATCAAGGAGAATCTTCAATCCATTCCCACCTATTCCGGCGTGTCGTTTAGAGGCGATACCATTTCTAAAAGCAGGATGAAAGGGAAGGTTTGTGTACTGAATTTTACTACACATGCCTGCGAAAAATCGATGGATGATAACATGCGCAAGCTGTTTGAAATTCAGGAAGATTATTACGGAAAAACAATTTCTTTCCGCATTATCACTAATACCTTAGATCCCGATACCGACGGCCTGGATAATATGCGTCTGATGAGTGAGCGCTATGCAGGACGCGAAATCTGGCATTTTATCACCGATCCCGATAGCTCAGGTGTTAAATTATATGATTGGTGCAAAAAAAATGCAACAGATAGCACCTTAAATGAAACTGATACGCAGTGTCCGCAGTTAGTATACCTGGTCGATGGCAATGGCAAACTCAGAGGTGTATACAATATTCTCGAAGAACAGCAATTCCACGACTTGTATAACGACATTTTGTACTTGGTGAATCAAATGGAACTGCATGAGCAAAAGAAATAATCTCATCATTTTTGGAGTCAGCGGCGTAGCATTTATTCTATTCGTCATCTTTGTTTACCTGCCATATGCTAAAAAGCAGGATAATCTCAATAAGGTAAAAGAAAGTTATCAGCATAGCTCATATCTGAAAGATCCTGTGGGGCAATTGCCGGTATTTAGTTGTATCGATCAGAATGGGAAGGTATTTACCAACGACAGTCTGAAGGGAGATGTGGTGGTTGCAAATTTCTTTTATACAACGTGTGAAGGCTATTGTCCGACAACTACCAAACACCTGGCTACGGTGCAATCATCATTGAATAAAAATATTCCTTTTCACATTATATCATTCAGTCTTAATCCTGCAAATGATACCGTAGCAGCATTGCGCAAATATGCTGATATGTATAAGGCTGATGATAATGTATGGCGTTTTCTTCACGGCGATCAGGAAGAAATTTATCAGTTAGGTGAACAAGGCCTGATGACGATTGTTAAGGACACAGCGGGCAATTTTGAATCTCATTCCGACAGGTTTGTATTGATGGATAAGATGGGTAAAATCAGAGGTTTTTATCGGGGAACGGATTCACTTGAATTGCAGGCACTGATTCAGGATATCAATTATTTGGTATTTAAAGGAGAGACTAATGAATGAACGTACAATAAATAGGTGGATTGTAGCCATTTCAATATTGATTCCGGTAGCGGTTACCATTCTTTTTTATATGCCTGCGGTGAAGTTGAATATCGATACTTCCATATTGCCGGCCTTTCATGCAATGCTCAATTCCGGAGTAGCAATTTTACTTTTACTTGGATTGTACTTCATTCGCACCGGAAAAAGAGGGGCACACAGAACGTCAATGCTTGGTGCATTTTCATTGTCGGCATTATTTCTGATTTCATACGTGCTCTATCATCTCACATCAGACTCCACCTTGTTTGGCGATTTAGATCATAATGGCATTGTTTCAGATGCCGAAAAGGCTGAAGCCGGACCCATGCGTGGGGTATATCTGGTGATTTTATTGTCGCACATATTCCTGGCAGCGCTGATTATGCCATTTATCCTGGTAACGCTGTCAAGGGCGCTGACAGCCAGGTTCGATAAACATCGAAAAATCGCTCGAATCACCTGGCCCCTTTGGCTTTATGTGGCGATTACGGGAGTGGTAGTATATTTTATGATTGCGCCTTATTATCCGTAACCAAAATAGCTGTAAATTTGCCTTATGAAGTATCGCTTGTTGATTATGTTAGTGCTTGTGGTGCTGTTGTCAGCGCTGCATACCGACCTTCAAGCTCAGTGTGCCATGTGTAAGGCTACTGCGGAAGAAGGATTGCGCGAAGGGAATACCCAAAGTGCCAATCTGAATGCAGGTATTATGTATCTGTTGGCAATGCCTTATCTGGCCTTCGGAGTAATTGGATTTTTATGGTATCGCAATTATAAGCGTAAAAAAGCACAGGAAGCTGCCGGTCTCTGATCAGAGATCTCCCAATTGTGGTCTTATTAGAATTTCTTCTACAACTGTCCTGTCGGAAAGTTGGTAAGCCTGTAATATTAAGGTAGCAATGTCATCGGCAGGAATAAATCTTGATTCCGGCAATGGGGTGCCATCCCAGGAAGGTGTTAAAACTGCACCCGGAAGCACAGCGGTAACGCGAATATTATCGGTTTTTAATTCGTGGCGAAGATTCTTAGTAAAACCAAGTAAGGCGAATTTTGAAATAGCATAGCTACCACCGCCATCATAGGAATTGATACTGGCAACAGAGCAGATATTAAAAATGTATCCCTTTTTTGCAGTGCGCATAACAGGGACGATTTGTCTTGTAAGATGATATGCACTATATACATTTGTTTCGATGAGAAATTCAAGCGTGCCCTCGGCTTCTTCGGTGATATTACCCGGTAGAAATACTCCGGCGTTGTTGATGAGCACATCAATAGAACCGTATGCTTTAAGGCAATTTTCGCCAAACGAATGCAATTGCGCTCTGTCTCGCACATCGCAGGAAATTGCCAAATGTTTACCTGTCGGATTGGCATCGTGTAATTGTGCTGACATTTCATTGAGGGCTGCTTTATCGCGTGCACAAATGGCAACGTTAAATCCATTTTTAGCAAATAATAATGCACAGGCTTTGCCAATACCCTTTGTTCCACCGGTTATGATACAATTCATCTTTGCGAAATAGTTACATTTACAAAGTAAAACAATTTGACCCAATGCGTAGTGTGTTTGTTGATGTGATCTTGCCGTTTGCACTGGAGAAGAATTATACCTATGTGGTTCCCGACGAGTTTGTTGGGGTGCTTTCGCCCGGCATGCGCGTGGAAGTGCCGTTTCGCAACAAAACGTATACGGGAATAGTTGCTAAGGTGCATGATATCAGTCCGCAAGGATATTCCCCCAAACCCGTGCTCTCATTGCCCGATCATTTGCAGGTAGTAAATAAAACGCAACTTGATCTGTGGACATGGATATCGAAATATTATATGTGTTCGGTTGGCGATGTGATGAATGCAGCATTGCCGGCACCATATAAATTGAGTAGTGAAACAGTTGTTGTCTACAATCCGCAACATGGCATTGATCTGCTTACATTGGACGAAAAAGAATATCTGATAGCTGAGGCATTGACATTACAACAGGAATTGCGACTTATTGATGTGCAACAGATATTGCGACAAAAAACAGTTCAGCCGATAATTAAAGCGCTAATTGCGAAAGGTATTGCATTTATTAAAGAAGAATTAAAGGAATCATATACTGTAAAGACTGAAAAATATATCATTCTGACACCGCAATATAGATCAGAATATGCCTTGCAACAATTATTTGAATCACTGCAAAAAAGTGAAAAGCAAACAAATGTATTAATGATTTTTTACCAGCTTTCTGCAAAAGAAGGAAAGGTGAAGAAATCAGTTTTACTCAGGCGATCGGGTGTTACGGCGGCGGTGTTGAAGACCATGATTAAGAATGACATTTTTGAGGAGGTAGAAGAGCAGGTGAGTCGTTTGCAAGCCTATGGAAATGCAGATATGCATGACGCGCACTTGAATGTGGATCAGCAGAAAGCATTGTCGGAGATAGAGGAGCAATTTGAGGAAAAGCAAACTGTTCTCTTACATGGAGTGACAGGCAGTGGTAAAACCGAAGTGTATATTGAATTAATGCTCAAGACAATTGCTGCAGGAAAACAAGTATTGTATTTATTACCTGAAATTGCACTCACGGCACAAATTGTGACGCGATTGAAAAAGCGATTCGGGAATTTAATTGGTGTTTATCATTCAAAATTCAATCAGAATGAACGGATTGAAATATGGCAGCATGTATTGAATAATGAATTCAAAGTAATATTGGGTGCGAGGTCTGCATTGTTTTTGCCATTCAATGAAATTGGTTTAATTATAGTGGATGAAGAGCATGATTATTCATATAAACAGCACGAGCCGAGTCCTCGGTACCATGCCAGAGATACTGCTATTTATTTAGGGCATTTGCATCAGGCAAAAGTGTTATTGGGAACAGCAACACCTTCCGTGGAAACATATTATCAGGCGAAATCAGGGAAATTCGGGTTGGTGGAAATGTTTCGACGTCATGGCGATATGCCCATGCCAACGATACAGATCGTGGATATGAAGGCAGAGGAGAAACAAAAAACCGTGCAAGGACATTTCAGCAGTGTGTTGGTTGGAAATATCAAGCATGCGCTGCAGTTGAAGGAGCAGGTTATTTTATTCCAGAACAGGAGAGGGTATGCGCCATTTATGATTTGTCAGTCATGTGGCTGGACACCAAAGTGTACGCAATGCGATGTGAATCTGGTGTATCATAAATATGCCAATGAATTGCGCTGTCATTATTGTAACCATGTTGAAAATACGTATTCAGTCTGCCCTGCGTGTAATAGTTCGCAATTAATTATTAAAGGCTTTGGCACAGAGCGCATTGATGATGATCTACAGTATACATTTCCCGAAGCTCGAACTGCACGGCTTGATTTGGATGCCATAAAAACCAAGCATGGTCATGAGAAATTGGTAAGATCTTTTGAAGAGGGTGAGATAGACATATTAACCGGCACTCAGATGGTGACCAAAGGCTTGGATTTCGATCATGTGAATTTGGTTGGCATATTGAGTGCGGATCAAATTATCAATTTTTCGGACTTCAGAGCAGCCGAAAGGGCATTTCAGATGATCACGCAAGTGAGTGGAAGGGCAGGGCGGAAGCATAAAAAGGGTTTAGTATTGATTCAGGCGATAAAAGTTGATCATCCGGTATTACAATATGTGATTACCAATGATTTTCATGGATTTTATGAGAAGGAAATCTCCGAGCGAAGACAATTCGGGTATCCGCCATTTACCAGGCTAATACGGATTACCTTCAGGCATAGTCAAAAGGAACGGGTATTTGCAACGAGCGATTGGTTTGCGGCCGGAGTAAGAGCCTCATTGGGTGATAGATTGCTAGGACCTGCGGTGCCGGGTATTCCTCGCATCAGGAATAAGTATTTGATGGAGCTCATGGTGAAGTTCCCTAACAACAGGCAGGCGGGTGATATGGTCAAGGAAATCATCAAAAATCAGATATCCGTCATGATGTCCGACCCTGTGCATAAGAAGGTAGATTTTCTGCTGGATGTTGACCCTATGTGACGTATTTTTACCCTAGTTATGTTATCGAAAAAAGCGAAGTATGGGCTCAAGGCCATGTTTTATCTTGCAAAGCAGTTTGGCAAGGGCCCGGTACTGATTTCTGATCTTGCCGAAGAAGAGCATATTCCTAAAAAATTCCTTGAGCTCATATTGTTGGAGTTGAAGAAAAATGGGTTGTTGCACAGTAAAATGGGTAAAGGGGGCGGATACTATCTGAACAAGCCTCCGGGTGAAGTAACTGTAGGGCAGGTAGTGCGCATATTAGATGGACCATTGGCGCCAATTCCATGTGTAAGTAAAACGGCGTATCGCAAATGTGATGAGTGTGAGAATGAAAAAACCTGTGAGATCCGGAAGATTATGATGCAGGTTCGTGAGGCATCTGCCACAATATTGGATCATACCAGTCTTTTAGAAGCACCAAAAGCGCTATTCACCGTTGCGCGAAAAAACAAATAAACATATTGCAGATCGGGCGATTACAATTTATAAAAATAAATATGTTTATAAAAACTACTAAAATGATAGATTATATAGATATTTGCCCTCGACAAATAACACATCTATGAAAATTAAACTACTAATGTTTGTAACAGCGCTGGCTTTTGGATTGAGTTCTAGAGCGCAGGCACCGGTTGAATCGTATAACATCAAGGTATCTCAGAAACTTGAATTGCGAGGATTGACTCATATTCGCTATCAATTATTTGATGATTCGACAAAAATCGATGCATTTGATTTACGTCGCGCACGATTGGATTTTCGTGGTGATATAGCGCCAAAAATGGCCTATCGTTTGCATCTCGAAATGGCTAACTCACCGAAAATACTTGATGCCACATTTGTGTACAAACCATATGAATGGTTGAATTTGAATGTCGGCCAAAGTAAGACACCATATTGTTATGATAACTTATACAGCCCATGGACTTTATTAACTGTAAGTCGCACGCAAATTGACAACGCATTGTCGAATCGAGAGTCTGACTTGTATGGCAATCAAAACGGTCGTGATCTTGGTTTTTGGTTAAGCGGTAAGTACAGCATTGGAGAAGAGGGAAATAAGAGACCGATTATCGACTATACATTAGGCGTTTACAATGGTTCCGGAATAAATGTTGCGGATGCGAATCAGGATAAAGATTACGGTGCTGCATTAGGTGTTTCTCCTATTAAAGATCTGTGGTTGTTTGGTAGATATTATACCGGAACCGGCAGGACAACACTAGAGCCGGAGACAGATGCGACTAAAACCAGATTTGGTGGCAATATAACCTACAAATACAAAGATTTTTTGTTTGAGGCTGAGTATTTGAGTGGAACGGATGAAAGTGATAGCCTTGCGCAATTAGATCGCAATGGATATTACATTACGTTGGGATATACACCAATTAAGGACAAATTGCAGGTAATCGCGCGTCTTGACAATTATGATAAGGATGCTAACAAAGATCTGAATATTGTAAATAAATATATACTTGGAGCGAGTTGGTTTTTTACAAAAAACACTCGGGTTCAGCTTGAATATGACATAGTTGCCGAAGAGGATGCTGATAATCAAATAAAAAATAATTTGTTTGCTATTCAGTTTCAAGCGGCATTCTAAATAGCTAATGATGTGTCCATAAAAAGTGCTGAATTTGATCAGCACTTTTTATGGATACAAAGTACTACAAAAACGATAGAATAAATAGTACATAAAAAAATTCAAATGAAAAAAGCAATTATAAGTGTAGCACTCGGAATGATCTTAATGGTGAATGGAGCCTTTGTAAATGCACCGGTAGCATCTGAGCATCCTGCTGAATTGGAAGGTAAAATCAAGATTAGCGGAGCCTTCGCGCTTTATCCCTTGGCAGTAAAATGGGGTGATGAGTTTAAGAAACTGCATCCTAAGGTAAGCTTCGATATTCAAGGCGGGGGAGCAGGTAAAGGAATGGTAGATGTTTTAGCAGGAAATGTTGATTTAGGTATGGTGAGTCGCGAAATCACAAAGGAAGAAGCGGGTAAAGGTGCCCTTGGCTTTGCAGTGTGTAAAGATGCCGTTGTGGCAACCATGAACGCCAATAATCCATACTTGAGTAAAATCTATGAAACAGGTATTACACGCCAGCAATTCTACGAAATATGGATGGGGCGCAGTATTACCACCTGGGGGCAATTATTAAAAAATGGCAGTAAAGAAAAGATTTCTGTTTATACCAGAAGCGATGCAGCCGGAGCCGCTGATTCATGGGCAAAGTATATCGGGGGTGCTACTAAAAAGCAGGATGACCTTGAAGGCATTGGTATTTTCGGAGATCCTGGTTTAGCACAGGCTATTGCCAGTGATAAGCTAGGAATTGGATACAACAATGTTGGATATGCCTATGATTTTACTACTAAGAAACCAATAAGTGGTATTGCTATTGTTCCAATTGATCTGAATGAGAATGGAAAATTGGACCCTGAGGAAAATTTTTATTCGAATGCCGACAAATTAAACATGGCTGTTTTGAGCGGAAAGTATCCATCACCACCGGCTAGAAATTTATATTTTGTTTCAAAAGGCGAAGTAACAGATCCTGTATTAAAGGAGTTTTTAAAATGGGTGCTCACCGATGGGCAGAAGTATGTAGCTGAAAGTGGATTTGTAGTGTTGCCTAAGCAAACACTTGAAGAACAAGTTGCAAAAATTAAATAAACTGACGTATTGGTTAAGGTCAACTATAACACTATCAGCCTGCTTTATAGCAGGTTTGATAGTGCTTTTATAAAAAAACAAAACAACAATAAAGTATATGAAACCATCTAAATTGTTTTTATTGATTGCCATTTCAGCAATTACATTTTCTTCCTGCTCCGGTGATAAAAAGGAAAACACTGAAGAAGCCGGGAAGCTTGAAGGGAAAATTTCGATTTCCGGAGCCTTTGCATTATACCCTATGGCGGTGCAATGGGGAGAAGAATTTAAAAAATTACACCCCGATGTTCAATTCGACATTCAAGGTGGGGGAGCCGGCAAAGGTATGACTGATGTATTAAGCGGTACTGTAGACTTAGGTATGGTATCACGTGATGTAAATGATGAAGAAAAATCTAAGGGCGCATTTGATTTTTCGGTATGTAAAGATGCAGTACTTCCTACCATAAATGCGGAAAATCCCTATCGCGAGCTACTTTATCAAAAGGGGATATCTAATCAGCAATTTATAGATGTATTTATAACAGGTAAAATCACAACATGGGGCCAATTGCTTGGCAATGGAGCTAAAGAGAAAATTGACCTGTATACCAGAAGCGATGCTGCCGGCGCGGCTGAATCATGGGCAAAATTTCTTGGCGGTAAAAAGCAAGAAGATTTAAAAGGAGTTGGTGTGATGGGAGATCCGGGTCTGGCTCAGGCAGTGGTTCAAAGTAAGTTTTCGCTTGGATTCAACAATGTAAGTTTCGCATATGATAATGTGACAAAAATAAATAACCCCGGTATTGCTGTTGCTCCAATAGATGTTAATAGCAATGGTACACTTGATGCAGATGAAAATTTTTATGGCAATATTGATCAGGTAAATGAGGCTATATTAAATGGAAAATACCCTTCACCACCTGCCAGACCTTTATTATTTGTTTCAAAAGGCAATCCTACTGATCCTGTTGTAATCGCATTTCTGCAATATGTATTAACAGAAGGCCAAAAAGGTGTTTCTGATGCAGGGTTTGTTGCTCTACCTGCTGATGTTATCAAACAGCAAATAGAGAAACTTCCTTCAGCTAAACAATAATTAATCACTCATCTAAATGACATTGCCATGCCTAAAGAAATTAATGATGACGATATTCAAAATATAACTGAAAATATCGATGAGTTAGAAATTACTGCTGTCTCCACACAGCAAAGCACACCCTTAGTTAAAACAGGTTCGAACCCGTTAAGGGTTATTTTAGATGGGTTTATGGGGAAGGTGGTTAAGGCAATGACCATCTTCTCCCTTTTATTATTGGTATTGATAATTATAGGGTTAGTATTGAAGTCGATACCTGTTTTGAAAGATAACCCGTTAAGTACACTATTGTTCTCTTCCCAATGGAGCCCCTTTAAAGGCGAATTTGGTTTTTTGCCATTTATTTTATCTACGGTTTACGTAACCTTAATAGCGGCAGTTATCGCTATTCCACTTAGTTTATTCACTGCAATTTATTTGAGCGAATACGCCAACAAGCGATTCTTAAAATATGCGGCGCCAATGCTTGATATCCTGGGTGGTATTCCATCTGTTATTTACGGCATTTGGGGGGTGCTTTTGATTGTTCCTTTTGTTAGGGACGATTTTAGCGCTTGGCTGGGAGTCGATTCTGTAAGTGGCTACTCCATACTTAGCGGAGGCGTTGTGCTCGCTGTTATGGTGTTTCCCGTGGTGGTGCAAATTGTTTATGAGGTATTGAAAACTGTTCCTCATGAATTGCGAGAAGCTACCTTGTCGCTTGGTGCTACAAAGTGGGAAACAATAAAAAAAGTAGTTATTAAACGAGCATCACCCGGAATAATAGCGGCATGTATACTCGGATTTTCAAGAGCTTTTGGCGAAACTATCGCTGTTTTAATGGTAGTAGGAAATGTTGTTCAAATTCCTAAAGGCATTTTCGACGAAGGATACCCGATACCTGCATTAATTGCCAATAATTATGGCGAAATGATGAGCATTCCCATGTATGATTCAGCGCTGATGTTTGCAGCACTCATATTGTTGGTAATAGTTTTAGTGTTTAATGTTTATGCGCGCTGGGTATTGAACAGAATTGAAAAAAGTATAAAATAGTAGGTATGAAAAAGCGTAAGATCGAAGAATTGATATTTAACATCATTATGCGGGTTTCCGCATTCATTATATTCGGTAGCTTGATTGCGATTTCTGCTACCATCCTCATTAAGGGTGTGCCTGCCATGAATTTGGATATGATTACCAAGACACCTTCAGGTGGGTTTTTCTTAGGAAAAGAAGGTGGTATCCTTAATGCTATTATAGGCTCATTTTATTTATCTGTTGGTGCTACCATTTTTGCATTAATGATTTGCATTCCTGTTGTGATTTATATAAACGTCTATGCAAGTGAAAATTCAAAAATTGTACATTATACGCGTTTGAGCCTTGATATTTTGTATGGTATTCCCAGCATCGTTTTCGGCGCATTCGGATTTGTGTTGATGTTGTTCCTTGGTATGCATGTTAGCCTTTTGGCTGGGATGATTACTGTCGGACTTCTCATCATCCCAATCATCGCAAGAACGATGGATGAAGTGATGAGGCAAGTTCCGGTAGAGTTAAAGGAAGCGTCATACAGTCTCGGCGCAACAAAATGGGAAACAGCAAGTAAGGTATTGTTAAAGCAGGCATTGCCCGGACTGGCAACAGCATCATTACTTGGACTCGGAAGAGCAATAGGTGATGCGGCATCGGTGATGTTTACAACAGGGTTTACTGATAACATACCACATTCTCTTCAAGACCCGGCAGCAACCTTACCGCTTGCAATATTTTTTCAATTAAGCAGCCCAATTGCGGAAGTAAGAGATAGAGCCTATGCTGCTGCACTTATTTTGACAGTTATCATTTTTGCCATAAGCCTGATCAGTAGAATATTGATTAAGCGATTTTCTAAAAACACCCTCTAAAATTTATTTATGACCTCTAGTACAATAAAATCGCATATAAGTATCAAAGACTTAAATATGCACTATGGTAAGAACCATGCGTTGAAAAATATTTCAATCAATATACCTGATAAAAAGCTCACAGCCATCATTGGCCCAAGTGGATGTGGTAAAACAACGCTTCTGAAAACATTTAATCGACTGATTGAAAATGTTGATGGCACAAACATCACCGGAGAGGTATTGGTTGATGGAGAAAATATCTATGGGAAGAATGCCGATGTGACGAATATCAGAAAGAAAATGGGTTTACTCAATCAGCGTCCTACACCTCTTCCAATGAGTATTTATGACAATATCGCCTTTGGTATGAGCATTCACGGTATTAAGCAAAAAGGTGTACTCAACGAAAAAGTGGAGCATTTTCTACGTGTAGCAAGCTTATGGGATGAAGTAAAGGATAGACTGCACTCGCCCGCAGCACGCTTATCAATTGGACAGCAGCAACGCTTGTGCCTTGCGCGTGGACTAGCAGTTGAACCCGAAATAATTCTCGGAGATGAGCCTACAAGCGCACTTGATCCTATCTCTACCAAACATATTGAACAGAAGTTCGTCGAACTGAAAGAACAATATACAATTGTTATGGTTACCCATATTCTTCGCCAAGCCCGACGTATTGCAGATTATGTCATCTTCATGTACTTAGGCGAGATAATAGAACACGGGCCAACTGAAATGGTACTTGGCAATCCTCAACACCAGCTAACCAAAGATTATGTTGGTGGCGCCATAAGCTGATCAGTTCCGACAGTGTAAATTTGGTTTTGAATGTTGGCTCCGTTTGCGTGAACGGGGCCTTTTTTCACTTAAACAAGGTGTTTATACTTTAAAAACATAAAAATGTGTTCTAATAATCTACTAAATACATATACTTTATAGAAAAAGCATATTTTTGCACTACCATCTAAAATTGCCACATTATGGAAATTGCCATCGTCCTCACCTTATTGGTGCTGGCTATTATTGCCTTCTCAACCGAAAAGATATCGGTGGATATTGTCACCATGACCTGCGTTCTGCTGCTCGTTTTAAGTGGTATTATAACTTATAAAGAAGCTTTCGCCCCTTTCGGAAGCGACTTTATCATCATGCTGGCATCCATTTTTATTGTGACCAGTGCTATTGATTCGTCAGGCGTTTTGGAATTATGGACATCAAAACTCATGCGCCGATCAGCCGGTAACAAGATGAAACTCATTATGCCAATGATTTCAATAACGGGATTATTTTCTTCCCTAATGAATAACACCACCGTTACTGCTCTCATGATCAATCCGGCAATGGCAATTGCGAAGAAGTCGGGAATTAATTTTTCAAAAATTCTGCTGCCTCTGGCTTTTGCCTCTATTGTTGGCGGAACCTGTACATTAATAGGAACCTCTACAAACGTTGCCGTAAATGCCTATCTTGAAAAAAATAATTTTCCGGTCTTAGGTATGTGGGATTTTACCTGGATAGGCGTTATTATGTTGCTCGTTACGCTTCTTTATATGGTATTGATCGGAGTAAGGATGTTGCCTGACAGGAAAAATGATGAATTGACTGATAATTATGGTATCAGATCGTATTTGAGTGAGATTAAAATTTTACCTAACTCATCACTCATCGGCCAGGTTATACAGGATTCAGATATCAGCAGAATGGGGTTTACAGTGCTGGCTGTGATTCGTGGCGACAGGCAATTTGCGCCCGGCGAAAATGTATCCTTTCGCGAAAATGATATTGTGCTGGTTAAAGGTTTGATGCAGCAATTAATTGGGGTAAAAAATACCAAAGGAATTGATATCGTTGCGGATACTTTGGATTTCTATAATGAAAAAGACAACAAACTGCGTCTGGCTGAAATGGTCGTTCCCGGGCGATCTAACCTTGCCGGTTTTACGATCGCCGAAAGCGATTTCAGACGAAAATATGGTTTTGTGGTTGTGGCAATTAATCGCGAAGGAAAAAATATTACCGAACAATTAAATAATATACGATTTGAGGTTGGCGACATGCTGCTTGTTCAGGGAAGAAATGAAGCGTTTGATAAATTGAGCAGTCACCACGATCTCGTTTTACTTGGCGACCACACACCACCTGTCAAGAATTTATGGAAGGGTTATTTTGCATTGGCATTTTTTATGCTAGCTATTGTTGTTAGCTCAATTCCGGCATTTAATGTGCATGTGTCTGTTGCATTCTTGGCGAGTGCAGTATTAAGCATGCTGGTTGGCGCTGTGAAGCCTGAAGATGCCTATAAGAATATTGAATGGAAACTATTAGTGCTGATTGCCGGTATGACAGCCTTCGGTACGGCAATGGCAAACTCCGGTGCCGATAAATATCTTGCAGGATTAATTGTTGATTGGTTTGGCGGAATGGGGCCTATGGGTATTATGGCCGGATTTATGGTGCTTACTGTGCTCTTAACTCAACCCATGTCGAATGCAGCCGCAGCGCTGGTCGTATTGCCGGTAGCCCTTGAAGCAGCGCATACGCTTGATGTTAATCCGTTGACATATGCTGTTGCAGTAATGTTATCCGCCTCCGTATCACTCATAACGCCATTTGAACCATCTTGTATACTGGTCTACGGTCCCGGAAAATATAAATTCGGCGACTTTTTTAAAGTAGGTGGAATATTGACTTTGATTTTAATGGTGATTATTTACCTCACCGTTCCAATCACCTGGCCGCTGTAAGATTGACTGTTTTGAGAATTTTATAAATCTCTATCCAGAGTACACCGGCAATTGCGAAACATAGACAAGTGATTAATTGGGAGAATGTCAGCATTTCGAAATGAAATAAATTGCGCACAGGCTCTATTGTAAGCGACACAACTAATATTCCCATTGCAATGGATAATATTATTGGAATTAATTTGTTTTTATATTTAAGTGTATGCAGGATGGAGTGGGTGAACGATCTGTTGGTCAATGTTAACAGCACATTGCTGAATAGGAGGGTACTGAAAATTGCAGTTCGCACCTGTGGATCCGACATTTGATGTTGCATGAAGTAATAACCTAGTCCTAGGCAGGCAATAGTGATCGCCAACCCTTGTATAATACTCAAATTTAATTCTTGCCACGAGAAAAAATTCATCGACATTTTTCTGGGTTTCCTCTGCATGGAACCTTTTTCTATGGGTTCGTTTTCGAAGACTATAGAACAAGTAGGCCCCATAATCAGTTCGAGAAAAATGACGTGTATCGGTTGGAAGATATCCGTAAATGCCCAACCCAGCAATAAAGGAAGTGTAACAATTAAAATTATCGGCACATGGATACTGATAATATATCGGATAGCCTTCTTTAAATTCTCATATATCCTTCGACCCAACGCAACAGCATCTGCCATTTTCATTAAGTCGTCATCTACCAAAATAAGTGCTGCCGCTTTTTTCGCGGTTTCTGTTCCGCGCTTACCCATGGCAACACCGATATGTGCAGCTTTTAATGCAGGTGCATCATTTACTCCGTCTCCCGTCATTGCCACTATTTCCCCTTTGGCTTTAAGTGCTTCCACAATGCGCAATTTTGCATCCGGAAACATGCGTGCATAGATATGCGTACTTTCAACAGCATCCGAAAGGGCGGCGTCTGACATTTGCATCACCTCATTGCCGCTCAATATCTTTCCATTGTGTTGCATACCAATGATATCAGCAATGGAAATGGCAGTAGCGGCATGATCGCCGGTAATCATTTTAAATTGTATGCCTGCCTGATAAAATGTTTGAATGAGGTCTTTAATTTTTGCCTTTGGAGGGTCGTAAAATGCTATCAACCCTAATAAATCAAAACTGAATAAATTTTGTCTGGCAGGCAATCCATTTTCGGGAAATGCTGCCTTCGCAACAGCCAATACACGAAAACCTTTTCCGGTGAAAATTTCAGCTTGATTTGTAACGCGTTGTATTGTTTCTTTATCTGCATTACACAAGGGCAGCAGTGTTTCTAAGCCACCTTTGCAACCTATTTTATATTCGTTGTCATTAAAAAACACATGCGTCATAATGGGTGGAGTGCCATCTAATGGATATTCATGCACCATCGAAAATTGCAATCGCAAGTCGCTTAATGCCACTTCTGTATACAGTTGATGGATTTGCTTTTCCATCTGATCGAACGGCTCCGGCTCTGAAGCCCACATAGCAAATTCTATTAACGGATGATATGCAGGTCTGCTTATATTAAAATCATGAACATTATCATCAATTGCATCGTAAATGGCAATTGGCTTCATCAGGTTTTCTGTAATAGTACCTGTTTTATCAGAACAAATTACGGTGGCAGCACCTAAGGTCTCGACAGTATAGGGACTCTTGGCGATGACATTTTTCTTATACAAATGAAATGCACCCAATGCCATAAATGTGCTGAAGGCAACAGGGATTTCTTCAGGCAAAATAGACATAGCAAGAGTAAGTCCGTGTAATAAACTGTGAATGATATTTTTACTGGTCAGGTAATTCACTATACATACAATCAGAAATGCAATTACACCAACAATCACCATCGATTGTATAAATTTTCTGATTTGAAGTTGTAAAGGTGTTTTTTGAACAGCGATATCGGATAATTTCGCACCAATCTCACCCAAACGTGTGTTTAATCCAATTGCGGTAACCGTTGCAGTTGCTGAGCCGCCTACTATGGTTGTTCCTTGAAAAAGTAAATTATCAGCGCTGTCGGCCGATTTATATAAAGGAAGCGACTCTCCTGTCAACACACTTTCATTAACAGTTAAATCTCTTGAAAATAGAATTGTAGCATCCGCCGGAATAATATTACCATCCTCGAGTAAGATGATATCACCTACCACTATTTCATCTGTATGTATGGAAATTTGTTCTTTGTTTCTGATGACTTGTGTTCGCGGACTAGTGAGATCCTTCAGAGCGTTTACAGCATTTCTGCTCCGTTGTTCTTGAAATATGGAAATGCCGGAAACAATTCCTAAGGCCACCATTAATATGAGACCTTCTTGTATTTCGCCAAGTATGAAATACAACACCATGGTTACCGACAATAAAATAAAAAGCGGCTCGGCAACTATTTCGAGAATAATGCCAACGAGCAAATTTCGCTGCTGTACTTCCTGCACATTGGAACCATGTAATTTCCGGGAAGCAAGCACCTCTTCAGATGATAAACCGTCAGGAGTTTGATAACTCATGAATCAAAGGTAATATAAGGTGCCATAACGCACATGGACATTCCTCGTATTACATATCACAAAAATTCCTTATTTTCCCTTTCCCTGGAAAATGATGAGCAGCGTATAGAATAATATTTTAAAGTCAATTGCCAGGCTCATGTTTTCTATGTACAGCAGGTCGTATTTCATTCGCTGTACCATTTCATCCACGTTACTGGCGTATCCGAATTTCACCATGCCCCAGCTTGTTAGTCCCGGCTTTACTTTGGTAAGATGTTTATACGAGGGAGCAATCTTTACAATCTGATCGATATAATGTCGGCGTTCAGGACGGGGTCCCACAAGGCTCATTTCACCTTTCAGGATATTAAATATTTGTGGCAGCTCATCAAATCTCCATTTGCGCATTATACGGCCCCAGGGAGTGATGCGTTCGTCATTCTCGCTGGATAATGCCGGTCCGTTTTGCTCTGCATCGATATACATAGAGCGAAACTTATAAATGGTAAAAGGCTTATTATGCAAACCAATACGTTCCTGATGATAGAAAATCGGACCTTTTGACGACATCTTCACACGAATGGCAATAAATAAATACAAAGGCCATAATACAATGAATCCTATTGATGCAACAGTTACATCCAACGCTCTTTTGATCATCCTTTGCCAACCTACCATCAGGTCGGGATAAATTTCGATTAATACTGCGCCCAATACATTACTCATCTTCACACTGCCCGACAGGATATCATACATGTCTGGAACAATTTTTATCACGATATTGCCTTTTCCTGCTACGGTATCAATAAGATTATTGAGCAGATGATGTTCCGATGTCTCTATCGCAATAATTACTTCATCTACATTGCGCTGGTCTAAAATGGATTCCAGCTGGCTCAAATTTCCCAGGCAAGGCATATGTCCTTCCAAATCACTATGATGATCACCATTAGCTTCCAGGTATCCGACAAATGCATATCCCAGTGATTTCTTATAATGTGTGATCTCTCTGTAAATTGAATAAGCACGCTGGTCTCCACCAATAATAATAGTGTTGTAAGCCACTACACCTTTTTGCAATTGCCGCTTTGCCCTGGTCAGAATGATCATGCGGACAATTGTTGTAAGCAAAAACTGACCAAATAATAGAACAAAGAAAATTTGATAATAATCGCGATAGTCGCTGATATAATCATCCAGCAGCAAGGCAAAGAATATAATCAACACGCCAATAAATGTTACCACAAACGTGCGTGTGATCTCGGCCAGTCGCGATTTTCTGTAAATGTCGGTATAGGTGCCTGCAATGAAATACAAGCCAAGCCAGATAACCGGTATGCTAATTATCCCGGCAAAGAAATTATTGTCGCTCAACACCTGTCCGTCGATGTCAAATGGCAGATCTTCAATAACAAATTTGCGATAAAAGAATAAACCGGCCCATACCACCATTGCCGACATATAGTCGAAAATGATATAGGTAAGTATCCCGATCTTCTTTTTGAAACGCATTATTTTGTTTGAATGATTTTCACATTATCGAACATAATGGAACTCGTGTCATTATCATAATTCACAGCTCTGAATTCTAACTGAATACTGATGGGAGAATATTGTGCAAAGAACTGAAGGGAAGGATTGAGGTTTACATAGATCTTATTCCAGTAATCTTTTTCAGTGATGGTCAAAACCTCATCATACACAGGCTGATCAGTTGTATTACATTTCAACCATACATTAAAATCCATTCCTGCTAAATAATCCAATTCAAGAAACATTTGCTTATCGGCACCGGGAAATGCAATCGGTTCGCTTGATGCTACACGGAAAGTATCCAGATCCGGGTAAAAGTTCGCAATTGCTGACCTGTTACCTTCAAACACCAAAGATGGATCAGTGGTAGTATTCAGTCCAACCTCAGTTTCGACACCTCCAAAAGCGTTGCTGCTTTCAAAACGTTCAAGCATATCGAATTGAATTCCGGCAGATGGCTTGTATGTGCAAGACGGATGCAAGGTGTCGGTTGCTCCGGCAGTAAGCGTTCTTGTAATGGTATATGCGTTATAAAATGGATATATCATCGAAACTCCGCTGATACCATTTTCTTTAATGCCCGGATATATAATAATGTCAGTTTCACCTTCCGTTAGCACGGGAACGGTAGCCGGAAGTTCATAAGCACCAATAAAAGTTCCATTGATGTATATCCAGCCGTCAGTTATTTTACTGCTGGCATATCCCTGCGTTTCGAGATTAGTAGTTAATGTGAAATCATCTATATAAACATATGATGGTGTAATTTCTTCAGGATTGATGATTTCACATCCCGCAAATAATCCAACAGCAAAAAGAATGATTAATATTTCCCGTGTTTTATTTAACATTGATATCTCCTTATTTAGTGGAACGCAGCATTTTTTTCAACTTTTTGTAAAATCATGTGCGCTACCTGTAATGCGCGAAAACCATCTTCTATCGTAACAGGTGTTTCAGTATCATGGATGATGGCATTGGCAAACATTTCCAATTCCAGTTTTATTGCATTGACAGGTTGCACTTCAGGTCTGTCCAGTCTTACAGCTTTTTTGCTGAACTGATCTCCCGTATTAATATCAATGGTTAACGCATCAGGATGATCTTTCGCATCTGAAAGCGTCAATATTTCTGTCACATTATCGGCAAAATCTATCGACACATACGAATCGCGTTGAAATAAGCGCATTTTTCGCATTTTTTTCATCGAGATCCTGCTGGCGGTAAGATTTGCTACGCAACCATTATCAAATTCAAGACGTGCATTTGCAATGTCGGGTTGGTTTGATATCACCTTAACACCACTTGCAGATACCTTTTTAACATTAGACTTTACCAGATGCAATACAATGTCAATATCGTGAATCATCAGGTCCAGCACAACAGATACATCGGTTCCACGGGGGTTGAATGTACTGAGCCGATGCGACTCGATGAACATAGGAGCAAAATGTTGATCTTTCACCGATAAAAAAGCCGGATTAAATCGCTCAACATGACCAACTTGTGCCTTTATATGTGCCTCATGCGATAGCGCAACCAAGCTCTTGGCCTCGCTTACTGTATTGGCAAGCGGTTTCTCTATGAAGATGTGTTTGGCCTTTTTAATGGCGGCCCTGGCACACTCGTAATGTGAAATGGTGGGTGTTACAATATCAATGGCATCGCAGGCATCAATGAGTCGATGCATATTTGTAAACCGTGGCACACCATATTGATTTACAACCTGCTCAGCATTGGCATCCGAAGGGTCGTAAAAACCGATCAGTTCCACAGTTGGAATTTCTTTTAGCAGTTTGATGTGGATCTTCCCCAGATGTCCTGCACCTAATACCCCGATCTTAACCATATCTTAGCTTGCAAAGTTATGCCTTTCGCACAGAGTGCTCAATTTTCAGCAAATGAAATGTCCACCTATCACCAACACAATTGACCACATGATTATACCCGTCGAAATCGTTTACCTTTGATCCACAGGTATGCAAGGATCAATAAATCGGACATTGGGGCTGTTTTTGGGACTTCCTCTCCTTTCAGGAGTCCTTTTTTGGTGGTCCTGGCCGCCAATGCATACGGCAATACCTATATTTTTCGCCTTTGTGCCCCTCCTTTTTGCCGAAAGGCTCATTTCAGATAGCTACACGAAGTATACAGGCCTGAAGGTTTGGTTCGCACTCTTTTTAGGCTTGTTAGTATGGAATCTTGCTACCACTTGGTGGGTGCAAAAGGCCTCTGTAGCCGGTGGATTGTTTGCCAATATTGCCAATCCCATTCTGATGACCATTCCGCTGATGCTGATGCGAAAAGTGAGATTGAAATTCGGCAAACTGGCGGGATATCTGGCTTTTGTCGTGTTTTGGATGAGCTTCGAAAAGATACATCTCACCTGGGAACTTACATGGCCTTGGCTGACGGTGGGAAATGTATTCGCAGCGCAATATTCATGGGTGCAATGGTATGAAATTACCGGTGTTTTCGGCGGAACACTATGGGTGCTGTTAATCAATATTTGGGTATTTCATGCGATAGCTGAATACAAGCAACCACTTATCTCTGCAACGAAAAAGAAACAACTGATTTTTCACGCTTTAGGCATACTCATCATTATTGCCTTGCCTATTCTGATAAGTTTGCAGATGTATCGTAATTATCAGGATAAAGGTAAGCCTGTTCAATTTACGGTATTGCAACCCAATTACGATCCATACACTGAGAAATTTACCATCCCATATCGTGTGCAAATGGAAGAAATGTTGCGCACTTCCTTGCAACATGTCAATAGTGAAACCGACTTTTTAATTTGGCCTGAAACAGCTATTCAAACCGATGTTTGGTTAGATAAATTGTCGTGGCAAAAACCGGTTAGAGATGTGAGCAAAGCAATTGATAGTTTTCCGAATCTTGTTTGCCTGATAGGAATAAATGGATACGAAAAATATCCATCTGCCGATAAAGCAACAGCCACTGCGCGACATCTGGAATATGCCAGTCCTGTTACAGGAAAACCGGATACGATTTATTTTGATGTGTATAATACAGCACTTGCTTTAAATAGTGAAGGGCCGATAGGGTATTATCATAAATCGAAATTAGTACCCGGTGTTGAACGTATGCCATATCCGGAATACATGAAATTGCTGAATTATTTTACTATTAACCTCGGAGGAATTGAAGGTTCACTTGGAATTCAAAAGGACAGAACGGTCTTTTTTAATAAAGATTCTGTCGGCATAGCACCGGTGATTTGTTATGAGAGCATTTTTGGTGAGTATGTTGGCGATTATATTAATAAAGGGGCCAATATTATTTGTATCATCACGAATGACGGATGGTGGGGCGATACAGATGGATACAAACAACATTGTATGTATGCCAGTCTCAGAGCAATAGAATCGCGCAGAGCCATTGCCCGATCTGCGAACACGGGCGTCAGTTGTTTTATTGATCAGCGTGGCGATATTTCGCAGGCTCAACCCTGGAATGTTCAAAGCGCAATATCAGCCTCTCTGCCCGCAAATAGTGCATTTACATTTTATACGCGTCATGGCGATTACCTTGCCCGATTTGCTTTATGGTTGAGCGGAGGTATGTTGGTAATATTATTAATTCAGAGATTGTTGAATAAATTTTCGAAACGTGTCTGATTCTGCAGAAAATGTCAGTCTTCCATTAGAAGATATATCCCACAAAGTGATGGCTCTTGTGAAACCCATCGGTGCTTATATGCGTGAGCAACGAAAATCATTCGATGGCGTTGCTATTTCAAAAAAAGGTATTCGCGATTTTGTTACGGAAGTAGATATGCAATCCGAACGTCAACTTGTTGCAGGATTGCGCAATATTTTCCCCGATGCAGGATTCGTTACTGAAGAGAATACTGTCGAACAAATTGATACATATTATAAGTGGATAATCGATCCATTGGATGGCACGATGAATTATGTGCATGGCATTCCAATTTATAGTATCAGCATTGCATTGCAAGCAGGAAATAAATTCGTACTTGGAGTTGTATATGAAGTAGCGAATGATGAAATGTTTTATACCTGGCAAGGAGCTTCATCCTACTGCAATGGTAAAACCATTTCGGTTTCTGCATGTCATACTTTGCAAGATGCCTTAATTGCTACCGGATTTCCTTATATCAGAAATGACCAGCGAACGCGAGAAATTTCGAATACTCTAAAATTTTTTTTAGACAATGGTCGGGATATACGCAGACTGGGAACAGCTGCTACAGATTTATGTTATGTGGCTTGTGGAAGGCAGGATGTATATTATGAAGGGTTCCTGAATATATGGGATATCGCCGCAGGCATTCTGATTTTACAAAATGCCGGCGGCGTAGCTGTTAATTTTAAAGGGGAAGAAAATTACAATGAGGGTCGTATAGTAGGAACAAATCCTAACCTGATAGGTGATGTGTTGCGCGGTATTAGTTTTTAGACCATTTGCGATACTATCCAATAAATTATTCCGCTCATAATAATGGTAGCAGGAATAGTCAGTACCCATGCCCAAATAATTTTTGCGGCAACGCCCCATCTTACGGCACTTACTCGCCTAGCTGTTCCAACACCCATAATGGCGCCGGTAATGGTATGTGTTGTTGAAGCAGGAATACCTAATGAAGCAGTGCTAAACAATGTGATTGCCCCCGCGGTTTCTGCGCAAAATCCGCCCATTGGTTTTAATGGCGTAAGGTTGTGTCCCATCGTCTTTACCACTCGCCATCCACCAATCAATGTTCCCAGACCAATTACGATATAGCACATATAGAAAATCCATTGAGGGGGGGCATCTAGTGCAACATGACCGTTTGAAGCGAGCAATAAAATAATAATTCCCGCAGTTTTTTGAGCATCGTTGCTTCCATGTCCGAGGCTAAAAGCTGCTGATGATGCCAACTGCATGATCTGGAAAAAGCCGTTCACCCTGTTAGGCCTAAAGGCTCTGAATATCCAAAAGGTTATTATTTGAAGTATATATGCTAAAATTAATCCGATGATGGGAGCTAAAATGATAAACGTAGCTATCCATCCTAATCCTTTGTGATCAGGTTCCCACCACAACAGTGCATCGGGACCACTTTTCACAAGAGCCGGGCCTATGAGTCCGCCTATTAATGTATGTGACAAGCTGATGGGCATGCCAAACCGAGTACATAGCCATCCCCACAAAATTGCGCCTAACAATGAACAGAGGATAAAATAGTTATCGCCATCCACAACTCCGGCATCGATAACACCTTTACTCATCGTTTTGGATACTTCTGTGCTGTGAAATACCCATAGTGCAGCAAAGTTGAAAAATGCAGCCCATATCACCGCTTTTAATGGGCTTAGAACTCTTGTCGCTACAATAGTTGATATCGAATTGGCGGCATCGTTTGCTCCGTTGATAAAATCAAACACGAGAGCAAGAACAACCGTGACAATAATGATTGGTTCGATTCCCCACATACATTAAGTTGTTTTAACGATGATGGACTCGATCACATTGGCTATATCTTCACAACGATCGGTTGCACTTTCCATTTTAGCAATGATATCCTTGATTTTAATGATTTCGATAGGATCCTTTTCATTTGCGAAAAGGTCGGTCATCGCTAATTCGAAAACTGCGTCAGCCTGATTTTCAACGTTGTTGATATCAATAATCAGTTTCTTTAATTTGCCAAGATTGCGCATATCGTTCAATTCTTTAATCGCCTTGCGCACTTCAGTTGTTCCATGGCAGATTAAGTCGGATAGCTTTACAATACTTGCAGGTAATGCTTGCGGTTTGAAAAGACGAATGCGCAGTGCAGCATCTTTTACGTGATCGGCTACATCGTCAATTGATGTAATGAGCGCATGAATGTCTTCGCGATCAAACGGTGTGATGAACACAATATTCAAGTTATTCAAAACCTCATGTGTAATCTCATCTCCCTGATGTTCAACCTGCTCAATCTCGCGAATTAACTCTTCGCGGCGCTGCTGGTCTTTTTCCTGAACTACTTTGTTCAGTAATTCGGCAATCACAACAATGTTGTCGGCTGCTTTGTCAAACAGGGGATAAAAGGTTTTGTCTTTCGGTTGAAAGAATCGAAGAACGCGATCAATAGACATGGTAATGGGCTTAGTTCGTTAAAAAGTGTCTGTAAAATTAAACTAAAATTAACAATCACAAACACTTAACATTGACCTAAACCGGTCCCATGATTAAGAAATTGTATAAATAGGATTATCTTAATGCTTACTTAACATTGAGTTAATACACCCCGGATAGCTTTGTCCCCGATAAAAAACTGCAATTATGTTGAAAAACTTAAGCTATTTAGGTGTTATAGCCGTAATCGGACTGAGTTCCTGCGGTGGAAACAAAGGTGGAGAGGCTGCAGAAGCCCTTACCGGATCTGTTATGATTGATGGATCAAGCACCGTATACCCCATTTCTGAAGCCGTTGCCGAAGAGTTTCGTGCCGAGCAACCGGACGTGAACGTTGCCCTTGGTGAAAGCGGAACAGGTGGTGGAATGAAGAAATTCGGTCGCGGCGAAATCGATATCTGCGACGCCAGCCGCCCTATCAAAGACAGCGAAAAAGCTGCTTGCGACTCTGCCGGAATCAAATATCTTGAGTTGGAAATTGCTTATGACGGTATTGCCGTGATGGTAAATCCTAAGAATACCTGGGTAGACAAAATGACTGTTGCCGAACTCAAAATGATTTGGGAATCTGCTGCTCAAGGCAAAATCAAAACCTGGAATCAAGTGCGTCCTGAATGGCCAAATTCTGAAATCCATCTTTATAGCCCGGGAACTGCTTCCGGAACCTATGAATATTTTACCGAAGTAATTTGCGGTAAGAAAGGCGATTCTCGTGGTGATATTAATGCCAACGAAGATGACAATACCCTTGTAAATGGTATAGCAGGTGATGAAGGTGCCCTCGGGTATTTCGGAATGGCATATTATGAAAATAATACCGACAAACTGAAAATTGTGCCAATCGACAATGGATCAGGCGGTGTAATTCCAACTACCGAAACTGTTCTTAGCAAGACCTATGCACC
>JAIBBA010000231.1 GCA_019694895.1 Chitinophagales bacterium
CCATCAGATATTTAGGCGTTCGCTTTGAAGACCAGGAAAACTGTCTTCACTATGGCTGGATTCGATGTGTAGTTATGGATTCTGTTGACAAGTTAATTGTTAAAGACTTTGCATACGAAACACAATGCAATCAGCCAATTCTTACCGGAGACACCATTTCATATGTAGATATTGCCTCAACCAATTCATCTCCGGATTTTTCAATTTATACATTTGAAGACAATATTTACATCCATAAAATATCAAATGACAATTTCGATGTAATAATTATTAATATTGCTGGGCAAGCGGTATTTCATGAAACAATTATCGAAAACACAAATGCGATTGATATGCGCAATCAGCCTAAAGGTGTTTATTTGGTCACAATAAAGAATAACGAAAGAAGTTACTCTAAAAAAGTGGTCATCGAATGAACCACGTGCTATAACAGAAGGTAAGCACAATGGCCGGTTTCCAGTCGAAAGAATAATTCCACTCCTTTTTGTAATTTAGCTATCACTTCGCTATAACGTTTCTCACCGGCCACTGCGCCTACCTTCGGAACGTTACAGGTAAGTTTATGAAAACAATAGAACACAAATTTATTCATGAGTTAATAAAACTTGAAAAGGAACAAACCTTTTCGGGTCGCTCAATTATTGGAAGAAATAAGCTTCTTGTGGTTGGAACATTTAACCCAGAGGACAATATGGTTTGTAAGCAGAATGAGGCGGAATGGTTTTATGGCAGGAATGTCAATAATTTATGGAAATACATTCCAGAAGCAATTGTAGTTGCGAGTAGCTGAAGGTAATCGTAATACTATCAATTGTATTAAAGTAAATTTTGAATTTATTTCCATGCCCCACTTCAAACCCACCCCCAACTCTTTCCCCCAGGTAAGAAAGAACCTGCTTCTGAAAACCATCCCTGTTTCGCTCATAGCCGGTGTGGGAGGGTTTCTGATCGGGTTTTATAAGGCTGATTGGGATGAGATAGCCGGCGTCTATTTGCCGTTGATTCTATTGTTTGTTATTGGTGTCAATTTGTTAGTGACCTATTATGTCGCCAATAAACGAAGAGCGATATTTGAAAGCTATGTGCTTACAATCAATGAGGAGGATATTACAAGAGAGCAGCTCAACACGCCTTCAATCACGATACCACGGATTGAGGTAAGGGATATTATTAAAAATTTGTCGGGAGATATTATCATTCGGGGCCGCACCAAATTGGATGTGATACATGTTCCTGCTCAACTGGAGGATATGGCCAATTTGGAGGTGCTGCTAGCGGAGGTGCATCCTATTGCTGTTGGTTTCAACGCAAGTCGTATCCAACTCTACCGTCGTGGGCTTTCTTTGCTATCAATTGGATTGATGGCTGTGGTGTACCTTTCAGAAAATAGGTTATTTGTTGCCATTTCCGGCATTGCCTTAATGACGTTGATGGGATATTCGTACCACCAATATTACAGAAGTAAAAATGTGGATCATGCCTCTAAGAATTTGGTTTGGTGGGCTTTGGTTGCCATGGTTTCGATAGGATTCATTGTTTGCATGAAGGTTCTTGAAATTAAGTGAATGTTCATGCTTTGAAATTTTAAGTATGGGATTTGAAACAATAATTTGATTAAGAAGACAGTAACCTGATCCTTAACCGAAATGTGCTTCTTTCCCTAATTCCTTTCCCGATATATACCCAGGCGCACTAGTTCTCAATTCAATGAGCTACGCAATTGAGCTAATTAATTCTCAAAAGAGAAATCTGTAAGCTGAAACCCCGGAGGTAGAAATTTTTTTCCGCTTCGCTGCAAAATTTACTCTTCAGGGCAGGCTTGTGGTGGAAGAGGAGAACGCTCTGCCTTCGGCAGAGCACAATATTCCCCTCTCAGTGCCTGCCCTGAAGTGACAAAATGTGCAGCGAAGCGGAGCATTTTTTCTACTTCAGGGTATGACTACGACAATCACATCATGAAAGGTGATTTTAGTGAGCCTAGGAGGTATAAAATGTTCTGCACTTTGCAGAAAACCCTCAATAGATATCAAGATGCACGTAAGGCAATGCTGGTGTTTATTTGATTAATAGTATGTTGACTGTTTCAAAGTATTAAGCCTATTTGTAGTTTTAATATGAACATAGCTTTATGACTGTTGGACATAATTTACATCATTGTAGATTTATTGCTAAGCATTATCTTTAATAAATAAACCCCCGAGTATGGCAACAACTAAATCACATGAAGCACGTATCGCGGCGATGACCTTCGCTTCAGTATATCCATTATATCTCGCTAAGATCGAAAAGAAGGGGAGGACTAAGGATGAATTGCATCAGGTGATTGAATGGCTTACGGGGTATAACCTTGTAACTTTACAAAAGCTAATTGAAAAGCGTGTCAATTTTGCTGATTTTTTTGATAAGGCGAAACTCAATCCTAATGCAAAGCTCATTACAGGTATGATTTGCGGATATCGAATTGAGGAAATACAGGACCCATTAACCAGGAAGGTTCGGTATCTCGATAAATTGGTTGATGAGTTAGCCAAAGGAAGGGCCATAGAGAAAATATTGAGGAAGGAATGATTTAATTGATACTTGAAAGAATATGCGGCACTTTTTTTCAAATAATGCTAGTCGGGCAGCGATCGTGTTTCTTCCGGTAATTTTATTTCTGATTGCTTGCGACCCCGGTTCTTGTATCACTTTTAAAATTGCCAATGAAAGCAATGGGGTAGTTGACGTTACATATTTTGAATATGACAGTAATAAAGTTACACAAATACGCATTCCT
>JAIBBA010000126.1 GCA_019694895.1 Chitinophagales bacterium
GCTTGGGCACTTGGTTGCTCCCAGTTGAAATCATCGCCAAAGAACTGACGTATGATGTCGTTGGAGCCACCGTAATTTGCTTGCTGCTTGAAGGTGGTTTTCACGTGCACAACAGTTGGTGTTGTGAGCGCTGCCGAATACGTAAAATCAACAGGTGCCATTCCCGACGGCGCTACAGGGAATGAAGCCTTGGTAAACGCATATGGCGAATTACTGCCATTTTCATTGTGGCCGTAGTCGGCAATAAACCGATCGTACACCACCACGGTAGCCAATGAACTTATCACCGCCACCATCATTGTCATCCCGAGAATTTTAGCTCTCATAATGCACTTTATTTTTTTTCTGATTGTTCTCCATCAAATTTCATGCTCTAAACGACGAATGATATATTGTTGTATTTTAGCTTAACAAATTTTAACCTCATTATCGTTTATTAACGCAATTTATGCCCATTCAGTTTTACAAATATCAGGGAACAGGCAATGATTTTGTACTATTTGATAATCGCAGTGGACAGATAGACAGGACACGTTACGATTGGTTTAATTTTATTTGCGACAGGCGATTTGGCATTGGTGCCGATGGGGTGATGTTGCTGCAGGAGCGCGAGGGTTATGATTTCGAGATGTTGTATTTCAATGCCGACGGGCTTCCGGGCTCTATGTGCGGAAATGGGGGGCGATGTATGGTACAGTTTGCAAAACGCCTCGGCATCGATAAAGCGCATTATCATTTTCTTGCTTCCGACGGCGATCATGATGCCATCATTACGGGCGACGAAGTGTCGCTTCATATGCGTGACGTGTTGTCAGTTGAACTGCATAAAGGACAGTATATTTTAAACACAGGATCTCCGCATGTGGTGTTGGCTGTTGATGATGTAATGGCTGTTGATGTTAACCGCGACGGAGCACAATTGCGATACGACCCTTTATTTGCACCGGGAGGCACGAATGTAAATTATATACATATTCAGGGTGAAACAATGCATATTCGCACCTATGAACGCGGTGTGGAGCAGGAGACCTTGAGTTGCGGAACAGGTGTAACTGCATCTGCATTGGTTTCTGCTTTGATGCAAAATCTTCCTTTCGGCACCCATGAGGTTCCTATCCGCACAATGGGAGGAGCGCTGCGTGTGCAATTCCATTATCATGCCGACGGCAGCTTCACCGATATCTACCTGATCGGACCCGGAACTTTTGTTTTTAGTGGGGAGATAAATGCTTAAAGCAAAGAAGTTCATTCTTCACTGTTGACCCGTTCCGGTGCTAATCGGGTTGAGATATCAACCGGCATGAAACCGGGTGATTTGCTTAAATTTAATCGAGTTCGAATGCTAGACATTAGGATTGAATTGCCTAACTTTATTGACGTAGCCGTAAGGATCGGATTTATATGCGAAAACACACCATCATATGTCAATAATAAAGACTCCTGATCAGCGCGTCAGGGTATTTATAAGTTCAACCATCAACGAGTTAGCAGAGGAACGCATAGCTGCCAGGAGTGCAATTGAAAGCTTGAAACTTATTCCTGTTTTCTTCGAAGCCGGTGCGCGTCCGCATCCTCCGAGGGATTTGTATTCTGCCTATTTAAGCCAGAGTCATATATTTCTGGGAATTTATTGGAATAGTTATGGTTGGATAGCTCCCGGAGCTGAGATTTCGGGATTGGAGGATGAATATCGACTTTGCGGGAAAACGAAGCCTAAACTGATATATGTTAAGAATTCAACAGAGCGTCAGGAAAAGCTAGACCTTTTATTACAAGATATTTCGAATAGTGACTCGGCCTGTTATCAGAAATTTAATACTGCAGATGAGCTCAAACAACTGATAGAAAATGATCTATCGGTACTGATGTCTGAGATATTTGAATCATCACTCATTTCGGGGCAGGGAAGTATTGATTCATCAACAGGTGCTATAGAAAATAAGCATGATCATCCGATAATTGATATCCCGCTTATTAAATCGGAAATGATAGGGCGTGAACGAGATTTGCAATTAGTTTCTGAATTGTTGCTAAGAGAGGACACGAGTCTTATTACAATTCTGGGTGCAGGTGGAACGGGTAAAACAACACTTGCAACGTTTATTGGTCAGGCAAACAAGGATAAATTTAAAGATGGGGTTTTATTCATACAATTGGCAGCCATCACAAATTCTAAATTGGTTGTAAACACCATAGGCGAAAAATTAGGTATACAGGATAATGGCAAACATGATTTAATTTCATTGATCATTGACTTACTCACCGGCAAGCAATTTTTGCTTATTCTTGATAATTTCGAGCAGGTGGTAGACGCTTCGGTGGTTGTGAGCCAGCTCATCAATCAATGTAAGGATTTGAAGGTATTGGTAACTAGCCGCAGTATTTTACATATCAGAAATGAAAGAATTTACCACCTGGCAACATTAAATTTCCCTGTTGAAGAGTCTGCCATAGCATTTGCGGATTTGCAAAATTATGCTGCAACGAAATTGTTTTTAGATAGGGCACAGGAAGTAAATCAAAATATAGAAAACTCAAAAGAAAATGCGGAAGCAATACTTGAAATTTGTCAGCGAATGGATGGATTGCCACTTGCAATTGAACTAGCTGCTGCAAGAACAAGATTTTTTCAACCAGCTGCATTGCTTGGAAGAATTACAAAAACACTAGACCTTGTAAATAAAGGACATAAGGATTTACCGGAGCGTCAGCAAACTTTAAGGGGGGCAATTGAATGGAGTTATAATTTATTGTCGCCGGATACCCAAAGTATTTTCAGACAAATGGCTGTATTTAAGCGCAGTTGGACCATGGAGGCTGCTGATGCTATACTTGTAATAAATGAAAGTGCGGTTGATGCCGAAGAATATACTGAGCGACTTTTAGATGTAAGTTTGATAAAAACGGACATCTTGAATAAAGAGTTGGAACCGAGATTCAACATGTTACAGACGGTTCATGAATATGCCGGGGAAATGCTGGCACAAGATCCCGATTGCGAAAAGGTTAAATTGCAGTATGCCAAGTATTTCCTCCAATTATGTGAAGATGCTGAGCCCTATTTATGGAATCGAAACGGTGCAATTTGGCTCGACCGAATAGAAAGTGAATATCAGAATATTCGCGCTTCATTTTATATTTTTATGGAATTGGGCTTGCCTGAAATGGCTTGGCGGTTTTTCCCTTGTTTAGCGCCATACTGGACTATTCGCGGGGGATTCACGGAAACCGTGATGCTGATAAAAGATGCCGGTTTGTATGAAGAATCAAGTTGGACTATCGGGACAATTGATCCTGTAGTCCATGGTCGCGCATTAACCTGGAGTGGGTATTGTCTGTTATTTGTATTTGACCTTGAAAGAGGGTTTGCCATGTTGCAAGCTGCACAAAATATTTTAACCGCTACGAATGATATTTATAATTTAACCTACGCATATTGTTTTGATGGATGTTACGGCGCGTATATGCAAAAGGAAGACGCCGAAGAGAAAATATTAAAGGGGTTTGAATTGTTGGAAAGGCAAAATAATCCTTTAATTAACTGTATGTTTTATTGTTGGTCTGATGAATATTTCCGTCAAAAAGGACAACCTGAAATCAGAGATAAAAACTTAAATCTCGCGGCTTCGATTGCTAAAGAGCATGGTATCACCTATATTCAAGGTGCCGTGATGTTGATCAGAGCTACAATTGCCACATCTGAACCGGAAATGGATTCGGATAAATTAATACAAATAGGACAGGAGATGTTTATGATTTTTCCTGAAAAAGGATACCAGGGATTTAAGGCTGCCTCAAAGCAATTTCAAGCGATAGGGTATTTAAATAAGGGAGATATTATTGCTGCGCGAAATATGATCAAGGAGTCTGCCGAATTTGTTAAATTATCAGGTGAATTGGAAAGCGAATTTTATTTATGTATGCTGCTTGTGCATATATTGGCCTTAGGGGGCGACCGTAAACATGCCTTTAGTATTTTTGGAGCACTGCATACCTTTATCGAACAATCTCAATATCCTGTTATTGGTGGGGCTGCAGTTCAGTATCAAACAATATCCCAACTGTTGCAGCCATATGAGGCCCAGCCTGAGTGTCAATCCTGGTTTGAATCGGGAAAATCAATGCCACTTACCTCCGCTGTCAATATGGGCTTGGCTCAAATTTGATGTCGGTATTTTGTCCTTCTGATTTTAATAGCACTCCCGGCTATTACCTTCCCTGTGCACCTCAGCATTAAGCTATCTCGACTATTCAGTTATACTCCGGCATAGAGGATTTTTTAGGTCAGAAATGCCGATTTTGTTAAAGAAAAACCATATCTTTGCACACTTAAAATTCCGTATACGTTCCAGATGGAAGGAGATGATCAAATACTACAAGAAAATTGACAACCAGATCGTAGAGATTGACAGACCTGAAAAAGACTGCTGGATAAACGTATACCCCCCCTTCGACCATAAACGCCTCGCCACCCTCAGCGACGCCATCGACATCCCGATAGATTATTTACTCGACTCCATCGATATCAACGAACGCTCGCGATTTGAGCAGGATGATAACGTGAAGCTCATCGTGATCAATACGCCTATCGAGAATGATATGGAGAACTCCATCGACAACGATGCGTTTTATATCACCATTCCAATCGGCATCATCCTGACGCAGGATTATAATATCATCATCAGTTCGGCACAGAATAAAGTGATCGACTGGTTTTTCAGTATTGCCATCAAACATTTATCGCCTCATGATAAAGATTTGGTGGTATTGAAAATATTTGAAAAAAATGTGTTCTATTTTATTCAGTATCTGAATGAGATGAACAAACGCCGCTACCTCATCGAAAAAGAATTGATGCATTCGAGCAGAAATACCGAGTTGGCGAAATTGCTCAATATCCAGAAATCACTTGTTTACTTCGTAACTGACCTTCGCGCCAATGAATTATTGATGATGAAGATTCAGCGTACGAATTTCCTCGGCATCAAAAATGATGAGGAGAAAAATGATTACCTCACCGATATAGTGATCGACAGCAGTCAGGCCCTCGAGATGGCGACGGTATACACCAACATCCTCAATGGTACCATGGATGCCTTCGGGTCTATCATCTCGAATAATCTGAACAGTGTGATGAAGCGGCTTACTTCCATCACCATCATCCTTATGGTGCCAACATTGATAGCGAGTTTCTATGGCATGAACTTCGCGAATCTTCCACTGGAGAATTCCAATAGCGGATTCTACGTGATCATGCTGTTCTCCATTCTGATCAGCTTTGCCTTGTATTGGGTATTTAGGAGAATTCGCTGGTTCTGAATTCCTTTTCTTTAAATTTTTATTGCTTAGGAACGATATCCATGCAGAAATGTAGCGATATCCATATTGCGTTTGCCTTCGGGTTGTATTGCTAATACATAAACCCATCCATCGGCACTTGCAATCTTTAAATAGGTCTTTGCATCTGTTGCAATAGTGCCGGGAGATTGTTGATGTGGCTCTATTTCAAATTTGCTTTTGAGGATTTTCCATTGCGGACCTTTGATGTCGGTAAATGCGCCGGGATAAGGGGATAATCCTCTGATTACATTATGAATTCGTTCTGCCGGTTGGTTCCAATCGATGCGACAATTTTCGCGGAATATTTTTGGGGCGATTTTATTACTTTCTCCGGATTGCGGTTTCGTGGAATAATTATTTTCCTCGATGGCAATCACTGTTTTTACAATAAGGTCGGCACCGAGCATCATGAGTGTATCGTGGATGCTGCCGGCATTATCATCATCATGAATCGGAATGCGAATTTGATCTATCAGATCGCCGGTATCAATAGCATGTTGAAGAAAAAATGTGGTAGCACCTGTTTCTTTCTCCCCATTGATGATGGCGTGATTGATGGGAGCTGCGCCGCGATAATCAGGTAATAAAGATGCGTGTAGGTTGATGGTACCTTTAGGCGGCATGTTCCATACCACTTCGGGTAACATTCTGAATGCGACAACCACTTGCAGATCGGCATTGTAAGTGCGCAATGTGGAGATAAATTCAGGGTCTTTCAATTTCACGGGTTGCAACACCGGAATGCCCTGCGAATCGGCATACACTTTAACGGGCGTAGGTTTAACCTGCAATCCGCGACCACTTGGTTTATCGGGAGCAGTTACAACGGCAACGACATTAAATCCTGCTTCCACCAGTTTTTGTAATCCCGGCACGGCAAAATCAGGCGTTCCCATGTATATGATGCGCAAGTGATGAGCCATTATTCGAAATCGGGATATAGTAAATATTTTTTGCGCACCTGTTTAAAAGCACTGATATCATCCTGCCAGCTTAAGCGAATTTCTTCTTCACTCAATCCTGCTTTTATTTGTTGCATCAACTCTGCATTGCCCGCCAGTTTATTGAAGAAATTATTCTCCAGAAAAAATGGCGTTGATGAGGCATAATTATGATATACCTCCAGAAAAAATGCAAGATTTATTTTTCCGCTGCGCACACTGTCGACAGGCCATTTAGATAGATCATATCCATTGCAAGTTTGTCCCATGAACGGAGGTGTTTTCGCACCCGATCCTGATTTCGGCACAAAAGAAAAACCGGTAGGGGGTAAATATGGTGAACCGATATATTCGAAAGGTTTGTCCGTTCCGCGGCCAACACTCACGTTCGTTCCTTCAAACAAGCATAAGGTTGGATATAAATATATCGCCTGCATGGTGCGCATGTTCGGACTGGTAGGAATATCTAAGTTGTAAATATCGGTGTGATCGTAATTAGCACACGGAATAACTTGTAATTCGCATTGTACGCCGTTTGTAAGCCAGTGTTCACCATTCACCATGCGTGCATATTCACCTATTGTCATGCCGTGCACGATGGGAATTTGATGCATGCCGACAAACGAAGTATACGCTTTTTCCAATACCGGACCGTCAACATAATAACCATTCGGATTTGGACGATCTAGGATGAGGAGTTTCTTTTTATTTTCTGCACATGATTCCATTACATAATGCAGCGTTGAAATGTAGGTATAGAATCTAGCGCCGATATCCTGAATATCAAATATGATGATATCAGCGTCGGCAAGGTCTTGCGGCAGAGGTTTCTTTTTATTGCCGTAGAGCGACAATACCGGAATGCCTGTTGCGGTATCCTTGGCATTCAGAATGGTAGCACCTGCATCCTCCGTGCCGCGAAAGCCATGTTCGGGAGCAAAAATGGTACTGATATGCACGCCGGCGGCAATGAGTGTATCTACAAGATGTTTTTTACCGATTACAGAAGTTTGATTTACCACCAGTGCAACCTCTTTTCCTTTGAGCATTGGCATCCACAGTTCAGTTTGTTCTGCACCGGTGAGTATGGCATCATCATTGTGCGTATCGGTATGCACAGTGTCGATGGCGGAAACCGTCACGGAATCACTATTTTTACAGGCAGCGGTGTTTAGCAGCCCTGCAAGCATCAAATTGAACAAAAGCATACGCATGTATAGCAAATCAAAGGCCAAAGGTAAACGATAATCGGGATGTGGTTTGAATATTTTGTCAGCAATCGCATCATGCATAATAAGGAGCGTAGCTTTTCGCGACTCATCATGGGTATCGCGCGCGTGGCCATTGCATTGAGTTTATCGGTTATGCTGATTTCTACATCGCTGGTAAATGGATTTCGTGCAACCATCAGCGAAAAAGTTTATGGCTTCTGGGGACATATCAATATCGCGAAGCAGAGTTTGCGCAATTCATTTGACGATATTCCCATTTATCGTCAGCAGGAATTTATTAATGAGGTAGATTCTATTCCGGGTGTTACGGGCATTCAGATTTATGCGCGGAAAGCTGCCATCATCAAAACTAAAACTGCCATGGAAGGAGTGATATTAAAAGGCATAGGCAGCGATTTTAATTGGGATGGTTTTAATAAATATATCATCGACGGTCATGGCATAGACCTCACAAAAGATGAAGCTTCACGCGGCACACTGCTCTCGAAGACAACTGCCGAGCGTTTGGACTACCATGTTGGTGATAGTGTACTAGTACATATCATCGATCAAAAAGAAAATGGCGATTATCAGCAGATGTTTCGCAAGTTGCGTATTGATGGTATTTATAATACGGGATTATCGGAATTCGATCAATTATTCATGTTGGTAGATATTCGTCATATCCAACGGTTAAATAATTGGAATGCCGATCAGATCGGTGGATACGAAGTATTTATTGATGATCCGGATAGACTTGATGAACTTGAACACGAAGTGCACAAAGCGGCAGACCCTTTTTGGGATGTGCAAACCATTAAAGAAATTATTCCCAGTGTTTTTGATTGGCTGAATCTGCAAAAAGTAAATGAGTGGATTATTTTGGTGCTCATGTTTATGGTAGCGCTCATCAATATGGTCACCTCATTATTGATTTTAATCCTTGAGCGTACAAACATGATAGGCATACTTAAGGCAATGGGCGCCAACAACACAGCTATCAGAAGAATATTTTTATTAAATGCTTCGAATATTATTGTGCGCGGGATGTTGTGGGGTAATATTATCGGTATCGGGCTTTGTTTTTTGCAGCAACAATTCGGACTTATCAAATTACCTGAAGAGTCTTACTACGTATCGGTTGCACCGGTGCAGCTGGATTGGGTTTGGATATTGATGTTGAATCTCGGCACATTTCTGGTATCTATCATATTTCTCATTATTCCTTCCTTGTTTGTATCGAGCATCAGGCCGATTAAAGCGATAAGATTTAATTGATGGTGAGTGGTGAGTGGTGAGTTGTGAATCGTGAGTCGTGATTCGTGATTCGTGACTCGTGAATTTTTACCTGATACCTAGTCTAGATACTAGATACTTGGTTCTAGATACTAATGTCGTGACTCGTGAATTGAAAACTTGCCTGGCCGATAGCCGGGTCCAGACACCTCCGCAAACTCCGCCAACTCCGCGATTAAAATAGGGTGAGTGCCCTCACCCCGGTCCTCTCCCGGAGGGAGAGGGAGTGAATTTCAGAAGTCATGTAAATTATTTTATTGTAACGAAGTTACAGGGCCAACCGGGCTAGTCCCACTACTCACTACCAATCGTGAGTCGTGA
>JAIBBA010000030.1 GCA_019694895.1 Chitinophagales bacterium
TCGCTCCCTTCGTTGATGATGTTGATGTCGTCCGGCGCTATCATGGCCACCGGGAAATTGCCGATATGGTCGGAAATGCGGTCGTATGGCACCTCATTTCGCAGCACTTCTTTTTTCGCCGTCAGGTATTTGCAGGTAATGAGGAGGCTGCCTTCCGGATTGCTGAAAGTGCCGTCAATCCTGAAATACGGGGCGTCATGTTGCAACACACTGCTATCGGAACGGGTGAAGTAGCTACGACAAAGACAGAGGTAGTAGACGGCGTCGATCAGGTTTGTTTTACCGCTGCCGTTCAAACCGTTGATAAGGGTGAAAGCATGCGAAAAAACGGCCTCGGCAGAAGCATAGTTTTTAAAGTGCAGGAGGCGTATACTGCGCAGTAACACGGTTGTTTTGATTGTGGTCTCCTTTTCGTAACTTTGCCCTTCGATTTTTCGGCACGAATAATGGATCGCTCAAAGATAACCAAAGAAACCTACCTCAACTGGTACGAACTGATGTATAAAATGCGTCGCTTTGAAGAGAAAGCGGGGCAATTATACGGTCAACAAAAGATTCGCGGGTTTTGTCATCTCTACATCGGACAGGAAGCTGTAGCTGCCGGTACGATTAGTGCGATACGACATGAAGACCCTATTATCACTGCTTACCGCGACCACGGACTAGCAATTGCAAAAGGCATTTCTTGTAATGCGGCGATGGCGGAACTTTTCGGAAAGGTGACAGGGGTTACCCAAGGTAAGGGTGGTTCTATGCACTTTTTCAGCAAGGAGAACTATTTCTTTGGCGGACATGGAATTGTTGGTGCGCAGATACCGCTGGGTGCAGGGATAGGGTTTGCAGAACAATTCAAAGGAACGGGCAATGTTTGTCTCTGTTACTTTGGCGATGGCGCCGTGCGTCAGGGATCTGTTCACGAGACATTCAATATGGCCATGTTGTGGAAGATACCTGTGATTTTCATTTGCGAAAACAACGGTTATGCCATGGGAACGTCGCTCGAGCGCACTACCAACCAATTGGATATGTATAAAATAGGTCTTGCCTATGATATGCCAAGTTATCCTGTTGATGGCATGCAGCCTGAAACCGTTCATGCAGCGATATACGAAGCGGCAGAAAAAGCGCGCAATGGTGAGGGTCCTACATTTTTGGAAATCCGCACTTATCGTTATCGCGGACATTCTATGAGTGACCCGGGAAAATACCGCACAAAAGAAGAAGTAGAAGAATACAAGCTGCGCGATCCGCTGGAAACGACAGCACAAAAAATATTAGACAAAAAATACGCTACGCAGAAAGAGCTTGAAGATATTCAGGCACGCATTGAAGAAGAGATTGACGCATGCGTGAAATTCGCCGATGAATCGCCATGGCCGGATGATGCTGCAGTGTATGAAGATATTTACGTTCAACAAGATTACCCCTTTTTAAAAGATTAATATTTCGATATGTCAGAAGTTAACAAATCCGCAACCGACACCACACTCGATAAAGGTACTTATGAGCACGTGGAAAATTTCTTCCTCAAAAATCGCAACAACATCCTGATTGCTTTGGGTGTAATTGTGTTGGCTATTGGCGGTTATTTTGCTTACAAGCAATTATATATGTCGCCACGCGTTGCAACGGCACAAAACAATATTGCAGGTGCTCAGAATTATTTCGCAAAAGATTCATTTGATCTTGCATTGAATGGCGATGGTGCTGTGATGGGATTTCTTGCCATTGCAGAAAATTACGGTAATACACCAAGCGGCAATATGGCACATTATTATGCCGGCGTTTGTTATATGCGCAAGGCTGAATTGGACAATGCCATTAAACATCTGGAAGATTTCAACCCGACAACCAACGAGATTGCCGGTGAAAAATATGTATTGTTAGGTCATGCGTATGCCGATAAAAAAGACTACAAAAAGGCTATCGACATGTATAAAAAAGCAGGTGATGAAGCAGAAAATAATCTTCAGAGTCCTGCATTCTACAAATTCGCAGGCGACCTGATGTCGGAGCAGAACGATTTGAAAGGTGCATTGGAAATGTATCGCAAGATCAAACAATTATATCCGCTTTCTCAGGAAGGTCAGAATATTGATCTCGACATTACTTATGCCGAAAACAAACTCGGTATTAAAGAATAATGGCCACAGGCAAGCAGCATCTTACACCACAGCAGGAAGCAGCTATCCCTTCGGGTGATCAATTTCGAATCGGTATTGTCGTTTCAGAATGGAATACCGCTATCACAGAGAAATTATATCAGGGTTGCTATCATACGCTGACGCATTATAAAACGCCTTCGGAGCAAATAATCACTGTTTATGTTCCGGGTAGTTTTGAATTACCTCAGGCTGCACAATTATTGCTTGAATCGCAGGAATTGGATGCAGTTATTTGCTTGGGATGTATCATTAAAGGAGAAACTTCACACGATCAACATATTGCACAGGCAGTAGCACATGGAGTTATTCAGGTTGGACTTGATTATTCAACGCCTGTAATATTTGGTGTATTGACTACCAATGATGAACAGCAGGCAATAGATCGCGCCGGCGGAAAGCACGGCAATAAGGGCGAAGAAGCAGCAATAACTGCATTGCGCATGGCAGCGCTTCGCGAGAAACTCATCTGAAAAGATTCGCATGAAACAATTGTTTTGGAAATGGTTTATCGCAGTTGACAGGCGATTGAAATTTCCATCCCTTAAAGCAGGCGAAACTGGCGTTCAGATTGGCTTTGACATGAGTGCACCCGTAACATCAGATTTATTCTTGATGGTAGAAAATGTTGGCCCTGCAGGAAATGTTATTGGCATAGATCCCGATCCTCGCAATATTGCAGCTGCACATTTAATTGTTGCGCGTCAGCGATATCCTGTTACACTTATTCATCGAGCAGTTTTTAATCACGAGGGCAAGATGGGATTATTATTGGGTGAAAAGGCAAGTTGGAATCAATTAACAAATGTGCCTATCGATGACACCGTTTCTTTTAATGGCGAAGAAGTGGTAGTGGAAATGGATACACTTGATAATATATTTCATCAATTTAATATTGACACCCACACTATCGGGCATATCAATATCACGATCAATGGCGCCGAATATTTTGCCTTACTGGGCATGCACCAGATTTTACAGAAGAAGGATTTAGCATTAACCGTGGTGGCGGGAAGATATGATGATTCAGGAATGATTGACGGGGAACCTGATCATGAGAAAATCATGGCATTGTTGAAGTCGTATGGATTTAAAGTAACATTCCGTCGCATCCACCAAATGTTCTGGTGGGGATTTGTGATTAATACCCTGATGAAGCGCAGGTGGATCTACGGCAAAGACAACTACGGCATTGTTATGGCTGCAAAAGGAAGCAAACGCATACCCTGGTTCCAGTCTTTTAGCTGAATGCGTAGCATATTAATCTGATAATCACTACTTTAGCCTTATGCAAATCTATTCTGTTCATGCCGGCTTGTTCAAGCTCGATGGTGGCGCCATGTTTGGGGTTGTTCCAAAGAAAATATGGAATAAATTGGTTCCTGCAGATGACAATAATCTCTGCACCTGGGCCATGCGCTGTATGGTGGTGGTTGGCGGCGGACATACCGTGCTGATAGACTGTGGCATGGGCGATAAGCAGGATGAGAAGTTTTTTGGTCATTACGAGCCGCATGGTCCTTATTCATTGGAGGCATCATTAAAAACCCATGGTATCACGCCCGGCGATATTACGGATGTATTTCTCACGCATCTTCATTTCGATCATTGTGGTGGAGCGGTGAAAAAGAATGCGAAAGGAAAATTGATACCTGCATTTGAAAATGCGCGATATTGGTCAAACGAAAAGCACTGGGCATGGGCGATGCAGCCTAATGCAAGAGAGAAAGCCAGTTTTCTGAAAGAGAATTTTCAGCCATTGCAGCAACATGGCGTTTTACATTTTATTGAAGAAAATGAGGAGTTATTTCCGGGCTTCAATACAATGTGGACTTATGGTCATACTGAGGCGATGATGTTGCCATTGATTGACTTTAAAGGCAGCAAGTTGTTGTATTGTGCCGATTTACTTCCAAGTCATGCACATATTCCCCTACCCTACGTAATGGGTTATGATGTAAGGCCGTTGGTAACGATAAAAGAAAAAGAAGCCATTATTAAAGAAGCGCATGACAAGAAATGGTGGTTGTTCTTCGAGCATGATGCCGAACATGCCTGTTGCAATCTGATAACTACGGAAAAGGGCATCAGACCTGATACTTTCAGCACGCCGGAGGACATTCCGGTGCTGGTTAAAAAGCGCTGATACGGTTTTTAAAACATCGATAAATATGCTACCTTTGCACCCGCAACGCATCAATTTATGCTGTTTCAGGCGTAAAGCGGGCACGCGGCGTGGTAGCTCAGTTGGCTAGAGCGCAGCACTCATAATGCTGAGGTCGGGAGTTCGAGCCTCCCCCACGCTACCATAGCAACCTTCGGGTTGCTTTTTTTATTGCCTCCGGCGAAGTAATTGTTTAGTAACTTCAAGCCCTTGTTTAGTGTATGGAATTGATATTTCTTATTATCGGAATAGTTATTGGCGCCGTTGCTGCCTGGCTGATTAGAAAATACATGTCGGAGCGCGATATGGTATCTGTGAAGGAGTTGGATGCGAAACAAAGTGCGCTGTTGCAGGCAGAAAATACCATAAAATATTTGCAGGAGAAACAAAATGATCTGCAAGCTTCCGTTGCACAGGCTATGCAGGAATTGCGCAGCGCTCAAACGGAAAAGGAACAGGTGCAAATTCAATTAGCAACATCGAATACTTCTTTACAGCAACTTAGTCAGCAATTAACTGACACAAAAAATCAGGCTGAACAATTTGCGAATGAGATTAATGAATTGAAAAATTTCATGATCAAGGTGCGTGGGGAAAATGAAGTGTTGAAGGAAAAGAATGCCACCATTAAAAAGGAGATTGAAGAGCTGGGAGAAAAATCAACCATGCATTTCAGGAATCTTGCAAATGAGATTTTGGAAGATAAAAGCAAGCGATTTACCGAGGAAAACCAGAAAAACATCAAACTCATTCTTGATCCTTTAAATCAGGATATCCGTGATTTTAAGAAGAAGGTGGAGGACACTTATGAGAAAGAGAACAAACAACGATTTTCTTTGGAAGAAAAAATCCGCGACCTCGTCAGCTTAAATCAGCGCATCAGCGATGAGGCGAATAATCTTACTAAGGCGCTAAAAGGTCAACGAAAAACACAAGGCGACTGGGGTGAGATGATCCTTGAAAATATTCTGCAACAAAGCGGATTAACTGAAGGACGAGAATATGCCAAACAGACAACCTTGCGCGATGAAAGCGGCAATACGCTGATCAACGAAGATGGTCGCCGCATGCAACCGGATTTCATCATTTATTACCCCGACAAACGCGAGGTGATCATCGACAGCAAAGTTTCTTTGAGTGCTTATGAGCGATTCAGTTCTGCAGATGATGATGAGGCACAGAAAAAAGCGCTTGATGAACATGTTGCTGCAGTTTATCATCATATCGATGAATTAAGTAAACGCAGTTATCAGGATTTTGCGCAAAGCCTGGATTTTGTGATGATGTTTGTGCCAATAGAACCTGCCTACCTGGTTGCCATGCAGCATGATCGCGATTTGTGGAATTATGCCTATAAAAAACGGATCTTACTCATCTCCCCTACTAATTTGATTGCGGCTGTTAAGTTGGTGAGTGAAATCTGGAAAAAGGACGAGCAAAACAAAAATGCTATAAAAATTGCCGAGCGAGGCGCTGCCTTGTATGATAAATTTGTTGGCTTTGTCGAAAATCTGCAAACCATTGGCGACCATATCGCCAGATCGCAACGCAGTTATGATGATGCGATGAAACAGCTGAAAGACGGATCAGGTAACCTTATCGGGCAGGCGGAGAAACTGCGTAAACTGGGTGTTAGCGCGAAGAAAACACTACCGGGAACTATTATTGATGAAAGTGATGTGGACGACGATCAATAATCAGGAAGCAAAATAATCAAGCTCTTCGGCAATATGCATTATTGGATATTCTTTCTTAAGCGATTCCAATTTCAGCAATATACTTTTTTTAAATGCTGCATGCTCTTGAGAATCCGGAAACAAAGGGCGATGATTACGCGCTGCGATAATTGGTTCAAAAGCAGCCATCCATTTAGCGGCATGATCATCTAAACAAGTCTGAACAAATAAGGATCGAATATATTGCAATGCCTGTTGGTTAGGGTGAATAAGGTCTTGTTCATAAAACCGATAATCGCGCAAATCATCCATCATGATTTCGTATGCCGGGAAATAATAGACATTTTTGTTATTCTCGGCTAGTTGGTTAACGCTTTCTATTAATATTGCTTTACTACGAGCATTTTGCATCATACCATCACGTGTATGTCGAACCGGGCTGACTGTAAATATCCATTGCTTCTCAGGGAACTGTGCGATGAATGGCTGCCAAGTATTTACAATCTCATTCACCGATAATAATTGCTTAGTAAAATGTGCAGCGGGTAGTTTATGATTATTTGCCACGATTTTCCCTGAGCTGCGTTCATTATAAACCCAAGCTGTTCCAAAGGTGACGGCAATATGGGAGGATTGCGTAAAGTGCTGATGTAAAGCGTTATATGCATTCTCTATCAAATTCCATGCCGAATCACGGTTCGGGTGCGCGAGATTGGAGTGCACATCCGGATGTCGCCACAAACCTACATGATTAAACAATCTATCCTGCGAAGGAATAGTATTTGAGGCGCCTGTTTCAAGTGCATTTGCTATTGCAATTGGATTAAAAATAATGCCTGTTGGATTTACCAGCACATTAAATTTGTACTGTTGAAGAAATGCACCTAAGTTTTCAGCAAAACAAGAACCTGCAAAAATACATTTGGCATTAACCGCAATTTTCGTTTGCAGAGGATCAGGCATCACTTCTGTTCTCCATTTCATATCAGACATTGCGATAAATAATTTGCAATTTGATTACACTAATTTATATTTACTACAGATATCGGCATTCAAAGTTAATTCATAATTAAGAAAATGCAATTTTTACATGACAGACCACATTTTGTGATCGTTTGTGAACCCGGTAAAGGCATTGCTGAGATGCTTACGGGATATTTGCATTATTATGCGGGTTCATCTGCACCTGTATCCTGGTATCCTGCGCAATCGAGCATTCCAACATTGGTAGAACAGGTTTTACATGAGGATGGCATTCATAACTGGCATCCGTTTAATGATGAAAATTCAGGCGAACCTGTAGTTATTTGCATCAACAGAGTTGAATTACCTGTTACTGTTAAAACAATCCTGCAGCGATACAAATCGGAACAGATTACTCTTGATTTATCTACTGAAACTTCCATCAACATACATCAATTGAGAGCATTACGCGAAGAAATCCGGCAATGCGCAATTATGATCATGGGAAAATTTTCGACAACAGTAATGCAATAAAAAAAGAGGCCCGGTTTCCCTGCAGCCTCTTACCTAATTGCAACTTTCTTATTTATTTAGCTATGAGTAATGGCAATGTTTGTTGTGCTCCCTGAGCAAGTATGTTCACCATATACATGCCTGATGCGAGATCAGCAGTAGCAAGTTGAATAGTTGTTTTACCTGATAGAATATGTTGCTCAGCTGCAGGCATCACCATATTTCCGGCCATGTCCAAAATGGTTACAACACCTTGCATATCCTCAGTTGCATTAATCACTAACGTTGCAACATCAGATGCCGGATTTGGATATAACATGATCGACTGCAAAGCAGAAGCATCTGTAATGGCAACTGAAAGATCTAAATTATTTGTTGTGGTATTTTGATCTGCACAAGTACCGGTAGCTGTTAACGTAACGGTGTATACACCAAGTGCAGGATAGGTATAAGATGGGTTTGCTTCTGTGCTAACATCATCAGTAGTTGTTTCATCGCCAAAATCCCAGATATAGCTTACAGCGTTGCTGGAAGTATTGCTGAATGATACAGTCAGATCGCTGTTCGCATACGAGAAAGATGCGATAGCAGGAGCAATGGTGCCGGCAACTTCGCCATAATTCGTATTTTGCGGATCCCAGTTTGCCCAGCATGAAGTCCAGTCGAGATCGCCAAAAGCACCACGATAGGTTGTATTTGTGAAACCTGCTAATTCAGGCGCAGCAAATGATGAGCCACTCAACAAAGGCGAACCGGCCATAGGAAGGAAATTCGGAGATGTAGCATTATAAGCATCTGTAAGCATTACATCGCTGCTCAAGTCGTAAATAGTATTGTTGTATGCTGCAGTAGTAAACCATGCATTTGCATCGAATGTACTTCCGGCAGCTACTTCAAAATCATTATTATGACCTGCGATAATGGTATTTTGCACTTTCAGGTTATTATCTGTAGCACTAGCTTCGCACAAGGCACCATCAATCATTATACCTGAAGGATAACCTATGATTACTGAGTTAAAAATGTCAGTAGAAGTATTTCTGCGTAAATGAGCACCTCGCTTATAGTTCACATTAATAACATCACCGGCGTTTTGGATTGGTCCAACAACGGTAATATTGCTGAATGTAGGATTTGTTTGCGGTGCATTGGTTGATCCGGTAGCATCATTATCGCTTTCGAATCCGTTAGAACCTGAAACATCGGCAAAGTTTGGATCGCGTTTTACTACCGCAAATTGAATTTTACCCTGGAATCCAAAGTCAGTATCTAAATCATCATCCAAGGCATTATGCGCAATCAAATACTTAGCTGTTACGGTACCTCCAAAAAATTCAAATGCATCATCACCTGATCTGCTCACCATTACGTGATCAATAACAGTTCCGGCACCCACACCACCACAGGTAAGACCATTGATCTCATTACCGGGAACAAAGGCAATACCCGGATATTCGATGCGCACATATTTAATAATACCTGAATTATCTAATGGATCGAGTCCGCCATAAACGCCATCCCCTTCAGGCGTATCTACACCACCTTCGATAACGGCAGTACCACCGGGAACATTGATGGGTGCATTTCCGAGAATAATCAAACCACCCCAGTCGCCGTAATTACGAGTGCCTTCGGGTTGATTACTGGTGAAAACGATTGGTTGATCAGCAGTTCCATTAGCATAAATTTTAGAACCTTTAGTAACGATCAGCGACCCCTTAGTGTCTTTATCGCCACGGATAATGGTTCCGGCTTCTATATTCAGAGTGGCGCCATCTTCCACGTATACAAAGCCATTTAATATATACACCGTATCATTGACAAGATTACGTGTAATACCGGAAATTTCGCCGGTTAAAGTTGCAGTTGGCAATTGGGCATTTGCAGCACCAATACATCCAAGGCTAACCAATAATGTAAATAACAGTTTTTTCATAACATTGATTTGTTTGTAGTTCTTGTATTAAAAAGTATAATTGACAGATAATGAAATTTTTGCTCCGTTGTCGATCACACGGATAGCGTTATCCTTCTCCGCAACATAATTGCCATCGCCATCAACATCCTGATAGAAAACAGCATCCTTGTTGAGGATATCGCTCATATTGAGTTTTACATTTCCTTTTCCTTTATTGAAAGGAACTGAAACCTGTGCATCTACTAAGGGTCTTGGGTTTTCATAAATGTCGTCATACTGTGCATTTCCATATTCGGAAATTCGTCTTCCTATTTGATTGAATAATAAGGTGCATGAGTAACCTTTTTCAGGTTGGATATAAGTAAATCCGGCGTTGATTACATAGTCAGATTGTCCTTGCATATCGCGTTCTGCTGTACCGGCAATAGCTGTATCCGCAATGTGCAACACTGTAGTTGAATTCAATACTGCCAGATTGGTATTAAATGTAAATTGCTCTAACCATTTAGTTTTAGGCGAGATAAATCCAAGGTTTTTACGAAGTTCGAACTCAGCGCCGACAACTGTAGCAAGTGAATCATTTATTGGCTTTAATTCGCGAACAGTTCCGAAGAAGAATCGCTGTCCGATTGGATCATAAAATTTCTTATAGAATACACCTCCGGAAATCACTTGTCCTGCCCCGAAAAAGTGTTCCACCTTAACATCGGCATTATAAATGTTAGTTGCTTTCAACGATGGGTTTCCAACGATGCTTGAGTTTGTTTCAATATCGTAATAACCGAATGGCGCGAGTTCACGCAGTTCAGGACGAGCAACTGTTTTATAGGCACTTACCCTGATATTGGTTTTTGCAGTTACGCCGTATGTAATATTTATGGATGGCAGGAAATCAAATTTCAAACCTACGCTGTCAGTTTCTTTAGTATCAACTTCTACCGTATCAGGAGTGGATGAAAAACCATATGCAAAGGATTGCAAGGTCTGATTAAAGAACTCAGCTCTTGCTCCCCATACCACACGCAATTTATTTGCTATTTGATTATCGATCATCAGGTAAATAGCCTTATTTTCCTGCGTTGCGGTATAGGCATCTGAAGGATTGGTAATTTCATCGAGATAAAACAGGCTATCAGAAAAATTTGCAGGTTGCAACAATTCGCCAATAGGCAATGACACGATATTGAAATAATCAGGATTAAAAAAGATATCGTTAGCCGTAGCCACTCCCATTATACGGGCATCGAAAGAACGAGCTTTAGTTAAATAGCTGCCACCAAAACCTAAAGACTGTTTCGTGCCAAGAATTTTAAAAGGTTTAGTGATATCCAGTCCTGCAGTATAAGTTTGCTCATCCATGTAGGAATAAAATATTCCAAGATTTTCAGGCGATGCAAATGGGGAAGGTGAAATGGTGAATAAGGTATCACCATCGAAGCTTGGTGTAATATTTTTTGCATAATTCACCGAACGGTAATTAGGCTGATCGCGTTTCATGGTATTCATACCCAAAGACCATTTCAATTTAACTTGTGAGCCGGTCAAATAGTGATCACCACTTATTTGCGTACTGAATAATTCGTTAGAGTTGAATTCGTAATATTCGTTTTGAACGTATTGCGCGCGACTGAAATTCACACCACTGCGCATGGTAGTGATATCGCTAGAATTGATATTATAGGAGTTTTTGAATGAGAATCGCGTGTTGTCATTTAATTTCCAACTAAGGTTCAGTAATCCACCCCATAAAATATTGTTTTTAAACTGATCATCCTGATAAGCATAAAGGCTATCGGTTCCGTTATCAAAGTCATTGCGTTTGATAAAACTTGAGACATTACTATTGTTATAGGTCAGTGCGCCAATAGCCCCAAATTCACCTACCTTACCAATCTTCTTCACCCATCCGCCTGACAGTTGATAAGACTGATCTAATGGAGATGAAGCTTTGGCATATGCACCCCAAGGTGCCATTTGTTTAGCAAAATTTGCCTTTTCAGTAGTTGTCAAATCGTCAAATAAATCCTGACTTACCGGAAACCCTGCAGGTAACTGACGCGTGCCATCATCTATGCCCAGCCAGTCAGTTTTACCACCGGTATAGGTATAATATTCTTTGAAGGTTGAAATGGTGTTATAGCCTGCACCGGCTGAAATAGAAATAAATGGTTTATCCGGAATATCGCGCGTGTTTAGTATGATGATTCCACCTGCAAAATCGCCCGGCAAATTCGGTTGTGCTGCTTTAATAACAATTAGATTATCCAACATAGCAGATGGAAACAAATCAAATGCAAATGTTTTTCGATCGGGCTCAGTGGAAGGAAGAAGATTTCCATTCACAAGTGCAAGATTATATCTATCGCTAAGACCTCTTATTACCACAAACTTGCCATCAGTAATAGTGGTTCCACTCATGCGTTTTAATACTTCACCGGTATTTTTATCAGGAGTACTTGTAATGATATCGCGGGATATTACTTCCGAAGGAGCGATATTTTTTTGCTGAAATGCCAAAACAGTATTGAGCGATTCTTGTCGCGGGCGAGCTTTCACTTCAACAACTGTCAGCTCCATCAAACCTGATGTTAATGTTACATCTAAGCTTGTAACTTGTCCCGGTTTTACTTCTACACCCGGAACTGTTTTGGTATCATAAGAGATGTAGCTTATTTCAACGGTATAGGTGCCCGGTTCAAGGTCATCAATTTTATATCTTCCATCAATATCAGTGCTACTGCCTGTTCCGGCTTTTTCTTTTATCAATACGTTTGCGCCAATGAGCGTTTCAGCAGTTTTGCCATCGATAATGACCCCTGAAATCATTCCGTTTTGTGCTTTCCCCGCAATAGTTGCAGTTATCAGGAGAAAAGCAAGAAAAATTAAACGTTGCATACAATTAGGATTTTGATGCAAAGTTCAGGGTGTCATCTTACGTAATTATTAGGTTAACATTAGACTTGTGTCAAACCCATGTAAACGAAAAATGGCCCCTGCGTTAACAGGAGGCCATTTACTTTAAACTACAATTAACATTTTATTTACTTACTACTAATTGATCGGTGAGTTTGATTACATCATTCTGAATAGTAACGTGGTAGATACCTGTATCAAATCCTTCAAGAGAAAGGCTTACAGTTTCTGTGCCATTTACTTCAACATTTTCAAGATTGTAAACAACCTGGCCTAACATATTGGTGATAATCACATTCACAACGCCTTGCGCATTGATTACCATGTTAACTTCATCAACTGCAGGATTCGGATAGATTTCCATATCTGCATCAATGGCAGGCATTTCAACTTCACCTTCCAAACGGAATGGCAATGTTACGAAGTTAGAGAAACCTGTATAAGCCGATAATGTTCCACCACAATTTGAAGCAATGCGGTATTCATAGGTAGAGCTAGGTAACAAACCTGTTAATGTATAAGAGGTAGTTGCAATACCCGATACTGTTGTCCAAGCTTTAGTTGGATTTTTACGGTATTGGAGATTGTAATTTGTTACGGAGCAAGGAATTGACCAGCTGATAACTGCAGAGTTTGCAGTAATAGAACCTGCAGACTGCGATGTAGGTGCACCACATGCTACTGTTGAACTTGTTTTCTTTGCATAAGCAGATTTTTCAGCTCCGGTAGGACATTTCGCACGTACTTGCAAATCATAAGAAGTAGAAGCTGCTAATCCTGTAAATGTATAAGATGTAACAGCGCCAACGTTTACAGGTGATGAATAAGTACCACCGGTAATACGGTAACGCACTTCATATGAACCTGCTCCGGGCACTGCAGCCCAATTTAATTTAATTGAGCAATGAGTAGCCTGTGTAGTGGTAAGGCTTGTTGGTTTAGTGATTGTAATATCAGATACTGTGTAGGTAGCAGTTGTAGTACATGTGCCGCTGGTTACAGTTACAGTATATGAACCTGCATTCAATCCGGTACGATCTTGGGTTGTTGCACCATCGTTCCACAAATAGGTATATGAACCTATTCCGCCGCTAACACTCACATCAATAGCACCTGTGTTTGCACATTGCATGCTTGTAACTACTGCTGATACAACAGGATTGTTGCTAATACCAGGCGTATTATAAGGAGTATTTTGACAATCGAAATTCACCCATGACTCATCTGTCCAGTTATTTGTTGTAGAGAAGGCTCCTGCATATGATGTCGCAGTAAAAAATGGATCTGCCAACAAACCTGAAAAATAAGTTCCATTAGTGGTTGGTGCAGAACCCGCAGTTGGACGTGGGTCTGGATTGCTTAAGTTGAAAGGATCAACAAGACCTACAAGTGCATTTGTTGCATATGTTGCATTTCCATTTGTTGATGCCCAAGTATCGATATTAAAACCAACATCACAAGTAGTACAGATATAATCATCACCATGACCTGAAAGGATGTTCTTTTTCCATTGCAAAGAATCATTTTGGGCATTGAGTGAAGTATTCACACCTTCAATTTTCAATCCACATTCAGGGTAACCCATGATAATAGAGTTATAGGTAGAAGCCATAGTATTGCGACGATCGTGAGCACCGCGTTTGTAGTTTACATTCACTACATCACCTGTATTTACTTTTGGACCTGCAATAGTGATGTTTGAGAATAATGGACGGCTGGTAGGTGTGTTAGCAGAACCGGTAGCATCATTATCTTGTTCCTGGCCGTTTGATCCGGAAACATCGGCAATATTCGGATCGCGTAAAGCGTAGAAAAACTGTCCTTTACCACGATAACCGTAATCGGTATCAAAATCATCATCCCATCCGCGATATGCAATTAGATATTTTGAGTTTACACGTCCACCGAACCATTCAAATGAATCATCGCCGGAATAAGAAACCTGGATGTGGTTAATAGTTGTACCTGAACCAACACCACCCATGGTAAGTCCGTTTATTTCATTTCCCGGCAAAAATGGAATTCCGGGGAATTCGATACGCACATAGGTGAAGGTACCTGAGTTATCAGCAGGAAGCGCACCACCATAAACACCATCACCTTCAGGTGTATCTACACCACCTTCAATAATAGCTGTTCCACCGGGAACGTTAATTGGCGCTTCACCAAGAATAATCACCCCACCCCAGTCGCCATAAGTACGCGAACCCGCAGGTTGATTTGACGTAAATACGATTGGCTCACAAGCAGTTCCTGCGGCATTGATCATACCGGTACGGGTAATAATTAAGGTACCTTTTGAATCTTTGTCGCCTTTGATGAGTGTACCCGGTTCGATGGTCAAGGTAGCACCATCTTCCACGTACACAAATCCGTTTAAGAGATAAATATTGTTTTTAGTCCAGGTGGTATTTGTCGTGATCTCGCCACTGACAGTGATAGGTGTCACCTGCGACTTGGCTGTCAATACACCTGTAAAGGCGAGACATCCGAGTAATAGTTTTTTCATTGATAAGTTCTTTTAGAAGTGATGAAAAGATGGGGGCAAAAGTAGATGGGGCGTATTAGCGGAATATTGAGGTAGTTTTAGATGTTTCTTAGTATTTTATTACGGTAATAAAGCGATTTCTTAATTGAATGTCAACAGCGTAGCCTCATTGTTAATGCTAGGTTGATGTAGGCTAATAAAATGTTAATTTGGGGTAAAGTGCACCAAACCCACAATAGTCACTCTCTAAGTCAGAACTAGGTTTTACAGGCAAAACAGGTCATTTCACTCAAAGCGTCTTGTGAGGACAAGCAGTAGCCACCATATTTACATTGTCAATTCAAACAAATGAAAACCTTTACACTAACCACTGCTCTTGCAATCATTACTAACCTAACATTTGCCCAACTTCCTGATCAGGACTACATATTGGATTTTATTGATCCGTCCATCACTCGTTCGGCATCAGGGGATATCAATAATGATGGTATCATCGACTATGTAGGCGGATACTACCAAATTCATTGGTTTGAAGGCAATGGCACCTACGAATTTGGCACGATACACAATACAGGAGCCAAGCTGAATGAATACCTAACGGATTTAAAGGTGGTAGACATAGATCATGATGGATGGAAAGACATTTGGTACCAAAAAGGCACCGTTCCTTTTGAAATGGGATGGCTCAAAAATCCGGGAGCAACTGATCAGGAATGGACAACATATTCAGTGGCAGGTTCCTATCGAGTTTGTTTAGGGATCTTTGATATGAATGGCGATGGCAATGAGGATTTTGTATTTGAAGACGGCGCTTACCTGCTTGGTTATCGCGAACTGGGCGATGGAAATTTTTCAGTTTATCATGCGATTCCAGATTCTTGGTCATGGGTAGAAAGTTTTTCTGCGGAAGACCTTGATGGCGATAATGATGTTGATTTAGCAGTTTATTGCTATGATAGTGGCGTAAAATATTGGAGAAACAATAGCAATGGCACATTTACATCAACCAATTTAAAAAACTCCGAATCAAGCTATGATGTGTATTCCGGAGATGTAAATGGCGATAACCATCCTGATATTTTATATAATAACGGAAGTTTCTACGTAAGCACATTTGATACCATCACCCATACCTTCAGTCCCGGAGTATACAATGGGAATATGGATGACTTTGATTTTCGCAAATTTTTAAATATCGACTTAGACCTTGATGGAGACAAAGATTTTGTGATTGTAAATGACAATTATTTTGCAGGAGAAAGTACTTATGAAATCTCCTGGCTAGAATCTGATGGTTCATTTTTGAATCTGAATGTCGAAAATTTCGAATCCATCATTGCAGGATTACCATATTACAATAGCTGTATGAGTTTCAACGATATGAATAACGATGGAACCTTTGATTTTATACAATGCGAATCGGGAGATTATGGCACAACAGCCATTGTAAGTCCAAATATAGGAGGTTTCTTCGGTGCTTATGATTCTTCATTTTTAGAAGTAAGTCCTGAGGTAGCCGACCTTATCGTATATGATGTTGACGGAGATCCTGATAACGACCTTTTACTTGCTTTCAACAATGGATTATTGTCATGGTTTGAATTTAACCATTTGGTGGATTCGTTTACCATTATGCATAATATCAATTACACAGGAAGCCGCCCAACACCTGAAAACATAAAGAAGAAAGATATAGATAGCGACGGCGATTTCGATATAATCTCCAGTTTTTCCTATAATGGCGCATTAGCCCGAACCTTTTATCATCTTGATTTAGGCGACGGCAACTTCGAAACTCACACCCTTTGCGATACCGCATTTTCAAATGTATGGTTAATTGACGGAGATGAGGATGGCGACTTTGACCTTGCAGGTTTAAAGGCAGGTGATCTTAACAGATTATTGTATTTTACAAATACCGGAAATCCTGATCATTTATTTAGCTACACAACAGAACTGACTGCGTATGGTTATTACAACTCTTTTGTTCAATTAGATATTGACGACGATGGTGATGACGATCTAGTTGGAATCCGCAATGATGCAAATGGTATTAAGAAAATTATTAATCTGGATGGAGGATTGCTGTTTGAGGATATCTCCAATCTCTTTGTATCGGCTTGTGATGATGTCAAAACGCTATTTACCAGCGATTTTGATAACGATGGGGATAAAGATTTTGCCTATGTATGTGGTGATGGTACAATGCATATGGCACTTGACAATGGTACCGGATATACAGATTCTGCGATAGGCACTTTTGACCCGGCCACACTTTCTGATGGTTCACATACTGCAATGTTTGATATGAACATGGACGGACTTGAAGATTTTGTATTCAATAAAACTTCAGGTGGATCAGGATTTAAATTAGCTACAGGCCCCGGAACATTTCAGGAAGACTATGACCTTTTCTCAACAGACTATGGCAGGTTCGCAAATGTAGATCCCGGAACGCTTCCTGACTTCGTAGGTATCTCCTCAAATGGATTGTATATTCAATATAACATTTTGATGTTACCTCCATCATTTGAAGTTACACCACCAACTCAAACATATATTTCTGAAGGTGCCGAAGAAGATTCTATCATAATAACATTTAATACTATCCCTCAAGAACCACTGGAAATAAATGTGCTCCCATACGGGATATTGAATGCCGGTGCCGGAGAAAGTATAGGATACACCTTCATTGTTGATGCCGACTCAACCGCGCTTGAGCCAAAGGTAATTCACTTATCTACAAATGAGGATGCTATTGCAGAAGATATTACTATTGGCGGAGTTACCATTACAGCAGATGAGGTTTCATGGGGAGCTTTTGCCTCCTTACTTGATGAGCACTATGACTTCACAATTACAGACAATGACTTAGCTATTTTCACGACCAACGATGCTTTGGAAATAAATGAAGGTATTTGGTCAGATACTGTATTTGCACATTTAAATGTAATCCCACAAAACGACGTGCTTATTCAAGCAATCGCCGACCCGAATTATATTTCAGCATTTGGAAATGATATGACGGAGACATATACTATCCCTTCAGGAATTGTTGGTATTGCACCATTTAAGATGACTTTGTTATATCCTGAAGACGCAACCTATTTTGGAGATATCGCTTCATCATTGACAATTGAACTTTTATCAGATGATGCTGCAATTGATGCTTTTACGAGCGAATTATTGCCGGTCACACTTATAGAAAATGATGTAGTAGATGTGCAGGTAGTTTTCGGAACAACAGAATTGTCAGAAGGTATAGAATCAACCACAATGACTATTTCGTTAACATCCGCACCTACCCAAGATGTAACAATCACCTATACACCTGATATTTATCTTGATTTAGGCTTGGGTACAGGTGTTCCTGTTTCAATTACTTTTTCGGGAGGCGATGTTATTCCTTCAGCACAAACACTTACTGTTACTGCAGTAGACAACTTCTTTGCCGAGGGCACTCATGATGCGATGATAATTGAATCCATTGTATCAGACGATATTTATTATGCCGAGATAACACCAGCTTCCTATATTTTCTCTATAAGCGATAATGACCTTCCTCAGGGAATTACAGTTACACTTCCACCTGCAGCTACTTACATGGAAGGAACAACCGACATTTTGATGAGTATGTCTTTATGGACAAATCCGAATGCATTAGTTACCATCATAGGTCACCCGGATGCTAATATAGATCTTGGTCTTGGTGCAGGAATTGACAATAGTATTTCTTTCGATCCTTTGGATGATGCTACTATTCCCAGAATTTTTAATATCACAGCCGTAAATAATACGATTATAGGTCCTGAAATCACGCTGGCGAATATATCTTTCGAAATAATTACAACAGATCCTGTATTGGACGATGAGATAATTGAGCCTGCAGAAATTTCAATTCAGGATGAAGATATGCTTCAAGGCATACAAATAGCCGCTCCACCGGCGATTACATACACTGAAGGTACAGCAGATCTAACCATGAGCGTTATGCTTAATGTTGAACCTAATTCAGCAGTAACAATTAATTGCATTCCGGATGCACAATTAGATTTTGGCGCAGGTGCTGGAGTTGCCGTATCAGTATTATTGAATGATTTGGACGCTACACTTCCTCACGAATTTTCTATTGATATTGTTGATGATGAAATAATAGAAGGCTTCCATGAAGGAAATATCACATTCGAAATCATTACAGACGATCCTGTGTTGACAGGAGTGACAATTGATCCGCTGGTAATTTCAATAGATGACAATGATTTTCCACAATCGGTGATAATCAGCGTAGATGGATTTACACATACTGAAGGTGAAGCAGGAATACCATTCAGCGTGGCTTTAGAATCTGTTCCTGATCTTGATGCCGACATTTTGTTGTCACCATCCGAAGATATCGATCTTGGTGCAGGCTTCGGCGCTATTGTGAATCTGCATTTTGAAAACGATGAAACTGCAATGACACCAATTATCTTGACAATTGCCGTGAAAGATAATTTCATCGTAGATGGCGATCATATCGGCAGCATACTTGCAGAACTGATCACCGATGACCCATTCTTGTCAGACTACCTGATACCTGACATTACTATCAATATTTTAGATAATGATGCAGAACAAGGTGTCAACATCACCACTCCGGGAACAACATTCTATGCCGAAGGCACAACCGGTTTATCAGTTTCACTTTCTCTATTCACCATACCTAATGACATAGTAACAATCTCGGCAACCTATGACGATACGCAAATTGATCTCGGATTAATTGAATCACTCACCTTCGCGACAGAGGCCACTGCTATGGAAATGCAATATTTCAATGTCGACATCATTGATGATGCTATTGTAGAAGGCGATCATTACGCTCTGATTAATTATATCATCACTACCGACGATCCTCAGTTTGATGGATACACTATTCCATTTACCATGATTAATATTTCAGACAATGATGTTGAATCCGGCATTTCAAATGCAACAACCGACAACTTACCAACTGTGGTTGTAACCTCAGGACAATTCCAAATCAATATGCCTGACAGTTATAACGGCAAAGATTTTGCGATCACCTCGATAAATGGTCAGATTGTGTCTAAAGGCATCATAGATGGCAATTTGTTACACGGCGACCTAAGTAGAATGTCGGCTGGCAGATATATGATTGCGATTGTAGATGGTGAAAAAATGTTGTCTATTCCCGTGATTTTGAATTGATCTGAAGAAATATAAAATTTCTCAATGGTTCAAGTAAATAACTTGCGAAGGCAGGTTTAATAATGGTATACTCGCTTAAAGCAACTTGCTAAAAAAAGGAGATTTGTGACATGACAAATTGCTCTGATTTGAAAATTTCCTAAAAAACTCAATTTGGCGAGAGGTGAGTAAGCACCGCGATGTAAGCGGTTCACGTAAACAGGTCTTAAACCTGTCGCGTTTTAAACCTTTTAGGTCTAAAATGTGACAGGTTTAAGACCTGTTAGGTTTGAAACATGGAAGGTTTAAAACACGAAAGGTTTGCCCCCCAATTTTGACAATCCAACTCCCTACCCTACTTTCACCTCACAATGCCAACACTCTACAAAAACATTAAAATCTGCATCGGCAAATCTCCAACCGCATGGCGCAACTGGCTTGAAAAAAATCATGCTAAGGAAGAAAAGGTCTGGCTTGTGATGTTCAAAAAAAATAGCGGCATCCCTTCTCTTACCTGGGAAGAAGCCGTTGATGAAGCTATCTGCTTCGGTTGGATAGATTCCGTGCGAAACAGCAGAGACGAAAACAGCTTCTACCAATATTTCGCAAAACGCAAGCCAAAAAGTGGTTGGAGTGACATCAATAAGAAAAAAGTAGAGCGATTACTCAACGAAGGGAAAATAGCGCCTGCAGGACTCGAAATGATCCAACTTGCAAAAAGCACCGGGACCTGGGATACACTCAATGAAGTCGAAACACTGGCAATTCCTCCCGACCTTCAATCGGCGCTGAAAAAAAACAAAACAGCTCTTAAACATTTTAATGCCTTTCCTGCTTCAACAAAACGAGCTATCCTTCAATGGCTGCAAAGCGCCAAAAAAGAAGAAACCAGAAAACGACGTATAGCCCAAACTGTAGCTGAAGCAAGCCAAAATATTAGGACAACACAAACAAATCAACCAAAATTAAAATGACGAGGTCTGACAATTACGTTTCTCCAACAATATTTACGGATCGACTAATACTTCGCAATCCATCATTAAATGATGCATTCAATATGTTCCTGCAACGAACTGATGCCGAAGTGAATCAATTCGTCCCGATGACGCCACCAAAGGATCCCTCCGAAGTGGAAACTCTTTTGCGAACCATCATCCATAACACCAGCACCGGAATTTCCGATTATTGGATAATTACCGATAAACAAAACACCTACCTGGGCAGTATTTGCCTCTGGAATTATAATTACAAATCAAATACCGCAGAACTAGGTTTCGTGCTCATCAAAAATGCATGGAATCATGGTTATGCCACAGAAGCTATTGAACGTGTCATCACATTTGCAATGGAAAAACTTCCATTCACTATAATTGAAGGCTGGACACATCACCAAAATTTTACTGCTCAACATGCCATGCAAAAAAATGGATTCCTGAGAAATATGGAGGCTGAAAAAAATATCGATCAATCAAGCCCTGATGCCGATATGCAAATATGGACGCTTAAACTAATCAGGGAGTGACCACCTTTGATTTCCACTCGTGATACAACTGACTGATAAGCCCATCGCTCAATCCCTGCTTGGGAACATATATTTTTTCAATTCCCGCCCATTTCATCACGTTGATATAGATTTTCAAAGCCGGAACGATCACATCAGCGCGATCAGGTTTTAATCCCAATGTTCGTACCCGTTCACCCATACTCAAACTTTCAATATACATCATCACGCGCTTCAATATTGCCATCGAAATATATGGCTTGCCTGCTTTACCGTAATGCTTCATTACATGGTTAATATTGCCTCCAACACCTATTGCATGCAAATCAAATCCATGATGCTTATGGGCTTTTATCCAATCAGGTATCTCCTTCCAGTCTGCATCACTAACTTGATCATTTAACAACCGTAACGTGCCAATGTTAAACGACCTGTTCGCCGTTAAATCTCCTTTGCCAATAAATGCTAATTCAGTACTACCTCCACCAACATCAATATATAAATAATGTAATGCCGGATTTAATCCAATTTGTTCTAATGGCAATTGCATAATGGCTTTGCCTTCACTATCGCCTGTTATCACTTCAATTTGAATCCCGGAAGCTTCCATAACCCGATTAATGATATCTCCACTATTAGCAGCTTCACGCATCGCTGATGTGGCTGCAACTTTTATAGCAGTCACTTTGTGGATGTCAATGATATGTCGCATGGCAACCATCGCTTTGACAAGCATCTGCACTTTCTCCTCAGAAATAGCGCCATCCAAAAATGCGTCCTCTCCCAATCGGACGGGTATTCTGATCAAACTGTCTTTATGAAATACCGGTCCTGAAGATGTCTCATATACATTTTCAATCAATAATCTGACTGCATTACTTCCAATATCTATCGCTGCAAATTTCATATTTACTTATTACCTTCCTTTTTTTCTAACGCCGATGCCAGGCGCGATTTTTCAAAATAATCATATAGCGCCATCTGACTCCTTACTTGCTTTTCTCCTGGCAACACTTTGACATAATCATTCAAATGCCCATGCCCCAGCAAACGCGCCTTTTCATTGTCGCCCCATTGTATGGTCAATATGTCTTTTATCATCTTTCTGATATCCTTATCCAATACCTGTACCATTACTTCTATACGATGATCTAAGTTGCGCTCCATAATATCTGCCGATCCGATGAACACTTCCTCTTTACCATTATTGTGAAATGCAAACACCCTCGGATGCTCTAAAAACCTATCTAATACACTGATGGCTTCGATATTATCACTCAACCCCTCAACACCCGGAACAATTGAACAAGCGCCACGCACGATTAATTTAATCTGAACGCCAGCCATACTAGCCTCATATAATTTCTTTATGATCTCCTTATCGACCAGGTTATTCACTTTCAAAAAAATAGCTGCCTTTTTTTTCTCTTTGGCGAATTTAATTTCTCTGTTAATGAGCAATTTCAATCGCGACCTTAAATTAATTGGTGCTACCAATAAATGCTTATACTTCCCTAATTCAAACTTATTTTCAAAAATGTCGAATATCTTCTTCACCTCCTTCGTCACCTCGGGCTTTGCTGTCAGCAGAAATAAATCTGTATACACCTTTGCCGTATTCTCATTGAAATTACCTGTTCCTACAATGGCATATTGCACATCCTTTCCTTCGTGATGATGATTGATCAAACACAATTTAGAATGCACTTTCAGATTATTGCTTCCAAACAACACCCTCACACCTTCCTCCTGCAATCTGTTGGCCCAGAAAATATTATTTTCTTCATCAAACCTCGCCTGCAATTCCATAACTACCGTTACCTGCTTGCCATTTCGAGCAGCATTGATCAAACTCATTACCACACTTGAATGCCGCGCAACTCGATACAATGTCATTTTGATTGTGGTGACATTCGGATTGATAGCCGCCTCGCGCAATAAATCTATAATATGATCAAAACTCTGATACGGAAAATGCAATAACACATCACGCTTTCTTAATACCGAAGTAATACTCGAATAGGTGTTCAACAATGGATGATGATGCGGAACTAATTCAGGATATGTCAACACATCTCTTCCCAGATCAGGGAATTTCATGAAGTCTTTGAAATTGTGATAGCGCGCACCGGGAATTATCGGATCCTGACGCTGTAATTTCATCTTCCGTGCAAAAAATTGCAACATCTCTTCCGGCATCTGCGCATCATAAATGAATCTTGTTGTTTCACCTTTATTCCTGCGCTTCACACTTTTCTGTATGATTTCGAGCAGACTTTGCGACAAATCTGTACTGATATCCAACTCCGCATCACGCGTAATTTTGATCGTATATGCCTCGATGCTGTCGTAATTAAAAATATAATAAATACTATCCAGATTATACCTGATAATATCATCCAACAACATCACAAACTTTTTCTCTTTGTCATCAGGTAACACAAAAAATCTTGGGAGGTCACCATCCGGCACTTCTATAAGCGAATATCGTGTTGCCAACGGCTTATCCTTCTTCACCATCCTGATCGCCAGATAAATACTTTTATCATTTAATAAAGGCATCTTCTTCGATTCATCTATCATAATCGGAAATAACCACTGCCTTACATGCTGATTAAAATAATTTTTTATGATTTCACCCTGCTGCGTACTTATCTCTTTCTCATTTAAAATATAGATCTTGTGCTTCTTCAATTCCTCCAAAATCTGCAAATAAGCATTGTCAAACCTGTTCTTCAATACCAACACTTTCTTCTGAATCTGATTTAACACCTTCGATGGATTCATATCCACCTGCTTCAGATCGCCGCGCTGCAATCGCATCATCCTGCGCAATACCGCAACACGCACTCGAAACAACTCATCCTGATTATTCGAAAAAATGCCCAAAAACCTGATCCTGTCATTCAAAGGCACCCGCTTGTCCTCTGCTTCCTGCAAAACACGCTCATTGAACGACAACCAACTGAGGTCACGATTGATAAACTTTGGCTTCTCTTTCTTCTGTTTTTTCCCCGCCATAACATTACATGCTGTTCATCACAAATATATTCAGGACTAAGATACGGGCAATAAACAGCCCTTTCCTGATTATTCGTTTAAGTTAATGTTAATTTATTGTTTGGGTAACATTAGAGGCACAAAGCATTTATGTAATTTTGCAGCATGGAACAGGATCGTTATGCCTTGCGTGGCGTGTCGTCGCAGAAAGAAGAAGTGCACAAAGCCATCAAAAACATGGATAAAGGCCTGTTTCCCAACGCTTTTTGCAAGATCTTACCCGATCTGATTGCCGGTGATCCCGCCTTTTGTAATGTCATGCATGCCGATACTGCAGGCACCAAAACATCTTTGGCTTATATCTACTGGAAAGAAACCGGCGACCTATCGGTATGGGAAGGTATAGCCCAGGATGCACTAGTCATGAATCTGGATGATATGGCCTGCGTTGGCATCACCGATAATATTATTATCAGCTCAACTATCGGAAGAAATAAAAGCATCATCCCGGCCGATGTAATCGCTGCTGTCATCAACGGAACAAATAATTTCCTCGCAAATATGCAATTGCATGGTGTGCAAATTCACCATGCCGGTGGCGAAACTGCCGATGTTGGCGATATCGTGCGCACTATCGATGTCGGTATCACGGCTTTCGGTCGCATAGATCGCAGTAAATTGATCGTCAACGATATTAAACCCGGACAAGTGATTGTTGGCCTGGCAAGCTACGGGAAATCAATTTATGAAACTGCTTACAACGGAGGTATGGGCAGCAACGGTCTTACCAGCGCCCGACACGATGTTTTCCATCATCAATATGCCGATAAATATCCCGAAAGTTTCAGTCCTGAAATTCCAAGAGAAGTAGTGTATTCCGGAAGTAAATCCCTCACCGATGAAATCACTGTCAATAATGAGAAAATTACACTCGGAAAGTTGGTGCTATCCCCTACTCGAACTTACCTCCCTGTAATTCGCACCATGCTCGAAAATCATAGTGATGCAATTAAGGGTATGATCCATTGCAGCGGTGGCGGACAAACTAAAGTGCTGCACTTTGCCGATAAAGTGCACATTGTAAAAGATAACCTCTTCGCAACTCCTCCACTTTTTGACATTATTCAGCAGGAATCCGGCACTTCATGGAAAGAAATGTACCGAACTTTTAATATGGGTTGCCGACTAGAAATCTATACCGATCAGAATACGGCAGAATCACTAATCAATATCGCTAAAAGTTTTGATATTGAAGCTCAAATCATCGGTCATGTGATGCCATCTGAAAACAAAAAGCTTACGGTTAAATCAGCTTACGGCGAATTCGAGTATTGATAAAACCAATACTTACATCAAAGGCCCGGAAACCAGCGGAAATAAACCACGAATCGCTTCAAGGAAGTAACGCGATTGACGTAAAAATAATTGAGGATTATCCCCAATATCACAATCCCGATTCCTATCACGCCAATAAAGGCAAAACGCTCATCAAATATAAAATATCCTAATATCAGGGCATACACCACCCCGAGGTAGGCATAATTGGCTATCGCTCCGGCCTTGGCCAGCTGATATGCTTTGGTCATATAAATCTGAGCTGCCTGCGTTACCGCTCCCATTGCAATAATCAACAACCATTCATATCCTACCGGCATAATCCAATTATGCAAACAAAAAGGTATCACCAATGGAATGGTACACAAGGGCAAAAAGAACACTACTACCAATGTAGGCACCGTACCGGCCGATTTTCTTAATGCATTATAAGCCAACCCGCTAAAGGCAGCACCCAACACACCTAAAAGCACCAAGGGTGTATCTTCTGCCGATTCAAATCCATGCATGATTACCACACCTGCAAACGATACCAAAAAGAACACCCACTGCACCCAACGCATACCCTCTTTGAGTAAAAAAGAAGCAAAAATGATGGTGAAAATGGGCGATAAATACCCAAGCGTTACCGCCGAAGCCAATGGCAGATGCTGTATCGTGAAAAAATAGATCAACAATGCAAGCGAACCTGCTACACCGCGACCTATCAATATCCATCTCGGCTGATACCTGAATGGCTGCAACTTAGCCCTGTAAAGCATTCCGGCAGTAATAACGAACATGACCAGGGAACGGAAAAGCACCAATTCGTGCGATGGTAAGCGATGCAAATACTTCACGATCACATTCATCACCGCAAATAAAAAGGTGGAAAGCACCATGAAAAATACCGCCCTGCTATGTGTCGAGGAGCCCAAAGTTCTGTTGAGATACTATGCAAAGTAACCACCATTGTTTGTGGAATGTTCCAATAGTTATCACCATATGCACAAAACCCTGCATTTTATTAAGACCGGGGTTAAAACTTGTTAAAAGGAACCCATTTTGGCACGGATATCGTTTATAATTTAAAATCAACCTAATTTTAAGGCAATCAAATACTTGAACAATCTATGGTGAAGATGAGAATGTTATCCCTTCTGCTGGCAATTTTCTTTGTCGGCAACGCATTTGGGCAATCAACTGCAACAACAACCGAAACCGAGGCTCCAAAGCTCACTGAAGCTGAGGCGCTTGAAAAATTCGACCGATTCCTTTCTATCGTAGACGATAGATATATGGACGATGTCGATGCCGGCAAACTGGTTGAAGATGCAATAATCGAAGTGCTTGCACAACTTGATCCACACTCTGTTTATTTTACGGAAGATGAATTAAAAGAAGCAAATGAACCGCTTGAAGGTAATTTTGAAGGCGTTGGAATTCAATTCAATTTGCTGCGCGATACCATTTTCGTGGTGAGTGTAATTTCCGGCGGACCAAGTGAGAAAGTCGGCATACTTGCAGGTGATAAAATCGTACAGATAAATGAAGAAAATGTTGCCGGAATCGGAATGTCGAATAAAGGCGTTACCGATCGCTTGCGTGGGAAAAAAGGCACTGATGTGCGTGTATACATCGAACGCAAAGGCGCCAAAAAACCGCTCGAATTTAAAATCACGCGCGATGTAATTCCATTATACAGCATCGATGCGAAATATATGGCGAGTCCCGAAACCGGATATATCCGTGTAAGCAAATTCGCTGCAACCACTACCGAAGAATTTCAAGCCGCAGTGAAAGAATTAAAATCTTCAGGCATGAAAAATCTCATCCTCGATCTGCGTGGTAATGGCGGAGGTTATCTTAACGCAGCTATCGATATGGCGAACGAATTCCTTCCCGCAAATAAATTAATCGTGTATACCGCCGGTCGTGCTTACCCTCGTCAGGACGCACTCTCTCGTGGAAATGGAATGCTGCAAGACGGAAAAGTTGTGGTGCTTATCGACGAAGGCAGCGCCTCTGCAAGTGAAATCGTTACAGGCGCCTTGCAGGATTGGGATCGCGCGCTGGTGATCGGTCGCCGCAGCTTCGGAAAAGGTCTCGTGCAACGCAGTTTCAGCCTTACCGACGGCTCTGCCATGCGACTCACCGTTTCTCGCTATTACACACCTTCAGGTCGCTGTATTCAGAAATCCTATGAAGACGGTATCGAAGCTTATCACAATGAATTAAATGAACGCTATCGCGATGGCGAACTTACTGCCGATACAACTTTCCACTATCCCGATTCACTTACATTTTATACCAGCGGCAAACGTGTGGTATACGGCGGCGGTGGTATCATGCCCGATATCTTTATTAAACTCGATACCAGCTGGGCTACCGATTATTATGCCGAAGTAGTAGGAAAAGGAATCGTGAATCAATTCGCACTTACATACGTAAATGCCAATCGCGAAAAATTGAATAAATCTTATAGCGATGTCTACGCATTTAGCAATAAGTTTAATGTAGATGAAGCACTGTGGAACGAATTCTTTACCTATGCTGAAAAGGATAGCGCAAAAAAAGACGATAGCACTTTCTCCCTCTGTGAAGCAAAACTGGCAAACGTTATCAAGTCGGTGATTGCACGCGACCTGTATGACTTTCAGGCTTATTGGATAGTGAGCAACTCCGACGATGAAGCATACCTTCGCGCACTCGAAGCGTTGAAGGATGACACCTTTGAAAAAATGAAAATTGCCGGTAAATAATCGAATTTTTGTTCAAAAAAAAATCCCGTCTGTAACAACAGGCGGGATTTTTTTTTATTGTTGTAATGCTTAATTAAAATCCTTTCCGGCTTCAAGCGTTTTAATCGCATTTTCCAAGGTTTGCTTTACCTGTGGATCAGGATTTAATTTCTGTGCCGCTTTTGCATATTTCAATGCATTCTTATAATCTCCATTTGCAGAATATCCCCGTGCCAATCCCAAATTTGTCACCGGCGATTCAGGATGCTTTTGATAATTAATTAAAAATATCTCCAGCGCTTCCTTATTCTTTTTCTCTGCTTGCAATCCTCTTGCATAAAAATGCACATCCATTAAAGACGCCGTAGGATCCGCAATGGCCACTTTCATAATGCTGTCACTCTGAACAGTTTTGCCCAAGGCCTTCAACACACCTGCTTTACAACTTAAGGTTGCGAAATTCACTCTTCCGAAAAATGGCTCTTCTATTGCATAATTCGCCCATGTCAATGCCTCCTGTAAATTCACATTATTAGCAACACAATAATTTGCCGCATCTACCCACGCTTGATAATTAAATCCTACATCAGACCGCAATTGCTTCCTGAAATTTTCTACATACACTTGTTTGATATCAGGCACCTTAATGGAAATCGGCACACGCAATAATTCCCACATCAATTCAACGGTGCATGCATCAGTCTGCCTGTCGGTAAATTCATAGGTAAGCCACTCGTGATAATTATTTGCGGCCGGCTTCGTCTGCACACGCAACACATCTTCTTCAGGCTTATAGAAAAAACTTCCCCACGATGTTGAATTCGACGAAAATATTACCGTCCATTCATCTTTATTCGGAATAAAATGCAATCCATAAGTTCCGGCTTTTAAGGCACTGCCGTTTACCAAGACATCATGCGAAAAAGAAATGGTAGTATTCATATTCGCACCACCACGCCATGGAGAAGGATGATTTTCATTGGAATATCC
>JAIBBA010000127.1 GCA_019694895.1 Chitinophagales bacterium
GCTAAACGCAAACGCGAGCCTGCATCACCATTAAAAATGGCAATTGGTTTATTCTTATTATGTCTTGGATATATTGTGATTGCATTTGGTGTGAAAGGTGTTGATCCTTCCATTAAAATCAGTATGTGGTTCTTGGTAATGCTTTATTTATTGCATACTATGGGTGAATTATGTTTATCGCCTATTGGTTTATCGATGGTGAGTAAACTGGCTCCATTGCGCTTTGCATCTTTATTGATGGGAACATGGTTTCTTGCAAACGCAGCAGCAAATAAACTTGCCGGAACATTGAGTGCGCTTATTCCTCCGGGAGAAGAACAATTCCAAAAAGCACAAGCTGCCGGTATCGACCTGAACAGTATATTAAACGGAACAACTGCCGCTACTGCCGATCAGGCGAAAGTAATGACAGAACAAGCTATTCCTACTGCATGGCCAAGTCTTATGGGAATGGAGATCACCAATTTATACCAGTTTTTCATGGTCTTCATTGTAATGAGTGGCGTGGCAGCATTTATACTTTTCTTCCTCAGCGGCAAATTGAAAACAATGATGCATACAGAGGATAATAACTAATCCTTTTTCATATTCTTGTAAAAAAAAGCAGTTGCCTGATTCGGTAGCTGCTTTTTTATTTCATGTATAATCCTGATATCTGCTACTTCAAATTATTAAGCTTTGCTAAATCGGCACAGTTTTGGCTTTCCGGAACTTGAGAGGCGTTTGGCTCTATGGAAATCATGTTTATCTTTAGACACCCAAAAACAGGCAATTAATGAACAAAGGCAGCAAAGCAAAGCACCCGAAAGGCCTATATGTGCTCTTTTTCACAGAAATGTGGGAGCGATTTGGCTATTATCTGATGATTGGCATCTTCGCCCTTTACATGAAAGATGCATGGGAAAGTGGAGGAATGGGATTCAGCGCAGAAAAGAAATCTGATGTCTATGGAACCTATATCGGTCTGGTGTATTTAACACCGTTTATCGGGGGCTTACTTGCCGACAGATTACTCGGCTACCGACGATCAATTTTTATCGGAGGTTCATTGATGGCAGCGGGATATTTCGGATTATCGATTCACGATCCGAATGCTTTCTATATTTCTTTATTGTTGATCATTTTGGGCAATGGCTTTTTCAAACCTAATATTTCAACGCTTGTAGGTAATTTATATAACGATGATCGTTATCGAGCCAACAAAGATGAAGGTTATAATATTTTTTACATGGGCATCAATATCGGTGCCTTCGTTTGCAATTTCGTTGCAGCCTATTTGCGCATAAATCTCGGTTGGGGATATGCATTTATTGCTGCAGGAATCGGGATGATCATCGGTTTGATCATATTCGCTTCCGGCACTAAACATGTAAAAGAAGCCGATGTTTTGAAACCGGCTAAACCGGGAGATATGGGAACAGGCGTCATTCTTGCCTCCGTTCTTATACCCATGTTCGCATTCGGAGTGCTGGGTTACATTATTCCTGACAATATTTTCGGAACCGATACCAATGATGCGTTTTTATTTGGTTGTATACCGGTGATTTTATTTTTTATTTATATCCTGTTTAAATCAGATAAAGAAGATCGCAAACCCGTTGCAGCGCTGTTAAGTGTTTATGGATGTATTGTAATTTTCTGGGCTGTATTTCATCAAAATGGCGATGCGCTCACTGTTTGGGCTGAAAGATATTCGGATCGCGAATTAAATGGCGGTGCGAAGTCGGTTGCAGAAACCATGAAGATTGCACAAACGGTCGAAAATCATCCTTCTGCATTTTATGATGACGAGAAATTCAAATCATATCTCGATAGTCTTGACGCCAGGCGTATTGCATTCAGCAAAGCAGGAAATATGGATTCGGTAAAAGCAATTTCGGAAACTATAACTATCAGAACCGGATCACATACCTATTTTGCAAATCTTCCCGCTGAAGATCTCCCTCAACCTGATAGCAATTTGAAACTTGCCAGCACCGAATTATTTCAGTCAATCAATCCATTCTGGGTAGTTGTGCTTACGCCGATTGTCGTTGGATTTTTTGGATTCCTTCGACGCAGAGGGAAAGAACCTTCAACGCCTACCAAGATCGCCCTCGGACTCCTGATCACAGGCTTAAGTGCATTTATCATGGTAGCCGCGGTTAAATCGGCAAACATAGAATCAGAAAAGGTGAGCAGTATGTGGTTATTCGCTACTTATGGGGTAATTACCTTGGGAGAATTATTTTTATCACCAATGGGACTTTCGCTTGTTTCAAAATTATCACCACCTAGATTAACGGCATTGATGATGGGGGGATTTTTCTTGTCGACATCAGTAGGAAATAAACTCGCCGGAATATTGTCGAGCAACTTCGAACGAGCAGAAGATAAATCCACCTTCTTCCTGACAAACGTATTTTTAGCATTAGCGGCAGCAGCTATGTTATTCGCATTATTGCGATGGTTAAATGCCATTATGAAAGAAAAGGGTTTGAAGTAACCACAATTACAATTTGCATTAAAACAGATATATGTCAGAACTTAAATCTACATTAGACTTTACTGAGGAAAAAGATTTTAATACCTCAGAAGAACACAAGGCCTTAGACGCAATCCGATCGTTCAAAGGCAATTACCCTCGCCAACTTTGGTATCTGTTCTTCAGTGAAATGTGGGAGCGCTTTAGTTTCTATGGTATGCGCGGCATGCTTACATTCTTCATGATTAATCAACTGTTCATGGATGAAAAGGTAGCCAACTTACAATATGGCGCTACGCAGGCTTTTGTTTACGCTTTTACATTTATCGGCGGTATGTTCGCAGATAAAATTCTTGGATTCAGAAAGTCATTATTCTGGGGCGGTATTTTGATGATTACAGGGAGTTTGATTCTTGCCATAAATCCGCAAGAGTTCTTCTTTCTGGGTATCAGTTTTAATATAATCGGCACCGGATTCTTTAAACCTAATATATCCACCATGGTAGGTTTATTATACAAGGACGGTGATAGTAGAAGAGATGCAGGCTTCTCCTTATTTTACTCAGGAATTAATATCGGTGCATTGCTTGGTGGCTATGCCTGTATTGCCATCGGAAAGGGAACTATGCTTGGCAGTGTAATTCCGGAAAATCTGCATTGGAATGTAGCTTTTGGACTTGTTGCGGTTGTAATGACTATCAGCTTGCTTACATTTGTAAGAACAAGACATTCACTTGGTCCTATCGGCCTTTCACCGGTGAATCTTCGTGCGCAAAAAGGTGGCTTGGAATTATCTCGTCGCTGGCCTGAATATTTGGTATATGTTGGTGCATTGGTTTGTATTCCACTGATCATTGTAATGGTGAGTACTCCTCGCTATGTAGACCTGTTTATGAATATCATCGGCCCTGCCAGCTTGCTTTATCTGGGATATGAAATGACAAAACATAATAAGCAGGAGAATTTAAAATTATTGGCTGCATTGTGTTTTATTTTATTCAGTGTGATCTTCTGGGCTATTTATGAACAGGCAGGTGGTTCGTTGAGTATTTTCGCCGATAATAATTTAAATAATGATTTTCTTGGTGGTCTTATTCAGCTGGATGCAAATGGTGTAAATAATGCAGCAAATGCACTGTTTGTGATTATCATGGCTCCGCTAGTCGGATTGCTATGGGTGTCCATGTCAAAACGAAAAATTGAGCCCAATACCGTTGTGAAATTCGGGATATCATTTTTATTCCTTGGAGGCGCTTATTTTATTTATTATTCTTTACGCTTCTTTGCAGATGACAATGGCATTTCTTCATTGGATATGTTCACCCTTGCATATTTTGTTGTAACACTTGGAGAATTATGTTTGTCGCCAATAGGTTTATCTATCATGACAAAACTTTCACCAACGCGATTGCAAGGTGTTATGATGGGTATGTGGTTTTTGGCAAGTGCCTATGGTCAATATGCTGCCGGTTTATTCGGAGCGAGTATCGTGGCGGATTCTCCGGACGCAACAAATACAGATAAACTGATATCGTACACATCAGGATACTATGATTTTGCAATTTATGCGATCATTGCCGGAGTGGTGCTTCTAGCCATTTCACCATTGGTGCGCAAGCTGATGGGAAATGTTAAATAATTGAAGATATATTGCTTTTAGCAAAGGGCTCAGTTCCGTTCAGGGATTGAGCCCTTTGTTTTCCACCTTGATTTGTGCTAACTGTTACATTATAAACTTCTGAATTCGCCTACCTTTGCTCCGCAATGGAAATAATAGGCTATCTCGGAGCATTGCTTGTAGGCTTAACACTGGGTATGTTTGGAGCCGGAGGAAGTATTTTAACACTTCCTGTTTTAGTTTATTTATTTGGTATTGATACGTCTCTCGCTACTGCATATTCACTGTTTATTGTGGGTGCTACTGCATTAGCCGGTGCTATTCCAAATATGCGACGAGGAACAATATCCTACCGCACGGCAATAATCTTTTCCATTCCAAGTCTCACCGCAGTTTATCTAACAAGAGCTTATTTAATGCCGGCGATTCCGGAAACTTTATTTTCGGTAAATGATACGGTCATCACCAAAGACATAGCCTTACTGATATTTTTCGCACTGATTATGATTTTTGCTGCTATCAGTATGATCAGACATCGCAAAATACCGGATCATTCTCATGACCCTGATTCAGCATTTAATTATCTGATGATTTTGGCCGAAGGTTCCATTGTAGGTGTGGTTACCGGACTGGTCGGAGCGGGAGGCGGATTTCTTATCATTCCTGCACTTGTGTTGTTTGCACGTCTTCCAATGAAAATGGCTGTAGGTACTTCATTGCTTATCATTGCAATTAAGTCGCTCTTAGGATTTGTAGGTGATATTCAGAGCGGACAGCCTATAGATTGGCCATTCATGCTCATTTTTACCGGTGTTACCATCGTTGGAATATTCATTGGATCTGCACTTGGCAGGGTATTTGACGCTCAAAAGCAAAAAGGGGCCTTCGGATGGTTTGTGTTTATCATGGGTGTGATTATTCTGATAGAAGAATTAATTTTAGGTCTCTGATGTTATTATTGTGTTTCGAAAACGACGTATGACAACACGTTCAATAATCATTGCTGCAGTACTCTTGCTGCTGATTGGATTTATTTCCGTCAAACGTATACGTGCACAAGGTCATGTTGATAGCACTGCTTATGATGTCATGCTATCGACACTACTGAAACATAATGTCCCTGAAATCAATATCAATATCGCGGCCGCTGATACGAACGCAATATTTTTAGATGCTCGCGAACATAAAGAATACGCTGTAAGTCACATTCCTGAAGCCATTTGGATTGGCTATGATGATTTTTCTCTCAGTCGGGTAGATAGCATAGATCACTCCCAACCCATTATCATTTATTGCTCAGTAGGATATAGGAGTGAGGTTATCACCGGAAAATTGAAAAAAGCAGGCTTCACAAACGTTCAAAACCTCTACGGGGGAATTTTCGAATGGGTGAACGAGGGGCATCAGGTTGTTGACGATCAAGGAACAGAAACAACCAGAGTACACGCCTATTCAAAAAAATGGGGCGTATGGCTGAATAAAGGCGAAAAGGTATATGACTGATTGATGTGATGATTGTCACCCGGCATTGCTTGCCTTGCCATTATCTTTGGCGTGTTTAGTAAAGAAATCAGTCGGACATGTCACATTATTTGGATATATTTATTGACGCTTATCGAGGATTTGCACATTATTTTTGGCAATCGATATTACATCCTTCGTGGAATAATTTTTTTTACTGGCTTATTGGCATAAGTATCGTCGTTTGGGCATTAGAGGTCATATTCCCGTGGCGAAAAAATCAGGCATTGATTCGTCAAGATTTTTGGCTCGATGCCTTTTATATGTTTTTTAATATTTTTCTGTTTTCGCTGATAGGGTATTATGCCATATCCAATGTGTTTGTAGAATTATTCAATGATTTTTTATCCCTATTTGGTATTAAGAATGGAATCGCCATTGAAATAAATGCACTTCCGTTTTGGTTGAAGATCACCTTCGCATTTTTATTGAAAGATTTTATTCAATGGAATGTGCATAGGCTTCTGCACAGCAATAAATATTTATGGCAATTTCATAAAGTGCACCACAGCGTTAAGCAAATGGGATTCGCTGCTCATTTGCGTTATCACTGGATGGAAAATGTGATTTACAAAAGCATACAATATATTCCGCTGGCTATGTTGGGTTTTGGCATTTCAGATTATTTGATTGCAGGATTGATCACGCTTGTGATAGGTCATTTGAACCATGCTAATATAAACTTGAGGCTGGGTCCGCTTAAATACATTTTAAACAATCCTCAAATGCATATTTGGCATCATGCAAAGCATATTCCTGAGCAATATCCTAATGGAATCAATTTCGGCATCAGCCTGAGTATATGGGATTATTTATTCGGCACCAACTATATGCCATATTCCGGCAGGGACATCGAATTAGGATTCGCGGGCGATGAACATTTTCCACATGATTTTGGTCATCAGGCTATCTATCCTGCAGGGAAAAAGCAGGATTGACGAAGCATTATTCTAGCGAGTGTGCCATTGAGGTCATTTTCCCGGATGAGTATTGCTTTTAAATCGGCTATTTTTTCGAACCTCTGCCCATGAAGTTTTATCTTTGTGCTTGATGAACCCACCTTACAAACGGATATTGCTTAAATTATCCGGAGAAGCCCTGATGGGCGGTCAGCAGTATGGTATCGACCCTGTCCGCCTTCAACAATATGCCATGGAAGTGAAAAAAGCCGCAGATGCCGGTGTGCAGATCGCCATTGTTATTGGCGGAGGCAACATTTTCAGGGGTATGAGTGGGGTAGGATCGGGTATCGACAGAGCACAAGGCGATTATATGGGCATGCTGGCAACTGTCATCAACGGGATGGCTTTGCAAAGTGCACTTGAAAATGTGGGTTGCTATACGCGATTGCTGTCTGCTATCAAAATGGAGCAGATTTGTGAACCCTATATCCGTCGACGTGCCATGAGGCATCTTGAAAAAGGAAGGATAGTAATTTTTGGAGCCGGAACAGGAAACCCATATTTTACTACCGACACCGCAGCAAGTTTGCGCGCTATCGAAGTAGAAGCAGATGTGATTCTGAAAGGAACAAGGGTTGATGGTGTGTATACGGCGGATCCGGAAAAAGATCCAACAGCTACAAAATATGATTCAATAAGTTTCCGAGAGGCCATTGCTAAAAATTTGAATGTGATGGATATGACAGCATTTACTTTATGTGCCGAAAATAATCTTCCGATCATCGTATTCGATATGAACAAGGAAGGGAATCTGGCAAAACTCATCAGCGGTGAATCTGTTGGAACGCTTGTAAAAAATTAATCAGGTAAAGAAAATTATACAGCTATGCATGAAGAAGAATTAAGTATGGTGATTGATATGGCCACTGAACAAATGCAGAAAGCCATTAAGCACCTTGAATTGGAATTGTCGCATGTGCGCGCCGGTCGTGCAAGTATCGTAATTCTGGATGGTGTGCGCATCGATTATTATGGCGCCTTAACGCCATTAAATCAAGTTGCCAACTTGTCGACTCCCGATGCGCGAACAATTGCCATTCAACCATGGGATAAAAAGATGCTGAGTGAAATTGAAAAAGCAATTCTTGCGGCCAACCTCGGACTTACACCTATGAACAACGGCGATATCATCAGACTTAATTTCCCGCCACTTACGGAGGAGCGTCGCCGCGACCTGGTGAAGCAGGTAAAACATATGGGAGAAACCACAAAGATTTCTATTCGCAATTTCAGAAAAGATGGCAATGAGGAAATCAAGAAATTGCAAAAAGACGGACTCGCCGAAGACATGGCAAAAGATGGCGAAGACCGAATCCAAAAACTGACAGATAAATTTATTGCCGAAGTAGATAAGCACCTTGGGGTGAAGGAAGCGGAGATTATGACAGTGTGAGGGCGTGAATCGTGAGTCGTGAATCGTGAGTCGTGAATCGTGAGTCGTGAATCGTGAGTCGTGAATCGTGAGTGTGAGTCGGAGGGATGTGGTTCGTGTGCGGGGTGGTATTTGTTAGTGTGGTGTGTTATGTTGCTCGCTTGTGTGATGTTTGGTTTTGTGATTGACATTAATGATTTTTTTGAATGCATGATTGCATTGCAATATATATTTTTTGTTTAACCCTTAATAATTAGTTCTTATGTTTCTTGATTTACCGCATAAGCGTATGGATGTATATATCCATGCGCGAAAGTTGTTATTGGAGTGTCGCAAGGTTACTGATAGGTTTCCGCACGAAGAGAAGTTTGTTCTTGCATTGCAGATACGAAGAGCGGCCCTTTCTGTATTTCTCAACATCGCAGAAGGGTCCTCTAGGTTTTCGAAGGCTGAACGCAGGAGATTTTATGAGATATCCAGAAGCTCAATTGTTGAGCTAGATGCAGCATTCGATATTGCCGAGACCTATGGCTACACTCAAGCAGGGCTGCTAAGCGAAATAGGAGAATTGATAGTCAGATTGTTCCAAATGCTAAGCAAATTGATAAACAATAGTCAATAGCAACCAAATTTTTTAATGTGATGATTGGCATTGGCTCCAACATTCAGCGAGAATTTTTTTATTAATTTGAATTTGCGTAAAAATTTACTGGTTGAAGGATAAATATGAAATTACATAGCGTGTATTTAGGTTAAAAATCCAACAAGCCACGCTTAAAAGTCGTAATTAACAGTCCCAAGCCACTATTTAGTCACGAATCATAGTTACAACCCACGAGCTACACTCACGACTCACGAGTCACGATTCACGATCGAATATTTAAATGATAAACAATAAATCTCTCAATAAACTATGAGTAATATACGTATCGAAAAAGACACCATGGGCACCGTAGAAGTTCCGGCTCATGTGTATTGGGGCGCGCAGACACAGCGCTCAATCATGAATTTTCCTATCGCACAGGATATTAATAAAATGCCTAAGGAGATCATTGCCGCATTTGCTTACCTGAAAAAAGCGGCTGCCATGACTAA
>JAIBBA010000128.1 GCA_019694895.1 Chitinophagales bacterium
ACAATGCAACGGAACTTGCTATGATATATAGCTTATTTGAAAATGTTAATGACTTATATTCAAGTGTTTGTGAACCCTCAGACCCAATTACATGTGTATGCGGTTCGGATTGTCATATTTCGGACACAAGAATTAGATTTGAAATAAAAGGTGTTTATGAGCATCAAGATGACAGCCATTATGCGAATACAACTAATTTATTCAGTTTGTATGCAGTAAATCCCGAAACCGAACTAAACTATTTTTTCCTCGGATATGAAGATGGTACCGCAAATGGCGCATGCGTTGGTAACCCTGATTATACAAATTTGTTTCATAATACCTATTTATATTCATTCGATATCTATGATAATTATCTATATAATCCGTACGTAATGAGTTCTGTGCCGATTCATTTAGCCCATGAATTAGGCCATGCTTTAGGTCTTCTGCATACTTATTTGCCTTATTGTTGTCCTGAATCATGTGACGAATATACAACAGATTATTTGGATGATGTATTCGGAAGCGGTGTAGGTAGCTGCCTACAGGTTTGCAATCACGATAATGGATGGAGCTGCGACGTTTATTCTACATCAAATTCATGCTCAAATAATATGATGGGAGGAACCGGGAATGCATGTTATTTTTCCCCAGAGCAAATTGGGCGGATGCAACGTGCGCTCCATCTTAGTCATATTAGAAAATATGTTGATGATTGTCCAGTTACAACTCAAGAATTAGAAATCAATGAAGATGAGACGTGGGATTTTGATATTCGAATATACAATAAAACAATCCGGGTAACCTCTGGTAATGTATTAACGATTACGTGTAAGGTTTATATGCCAGAGGATGGAAACATTATTGTGGAACAAGGTGCTGAATTGATTCTTGATGGTGGATTTATTTCAAAATCTTGTAATGGGCTTTGGCAAGGTATTGAGGTTTGGGGTGTTGGAAGTGGGACAGCCCATCCTTCAATATCAGCTATATATAGCGGAACTTATCCTTCTAGCTCTTCAGATCATGGTGTCGTTTATATAAAAGATGGCTCAACCATTGAATTTGCTCGAAATGCTATTACAACTAGTAAATATGATGACTTTGGCAATGCAGCTTATCGTGGTGGTATTGTAGTAGCACATGGAGCCAACTTTATTAATTGCAAACGGTCGGCTGAATTTATGCAGTATGATTACACTCCATCAAATACGGATGATGACAATATTAGTGAGTTTTATAGATGCAATTTTGAAGTGAATGACAACTATCCTTGTTCTGAGACATTTAATACACATGTAACAATGTGGGATGTTGATGGAGTTATTTTTATTGGAAATAATTTTAAGGATTTGCGAGAGACCTGTACAAATAATGGGAGAGGAATTTACAGTATTGATGCAACATATACGGTAGGAAGTGACTTATGTGGTGGCGCTACGCCATGCGACGATCATATAAGTACATTTGAAGGTTTCTACAAAGGAGTCGAAGCTGAAAATGCAAATGCTCGCCCTAGGGATATTGTAGTAGGAGATGTTGTATTCTCAGATAATTACAGGGGCATCTTGTTATCAAATGTCAACCATTCAGTACTTATTAGTAATACTTTTGAAGTGCCAGATATTCCGACCACGTCGTTAAATGCATATGGAATTTATCTTGAGGACTGTAGTCATTATCAGGTTGAAAATAATAATTTCACCACTTTTGGAACCTATGATGATGCATCCCCCTATAATGCAGGCATTTATGTTGTTAATAATTCTGATGCAGTAACAGAAGTTTATAGAAACACGTTTGAAAATCTTGAAGCGGGAGTTCGCATCCAAACTGAGAATTCTAAATTGCAACTTAAATGTAATACATTTAGTAGCGTCATTGAGAAGCATGATATTTATGTTACAAATACAGGGACATTAGGCACGCAGGGATTGTGCTTAAGTAATATTTATCCTTGTCCAACGCGGGTAAATTCACCAGCAGGTAATACATTTAGTTTTGATTGTAATAATTCTGAGGGTGATTTCAAAATTTACAGCGGGCATCCCGAATTAAAATATCGCCATCATAACGAAACGGCATTTACACCTTCTTGCTATACCACAGGAGCAACATTCATTACCTTAAATTCCTGCTCATATTCTCATGACATGGGAGGAGGTTGTATAGCCTGTCAATCGACCCTGCCTGAAGGAGGAACTGGCTTTAGAATGGATGGTTCGAATGTTCCTTCAACTGCAAGGGACTTACTAAGTGAATTGGAAAAAACTCAAGAGTCTATTGAGGGTCTGGAGGAAGCATTAGCAGCTGTAGAATATGAACTTGAATATGATTTTGAGGGGGTGTCTGACAATGATGATTTGTTCTATTTACTAAATCAAAAAGAACAATTACTTGACGATTGCTCTAATTCGTATTTCTTGGAAGGAAAGGTAGATTCGGCATTGTTGGTGTTAGAAAGTTTTTCTATTGAGGGTTCAGATCAGAAGGTAGTTCAATTTGAGCTTCTAAGCGGTGATTATGGGTCTGCGGCGGCCGATTTGGACAAAATTAACAGTGCTTCAGTTGAGAACTCAGATTTTAAAGTGTTATATGGGATTTTAATTAACAAAGCCAAGGAAGGCTCAGATATTCTCTCGTTAAGTGATTCTGATATTGCGACCTTAGAAAGCATAGCAGGTAAGCAAAGTAGAAGTGGTGTGGCTGCAGAAAATTTACTATCTTTCGCAACTGGCGCGGAGTATGAGGAAGTTTTTGATACAGATATAGAGGTTTTGGAGAAACAGTTGATGTTTCATGATATCACTAAAGTGAGTATTTACCCCAATCCTGTATCCAATGTGTTGTTTGTAGATGTTCAATCAATGAAGGAGGTAGCCATATATAATTTGCTTGTTTATGACATGGCAGGCAAGAAATTGTTTGAAGCAGAAATAGATGGGAATGCAATTACTTCTTTGAATACAGCAAGCCTTCCAAAAGGACTTTTACTAATTCAAGTTAGAGAGGATGGCCAAACAATTATGATTGAAAAAGTTGTAAACCAATAAAAGCAATGTACAGGGGAGAATTAGCAGTATTACTCATAATTATTTCTATTAAAGGTTGTCTGCTTGGGCAGACAACCTTTAATAAGACTTACGATTTTTCGCACGGTATAGACCAGGTGTACGCGGTAACCACTATTAATGATGGCTATATTTTAGTTGGAAGCGGATACGGAAATGAAGTTGGAGCGTTTTTTGATATTAAAATTAAGTATGCCAAGATTGATTATGAAGGAAATCTTGTGTGGCAAAAGTTTATTGGAGCACCAGACACTAATTTCTTTGTATATCCTAAAAGTAGTATAGCGACTTTAGATGGAAATGTGATTTTTTGTGGAAGCAGGCAATCCCTCACTACTTCAGAAATACATTTAATTAAAATTAATAGTACCACAGGAGATACAATATTCATGAAAAGGTTTGACAATGACGATGAGATCTATGGACTTCAAGTACGTGAGTTGAACGATGGATCGCTCATCATTCTTGGATACGATTCAAATGACTCATTTGCCTTTTTTTTTATTAAGACCACACCTGATGGACAATTTGTATGGGATAAGCGATATGGTACAACGACTGAAGGTTACCCTACTGAATTTAATATAGTTGATGATACAATTTATACAGTAAACGGGAATTATTTATGCGCTCCTGAAGGATATTGGATTCGCAGAATGGATTCTAATGGAAATGTAATTTCAACAAATTATTTCAATGGCGATTGTGTTGGAAATGGTCTAAAATCTGAAACTGAGGGATATTATGGAGCTGGCGCATATTATTCAGTCCCCCCTTACCAGACTTTTTCATACAGAACTGATGCAGATGGAAATGTACTATGGCACTATGAAACAAGTATCGATATGGATACATTGGAATACGAGCAACTATTCCCCGATATTGTTAAGGAACTACCAAATGGCGACCTTATTGTCGCTGGATATTATTCAAGTAATTATCTTGGTAGCTACATTGGACTAATAAGTAAAATTAATATAGAAGGGGTTGCTTATTGGGAAAGATTTTATACCGCAACACCTGATCCTTCGGATGATAACATTATATATGATATTGACTTCTGTATCGATGGGGGTTACATATTAGCAGGTTCTGCTTTTGGTGCGGAGGAGTCTGAAGGACAAAACTTTTGGGCTTTGAAGCTTGATAGTGTCGGCTGCCTAATCCCTGGGTGCGACACCTTGGATATAAATATTACTGAGTATCAATATAATGTTGGTAATATTGAAGTTTACCCAAATCCGGTGTTAGAATCGGCAATTGTTAGAATTAACCTAAATTCGGCATCTTCAGTTAACGAAGTGAATTATACTGTATCTGATATTACTGGTCGTATTATTTACAAATCGATCAATTGTGCTTCCACTAGAAAAAGTAATGAAATCTCATTCACCATTTTTAAAAATGATTTGCAAAGTGGAGTTCTGGCACTGAAATTGTATACTCGCGGGTATTTAATTGGATACACAAAATTTGTTGTTGAATAGAAATTAGATTGGTGCAATTGTGAATTATAATATTGTCTAGGTTTATAGTAATGTATACTATATCGAATTATTAATTGCGTCGCAAGCAATAGCAATAGATAACTCATTGACCTTTCTTCCTAAAGTCACTATTAGCAAGGTTAAATACCAAGCATAAAGACCCTGTAAATTGATTTACGAGTATGTGAGTAATACTTTGCACAAAAGTTCAAGAAATCATTTGAGATATCGCCAACTCACGTAAGCATCAAATAGCACATCCAATTCCATATATATGGACATTCCGCTAAACAAGCCCATTTCAACGCTTTATTCAGGCCCACCGGGAATTATTTTAGTTGGTTTCACAACTACAACAAATTTAATGAATTGACTATTAATTTTAAGTCAATTGCGTTGGGTCTGCAATTTGTGGAAAAGAGGGGTCTGAACTTGCGAAATTTCCACCTAGCGTCTTTAAAGTATGAAAAACGCTCAAGCAATCACCACATCACTTCTCCCGTATCATCTCCGCATATCCCATTTTTCTGGCAAGCGCATTTACGGCTTTGGTAATTCTTTTAGCCTTTGTTTCATCAGTTTTCGCACTGTCTATCCATTTTGAGAAATATTTTTGATGTGAACCGGTCAACGTTTCGAAAAAATTCAAGGCCTTCGGTTCATCACTCAAACATGCCATAAAATCTTCATTAAATGAAAATGCGTCATTGTCGATATTGATCTTCAAGGTGAGGGAATTTCCCGCACGCTTACCAAGTTTTTTACGCATGTCGGTATTGAGCGGAAATATGAAGTCGCCACCACCCATGGGCAATAATGCTAATTGTTTTACAGACAGATCATCTAATTTTCCTTTCACCCGGTACGAGGTTTTGACACCGGGATTCAATTTATCGGCATACTCAAATGGCACTTCAACATAAGTCCAGCCGGTTTTTTCTCCCATAGAGCCGAATTTCTTGATCAAGGTGGTGAAAGTCACTGATGCCATACTGATATTAAACACTTTAATGTTGTGTTACAAATATCACTCATTAGCGGCATTGATCATACGAACTTTGCATCATAAATAGAAAAATAACCTAATATGGATAGTAACTTATTAAATCCAACACCTATCCCTGCCATGCCCAGGATAGGGGATAATGCCCCCGTTTTTGAAGCTGAAACCACGCAGGGTCATATCAATTTCCCGGCCGATTATGCAGGCAAATGGGTAATTCTATTCAGCCATCCTGCTGATTTTACGCCTGTTTGCACTACTGAGTTTATGACTTTCGCTACCATGGAACAGGAATTTCAAAACCTGAATTGTCAATTGGTTGGTTTGTCTATCGACAGCATCTATAGTCATATAGCCTGGTTGCGAACAATAAAGGAGAAAATTGCATTCCGCGATATGAAAAATGTGGAAGTTACCTTCCCGCTTATCGATGATATACGCATGGAAGTTGCCATGAAATATGGCATGATACAACCGAACGAAAGCAATACAAAAGCAGTTCGGGCAGTATTTTTTATTGATCCGGTTGGGAAAATTCGCGCAATCATTTATTATCCATTGTCGACAGGAAGGAATTTTGAAGAATTAAAACGCGTGCTCATCGCATTACAAACTGCCGATGCCTTCGGAGTTGCCACTCCTGCCGATTGGAAGCCCGGTGATGATGTAATTGTTCCTCCTGCAGGTTCATGCGGAGTTGCAAAAGAGCGCATGCAGGGAAAAGATGAACAAGTATATTGCGTTGATTGGTTTTTCTGCATGAAACCATTGGAAAAAGAGAAAATAGATACACTATTCGTACGGAAAAATGAGATCGTGCTTAATTGATCTCATCTTTTTGAATTAAGGTGTATGTTAAGCAGCATGGCTATGGTTCAGTATGCCATGCTGCTGTTTTTTATTTTGTGACGAAAACGGGAGCGGATATAATATTCCCTTCATCCGCAATAATGAGCGTATAGTAGCCCGCGGCAAGCGTAGAAATATCAATAACCTGAAGATTGCTTTGCGCTGTTCCGCTTAAAGCGGCTCTTCCATCGGCCTGCATGAAAACATATTCCGCCGATGTCAGATTACTTGGCAAATTGATGGTGATATCATTCATCGCCGGATTTGGAAATACTGAAATTGCAGTTGCATTATTATCTGCTATGCCGTTGCAAATATTCACGGTAACAGAAACCATTGCTGTATCACTGCATCCATTCGCATCTGTGTAGGTGTAATAAATATTGTGTGTTCCTGTGCCTGCAGCGGCGGGATTGAAAATGCCGTCAATAATGCCGTCGCCAAAATAAGTACCACCTGAAGGTGTTCCTCCGCTTAATGTGAATGCCGGATCCTGAACACAAATTGTTGGTTCTAATTCCAGATCAACTTCCGGTAAGGCCAACATTGAAACCGTAATGCTATCTGTGATCTGGCAACCGAACGAATTTGTAATGGTTACCCAATATTCACCGCTTTCATCAACTACTATGTTTGGTGTAGTTTCTCCTGTACTCCATGCATACAAACAGAAAGGTGTAGTGGCATCTAACAGTACCGGTACGTTTGAACAAGAAGTTACATCGGCACCAAGATCAGCAACCGGAAGTGGATGAATGGTGATGGAAATTGTATCAGAAGATACACATCCAAATGCAGAAATTACATCCACACTATAAGTACCATCGTCAGTAACAATAATTGTTGATGTTGTTTCACCGGTATTCCAAAGATATGTGGAACCCGGATTTTCTGCATCCAGCACCATAAATTCATCTTCACAGAATGCTGCATCCTCTCCAAGATCAACTATTGGAAGAGGATGAACTTCTACATGGATATTGTCGACAGCAGAGCATCCAAAAATATTACTAACCTCAACATTGTAGTCGCCGGTTTCAGTTACGGTAATTGTTGATGTTGTTGCTCCGGTATTCCATAAATAAGTGGCATCATCCGCAGTGGCATCGAGTATAATGGATTCACCATCGCATAATGAAATATCGGCACCAAGATCAATAACCGGTGTTGGATTTATTGTAATGGTTATGGCATCAGAAGCATCACATCCCCAGGCGTTGGTAACTATTACGCTATATGTATCGGCATCTGATACAGTAATAGTTTGTGTCGTTGCTCCTGTATTCCAGGCGAATGTAGAACCCGGATTTCCGGCATCCAACAGCAGTGTTTCGCCTTCACAGATTCCTTCATCAGCAAGCAGATCTACTACAGGTAAAGCATGCACAGTTACGTGAACAAGATCTGAAGTGGTACACCCAAAATCATTGGTAACGGTAACGGAATAATTGCCGCTGGTATTAACAGAAATGGTTTGAGTGGTTGCCCCTGTATTCCACAAATAATCGGCACCTGCATTTCCGGCATCCAGTAATACAAATTCATCGGCGCAGGAATGAATAGTAGGGCCGAGTTCTAAAACAGGAGCAGCTTGTACTGTTACCGTTATGGCGTCAGCAGCAATGCAGCCTGCATCATCAGTAACAGTTACAGAATAAGTGCCTGTTGCAGTGATATTTATTGTTTGAGTAGTGGCACCGGTGTTCCATAAATAGTCGGCACCTGTATTTTCTGCATCCAGTGTAAATGTTGTGCCTGCGCAAATGTTTGCATCCGGACCGAGATTTACTGTTGGATTATTTACGGTGAGATGTGTGATTACGATACTATCACACCCTTCAACAGGTGTATAATAATCGTAATAATCGCCACTTGTTGTTTGATTTGCACCTGCGGCAAAATAGCTGTCGCCGGAACAAATGTTTACATAATTATTGATGGTATACACCGTGCAATATTTTGCAATAAATCCATCCCAACCAGTAAATGCCGCATTCAAGTTAAATACATTTGCACCGGGATCGAAATCAACAATATTTTCAAAAAATCCGGTTAGCAATACAGCGCCCTCCTGATCAATAGCTAAACATATTGGTTGATCTTGCCCGTTGGAACCAATTTGTTCGGCTGAAGAAAAGGATCCATCACTGTTTAATGCAACCTTGAAAATGTCTGTTGACCCGGCAGAAGTCATATTAAAGGTACCTGCTCCCGGATTAAAATCGGCAGTTTGATCAAACGAACCGGCAACAATAACACTGCCTGTTGATGAAACGTCCATCGAATGCAGCGCTTGCCATCCAAGTCCGCTAAATGACTTCCCCCAATTATAATTTCCTGTCGATGCATTGAGATTTATTACATAGGCATCTACATATCCTCCGGAAGCTATGTTTGCTGTACCTATGCCCGGATCAGCATCGATGGTGCCTTCAAAAAAACCACCTACGGATACTGTATTATTGATATTATCAATAGCAATGCAAGTTCCCTGATCAGCGAGGCTACTGCTGAATTTCCCTGCCCATAAAAATCCTCCGGTGGGTGATAACTTTTGAATATAAGAATCATTTGTGAATCCGGC
>JAIBBA010000232.1 GCA_019694895.1 Chitinophagales bacterium
GTGCCATACCAGATTACCAATACAAATCCGCCAAATAATCCCATGATGAGGAAAGTGGTAAATCCGCCGCGATTAATAGCGCCTTTAATACCTGTTTCCACTACGCGATGTAAAAATGTGCGATAGCGTTTTGATTCATGATTTTCATTGGTGAAGGTTTTTACTGTTGCAACATTTTGCATGGTTTCTTCCACAACCACATTTGAAGCTGCCAAAGCATCCTGCCTTTGTTTAGAAAGTTTGCGGATAAATTTTCCGTAGAACACTGCCATCAAGACCAAAATTGGAAATGATGATATCATAAGCAGTGTAAGTTGCGGTGAGATGAAAAAAATAAATCCCACACCAAACACTATCGTTACTATTTGTCGAACAAATTCGGGTAAGGTAGCACTCAACATATCCTGCAATTGATCCACATCATTTGTTGACCTGCTGGTTAGTTCGCCAACCCGGTGTTGCTCGTAAAAAGGGAGATCAAGGGTAAGCAGTTTATCGAAAAAATGTATGCGCACATCGGCCATTGCTTTTTCAGAAACAGTGGCGAAAAGGTATACTCTGAAGAATGAAAATATCGATTGAACGAGGAGTATGCCTCCCAGCAACAGGCCAATTAAATTGGTGTTTGTCATCCAGGACGCAGTCTCGCTTGGATTTGCTGAGTCGATGAGTATTCCCATCAAGCGTGGAAATGCCATGGTGGTAAAACTCGAGAGCAATAAAAACACCATTCCAAAAATAAAGGCAAGGCGATAAGGCTTCAGGAAAGCAAGAATTCTGAAGGCTGTGCGGAGACTTTTTTTGGTGATCCTGGGTTTTGCGGTTGTCGTTTCCTGTTGCGGTTGATCAGATGCCATAAGAAGGTGTAAAGATATTCCCCGATAGTTGACGAGTAGTTACCGTTTTCATTTTATTTTTGATTGATGGTGCAGCAATTTAACATCATACTGCCGGCTTTTACACGCGGCTTCCACCTCATCGACGAGCATATTCTGCATGCAGTAGGCGAATTGCCTGAGTCAGGGTTGATGCATGTATTCATTCAACACACTTCAGCGGGCCTTTGCATCAATGAAAATGCCGATCCCGATGTGCGTGTAGATCTCGAGACCGGATTCAACAAACTAGCTCCTGAGGGTGCTGCTTATTATACCCACACGATGGAAGGCGACGATGACATGCCTGCGCACATTAAAAGCATTTTAACAGGTACGAGTGTGAGCATACCCATTCAACATGGGCGATTGGCATTAGGCAGGTGGCAGGGGATTTTCCTGTGTGAATTTCGCAATAGGGGAGGGAATCGCCGGTTGGTAGTGACTATTACTACATAAAAAAAATCCCCCCGGCATTCGGAGGGATCTTTATCTTTTATTGCAGGATGCTTATGCTACCTGTTTTACGATTGCTTCAAACGCTTCAGGATTGTTCATAGCTAAATCAGCTAATACCTTGCGGTTGATATCGATATTTTTTGTTTTGAGCTTGTGCATGAAAGTGCTGTAAGTAAGTCCGTGAGGGCGAACAGCAGCATTGATGCGCGCGATCCAAATTTGGCGGTAAGCAGATTTCTTGTCTTTACGACCTACATATGCATAACCGAGGGCTTTATCAACTGCGTTTTTGGCAACAGTTAATACGTTCTTGCGACGGCCCCAATAGCCTTTGGCAAGCTTTAATACTTTTTTTCTACGATTGCGCGACGCGACTTTGGGTACTGACCTTGGCATAATCTACTTGTTTATTAGATGGCTAGTAAACGTTTAATGTTGTTTGAATCCGCATCACTTACGAGACCGGCATTACCGAGGCGGTTTTTCCTGGTATGACTCTTTTTGGTGAGGATATGGCGTTTGAACGCTTTCGCGCGCTTGATTTTTCCGCTACCGGTCACCTTGAAGCGCTTTTTCGCGCTGCTGTTGGTCTTCATCTTCGGCATAATGACACTTGTTTTGTTTACTTCCCCGAAAGTTCGGGAGCGCAAAGATAGGAGTTCGGGCTGAAACTTCAAAGCCCAAATGCAACTTCTTTGCCGTGAAAAGATTAGTTATTCTTTCTTTTTGGTTCCGGGAGCCTTAGGTACAAAGGTGATATACATCCTTTTACCCTCCATTTTAGGCATCTGATCAGGTACACCAACCTCTTCCAGGCGCTGGGCAAACTTTAACAAAAGCATTTCTCCCTGCTCCTTGAATACGATGGAACGGCCCCTGAACATTACATAGGCCCTTACCTTGTTCCCATCAACCAGAAAGTTCTCGGCATGCTTGCTCTTGAACTCGAAATCGTGGTCGTCGGTATGTGGGGTGAAGCGGATCTCTTTCATCTCCTGCTTCTTGCTTTTGGCCTTTAATTCTTTATCTTTTTTCTTCTTTTCATAGATGAATTTCTGAAAATCGACAATACGGCATACAGGAGGATCGGCATTTGGAGTGATCTCTACCAGCTCCAAACCAAGTTCCTCGGCCATGCGCTGAGCTTCCTGAATGGTATAAACACCGGTGGTAATGTTTTCACCCACTACACGTACTCTAGGGTGACGGATCTCTCGCCCGATCCGATAATAATTGCGTTCGTCTACTCGCTTCAAACTTTTAATTTTGGTTATATAATTACTTGGTTAACAATAATTTATGCAAAAACTTCTGCTACTTCTTCACTGATACTCTTCGCGAAATCTTCAGGACTCATGCTGCCTTTATCTCCTTCGCCATGCTTGCG
>JAIBBA010000031.1 GCA_019694895.1 Chitinophagales bacterium
CGCAACCGGATGACATAATTGTTTTTGATGGCCATTTAGGCAATCGCTACGGACATGTGGCAATAATTAGTCAGGTTACTGAAACAAGTATTGAAATTATACAACAGAATGCCGGCCCTGACACACCAACACGCGAGTGGCTTTCATTAGAAAAAGTTGACAACCGATGGGAAGTAGATCACAAGCATGTATTGGGATGGTTGAGGGTAGAATAAAAAAAACACCGCAGGTTTCTCAGGCCTGCGGTGCGAAAGCAATACTTTGCTTCGGTCTATGAATACGCTTATTTGTCTGAATCATCATCGTCGAAATTCATCGACTGCACCAACTGCGGAATATCTTCTACTTTCAGACGGCAATGCATTTTCAGGTAAACAAATGTTTCTTCTTTTTCATCAACCAATAGCACCATTCGTTTTATTTTATCATGCTTATTTGAACGAATAGAAATATTCACGGTTTCCTCATCAGTCCGCACGCTCATAAGTTGTTCATAATCGCGGCGTTCCATGCGATCAAGTTTGCGTGTGATTTTTTTATCAGTGCGATCGGCATAAGCTTCTCCTTCGCGGATGCAAATATTTATACTTCCGAATTTGCGTAGCAGCGCGCCGGTGGCAGCACCTTCAGCATCCATATGATCTTCAACAATATCGGCGGCTATGCGCATTACCACACCGGGAATCCAAAGGTTTAATTTTGTTGATTCATCTTCAGGTTCAGGTAAAGAAGCGGCATGAGCGGTATTAAATCCGACTGCAGCGCAAAATACGAGGGTGATCAGCTTTTTCATTGTAATAGGTTGATGCGGTGATAATTATTTAGTTTCTTCTACTTTCTTGAGTTCATCAAGACCTTCGATATCGATATCGGAGATTTGAGAAATTTTGCTCAGATCGATAGCACCGAGTATGCTGATCAGTACAAATTCACCATCGGCATCGCAAACCATCAACATATCGTTGAGCGTGCTACCGGTGATATTTTTACCATACAATCTCACCTTTTCTCCTTCTGCATTTACGTTCATCAATTCTTCATAACCATTTGTTCCTACGGTGGTCATAAATTCGTTGTAATAAGCGCCGGAATTTGAAGCACCTTCTGCATTTTCATATACAAGAATGCGAATTCCTTTAATACCATCGATCATATTTTTCAGATCAGCATCATCGGTAGTTGCAGAAGCAACAAGAGAGAATAATTTTTCAGTAACGATTACAGAGGTAAATCCTTCTTTTCCTTCATATTTTTTAAAGAATTGATCTATCTGTGCAGATTGAGCGAAAGCCATTGCAGAAATCATCAATGCGCAGGCGGTAAATAGCATCTTTTTCATTTGTAGCCGTTTAGGTGGTGATTAAATAATTTTGAACATTAGGCGAATGAGGTTCGCAAAAGGTTACAGCTCGGGCTTAAAAAAAATGAAATAAATCGTCAGAATGCTTGCCTATCAAGCCTTACGGCTGATAAAAATTACCAGGAGCAACATCTGGTTGTAGAGGTTATTGAGCCTTACGGAAAGGTTTACCGGGGCTGTTTCGAGGTTGCTATAAAGTTTTGGAAGGTTTTTTAAATCCCTGATTTTCCCTTCTATCGCATACATAAAACGCTCAACGTTCCAACCTATATATTTCTCTTGTTGCTTGGAAAGAATAACTGCAGCGGGCAATTTTTTTGGTCCTTCACAAAGTGTGTCAAATTTATAATTAGCACTATAAGCTTCAGCAATAGCAGAAGCAGACAATCCATCGATCATCGCCATTACATTTACACCTGATTTATCGCGATGTTCGAGCAATTTCATATTGTCGCGCAACTCACGAAGCAGTGCATTTTTAATTCTGTCGCGCGATGTTGATCTGTCGGCAAGAAACTGAAATAATTCCTTTACTGTAGTTATTCCGGTTTGCAGGTAGTCGGCCATGGCGATGAAGGTACAACAGAAAATTCAATTAGCCGTGATTACACGTCTTATTTCGAGGAAGTGTTTATTATAGTATTTCTCGTTTGCTTCATTACTAATGCGCACTCCACCGGTTTCAGGAGATGAAGTATGTATAAATGAAAAGCCGTTTTCTGCATCATAGTCCAGCACGATACCTACATGTCCGGGATCTCCGGGAACAACTGTTGCACTGCTGAAAACGATGATATCTCCCGGGCGTGCATCAACGTAAGGAATTGGAATGCCGGCATCGAATTGCATATCGCTGGTGCGGGGCAAGGTGATATTAAAAGCCTTGTATACATAGCAAATAAATCCCGAACAATCGAAGCCATGTTGAGGATCTGTGCCACCCCATACATAAGGAGTGCCGATAAATGTTTTGGCATAAGCAATAATGCTATCGGCTTTAGCCAGCTCTTTAATTTCAGTAGAATCTACCTGCTGTTCTTGCCACCAGGGAGTGAGTTGGGCATGCATTTTTGCACTAAAAAATACCATGCATACACAACACACTATGCGGGCAAGATTATTCATCAGGGATGCTGGCTTTTCTTTTTCTTCTTCTTTTTAGCATCGCGCTCCCACCATACAGGAGTTTGATCTTCCGGGTCGAGATTATAATTTACGGTAATCTCTTCACCGGGTTCGATATCGCGCACTGCCTGGAATTCGAGTACGTTGAGATCGAAATCAGGGATATATCGCGCATTTGGAGAATAGCTATGATTGTATAATGAACCAAATCCTAAAGCGAGAGCACCTTTTTTTCCCTTCTTCCCCCACTCGAAATAATATTCGTAAAGGAAAGTATCGTCAATACTCAAGCGATCTTTTTCGCTGAATACTATCATTGGCGCCACTTCCAGGGTATCGCCGGCTTTTACGGCTTTTGAGGTAAACACGGCACGTCCTTTATCGGGAGTGCGTGCCACAAATAAATGATCAGGCAACACGGGTGTGAGTTTCCTCACTACCACTTCTTCTTTTTTTTCTTTTTTCGACATCACCTGATTATTTAGCGGAAACTACATCCTCCAACTGTTTCTTCACATCGGCAAAAAGGGCAGTAAAATGTTTTTTTACAGCACTTTTTCCTTTCACCTTGCTGCTGCCATTGATTTTTTTCACGGCAGCTTCATATGTATTAAAAAGTGCATTTATTTTAGATTCCAATTGTTCATCGGTGATATCCATGAACAACACACGGTCGATCATTGATGCAACGGCAGCGCCGATTCTTTTCTTAGCATTACGTTTACTCATGTCAATATTTTCAGCAAAGTTAAGCATATGGCTATCTTTGCGCAATAAATACCTTGTCTATGTTTGATATCAAGAAGGCTATGGAGATGAAAAAGCAGATGGAAGAGATCCAGAAGCGATTGGATAACATCACTGTGGAGGGCGTTTCGGGTGATGGAAAATTTCAGGTTGTTGTTACGATCACCGCGAATAAAAAGGTCAAATCTGTGCATATCAGCGATGAATTGATGGCATCGGGCGACAAAGAACACCTCGAGGACCTGCTTGTCATAGCTATGGAGCGCGGTTTAGACAAGGCGACACAGGTATCGGAGGCTGAAGCTCGGAATGTGGCTTTATCGGGAGGGTTGAACGGTTTATTCGGGTCCTGATCAGACGAGTTCTTCTACTTTGAAGATGGCGCTTTTTACACGTTTACCGGCGTCATCAGACAATATCAGCTCTTTAGCAGACGGCAGTTCAAACACCTGTTGTAAGTCCCTGATAGCACCTACAGGAACATGATTTTGACGGCATAATTCGAGGAAACTATCGCTTGAATATGACTGCACTTTGGATTGCAGCACTCCTATCAACGTATTTCTGTTGTGCACGCGATCGGTATTATGCGCATAGCGTTGGTCGGCATATACCTCAGGACAGTTAAGAATATCGCATAAATTTTTGAATTGGCGGTCGGAACCGATTGCCAGCACCACCTGCACGCCATCTTTGCAAGTGAGAATCTCGCCATAGGGAGCGATATTAGGATGCAGAGAACCATTGCGTTGCGGGATATGGCCGGCAGTGATATAATTCGCAGCCTGATTGGCAAGCGCCGCGATGGCAGCATCAAATAGCGATACACTCACGCGACTTCCTTTTCCTGTTTTATACTTCTGGATGAGGGCTGTCAGGATGCCTTCCTTTAATTGATGGGAAGCAAATAAATCGATAATAGCTACGGGAAGTTTAACGGGAGGTGAGCTAGGGGTGCCATTCATGAACATCCAACCGGTTTCTGCTTGCAGGACAACATCAAATGCAACGCGATCCTCTTCATCGCCAAATCCGTTTATATTGGCATAAATAATTCCGGGGTTCAGCGCCGCCACGGTGTTAGGATCTAGCTTGAATTTCTGTGCATCTCCCTTTTTCCAGTTGCATATCATGACATCAGCCTGTCTGATCATATCATAAACCTGCTCCAGACATGAAGGGTCTTCAAGGTCGAGGAAGAGGTGGAGTTTGCGCCAATTGACTGCTGCGAAATAAGCTGAGGTTGAGGCGGCAGGATTTTCGCTTGGAAGCTTCCACTGTCTGGTGATATCGCCACCGGTGCGAGGATTTTCAATTTTCACTACATCAGCACCCAATTCCGAAAAAAATGAACCCGCAGCAGGCCCGGCCATTACACCTGCCAATTCAATTATCCTCAATCCTTTAAACATGCATCAAAATTACAAGGAAATAACAATGTTAACTTTTTATAAATAACGATAAAAGTAAGGCAAGCGTTGGCAGCAAAGTCGAAGAAAAGGCCGATTTTCTTACATATGCGACTGCTAATCATGGTTTTAGAGGTAAAAATGTCCGGTTTTTAGTGGTTTATTTCGATATCCTTACAATATTAAGTCTTTGCCGGCGTCAGAACCAAACAGTAAAAATGACGTTAACATTACCATATGCTAAGGCGATTATTACCTATTATCATTTTTGTCATCGGCGCTGACATAGTATCTATTCAGGCCGCTACGAATATTTTTGGATCCTCTACTCTACTTTATGGCATTTGGACCGGTGCAACAGTTTTGGTTTTGGCCAGCTTGTTTTTGTATTTCAGTCGCGAAATGCGCAAACGAAGCGGTATAGCGAGACCTGTTTTGATGAGTACTTTTTTCATGCTATTGTTTCCAAAAGTTATTGTTTCCGTCCTGTTATTGATAGAGGATGTTGTAAGGCTGACAAAGCTGATGGCAAATGGTGTTATTACTGCTCTTGGATCGGATTTTAATTTCGGATTAGGGAGGTCATTTTGGTGGGATGCATTTGCCCTTTCATTTGCGTTATTATTGACCTTAGCATTTGTTTATGGAGCGATATTCAATGTGTATCGCTATCAAATTCGAAAAGTAAAAGTGAAACTGGTGAAATTGCCAAAAGCGTTTGATGGCTTGCGTGTTGTGCAAATTTCTGATATACATTCGGGTAGTTTAAGTAATCGAGAGGCAGTTGCAAAAGCTGTTGACAGGATAAACTCTTTATCGCCGGATTTGATTTTTTTCACGGGTGATCTGGTAAATAATATTGCGGAAGAGGCGCGCGGATTTGTAGACATATTCGCCAAGTTGCAGGCAAAGCATGGCGTTTACAGTATACTTGGCAATCATGATTACGGCGACTATATGGCATGGCCTGATGAAGCTACCAAGCAGCATAATTTAGAAACGCTCAAAACCATGCATGCGCAAATGGGTTGGCGATTGCTCTTAAATGAACACGTGCATATCGAGCGATCAGGAAATAAAATTGCGGTAGCAGGAGTAGAAAACTGGAGTGCCAGGGGTAGGTTTAAAAGTTATGGCAGATTAGAACAGACATTGCATGGTATTCAGGATGCCATGACGGTATTATTGTTATCGCATGATCCGTCGCATTGGGAGGGTGAAGTATTGGACCATCCTGCCAAAGTTGACATTACCTTTTCGGGACATACCCATGGTATGCAATTTGGGCTTGATCTTCCATGGTTTAAATGGAGTCCGGTGAAGTATCTCTATCGTCAGTGGGCCGGATTGTATCAACAGAATGGTCAATATTTATATGTAAATCGAGGTTTTGGTGTAATAGGTTATCCGGGCAGAGTTGGAATTTTACCGGAAATAACCTTATTTACATTGCAAACTACACAAAGCGAATGATTTATTCCCGCTACCAACAAAAATTAAATCGCTATGAAACTATAGTGAACGAATTATTTCTGGCAGCAGAAAGGCAATCTGCATCAGCGTTGAATACACCGTTACAGGAAGGAAAATGGAGTACCGGCCAGCAGCTATTTCATGTGATACGTGTCTCGGAAGTTACCATGGATTACCTGGAATACAAGATTCAACAACAAGCAGCTGCGCCAAAGGCCGGAATAAGTAGTTTTGTAAGGAGCACTTTATTGAATATTGCATTGATTCTTCCTATAAAATTCAAAGCGCCGGCAATAACTGCTGCTGTAGGAGAAGATCATACTATTTCAGATTTGACGGGTTACCATCAGCAACAAATCATTCGAATTAAAGCATATCTGGGACAAATGACTGCAGCTGATCGCAAGAAAGCGTTGTTCAAGCATCCGCGAGCGGGCAGAATCTCAATGGATCAGACCTTGCGGTTTTTGGCCTTACATGCCCGTCATCATTTGAAACAAGTAAACAAGGGGATCAACATTTGAGTAAACCTCTGTTTTTAATACAAATGCCGTAATTTTACGCCCGATTTCACTTATCGATCATTACATGACCATCTTTTTTGTGTTTTTTGCGATACATTGGTATCTGTCACTATTCAGCCAAACATTTTTTCTGCATAGATATGCCGCGCACAGCATGTTTAGAATGAATCCGTTCTGGGAAAAGTCTTTCTATCTGTTCACATGGATAACACAGGGGTCGAGTTATTTGAGTCCGTATGCTTATGGCATTTTACATCGTTTGCATCACGCCTTTGCAGATACTGAACAAGATCCGCATTCGCCAAAATATACTAAAGGCATTTTCCCGTTGATGCATAAAACAAAGCAGATTTATAGCGATATCAATTCAGATACCTTTCCGGTTGATGAGAAGTATAAAAAGAATCTTCCTATGTGGCGCAGTTTTGATCATTTTGCCAGTAGCATGATCGTGCGTTTATTGTGGGTTGCAGCTTACTTTGTTTTTTATCTGACATTTGCCACACATTGGTGGATGTGGTTATTATTTCCCATTACCGTTTTGATGGGTCCAGTGCATGGTGCTATCATCAACTATTTTGCACACAAATTTGGTTATCGCAATTTTCAGGTTGAGGATACCTCAAAAAATTTCCTCCCGGTAGATGTATTGATGATGGGTGAAAGCTACCATAACAATCACCATAAATTCGGGTCACGACCAAACTTTGGAGTACGTTGGTTTGAGTTGGATCCAACCTATCCGTTGATTAAAATTTTGCACGCCCTCCACATTATTCGCTTAAACAAAGAAACCGCTGCCTAGGCATGCAACATTCTTTCGGGTAGATTCGTTGTAAATTTACCTGAAAATCAGGCTTATCCGTCGCCTTGCAGCTATACTATGTATCTTTTGCGGACTGTTTTTCCGACAGCCCCTGCATGCTCAATGGTCCAATGAGCGGGTGCGGTATATTGACATGCCGGGAGATACGCTACTTCTGGATACATTGAGTATTGTTCCCGGTAGTGTGATCATACAATCATTAAGCATACAATCCGCCGATACGCTTTATACTGTTTTAGATACTAATCAATTTACCATTTCACATTTTAATGCTACAATTTATTTTCATCCTGCACCCTTAGGATCCATATGCATTAGTTATCAGGTATTCCCTTATTTATTTACGAAAAAAACTTATCGTTACGACAGCAATGCTTATGATAGCACGGCGCTCAATTTATCGCCCTACACTATTGCTACCAACAAACAAGATGTATGGTCAGCAATGTCGGGATTAGATTATTCAGGAAGTTTTGCAAGAGGGATATCATTTGGCAACGCACAAGATGTGGTAGTAAATTCAACCTTTAATTTACAGTTGTCAGGGAAATTGCAAAATGATGTTGACATCAGTGCATCAATTACAGATAATAATATTCCAATTCAGCCTGAAGGCAATACGCAACAATTGCAAGAATTCGATAAAGTTTTCATACGATTATCCAAAGGTGGTCAACAACTTACCATGGGTGATTTTGAGATCAGTAGTAAAGAGGGCTATTTTTTACAATATTATAAAAAGCTGCAAGGAGCATCCTACTCCGGAAATTTCACGCTCAATAACGGTAGTACATTGCAAACAGGCATAAGTGCAGCTGTTGCACGTGGAGTTTATGCGCGACAAGAAATCAGCGTGATTGAAGGCACACAAGGGCCTTATAAGTTGAAGGGAAATAACGGCGAAACTTTTATCATTGTGTTAGCAGGGACTGAGCGTGTGTATATGGATGGCAGTTTGTTGGTGCGAGGTTCAGAACATGATTATGTAATTGATTATAATTCGGGTGAAGTAACTTTTACTCCGAAAGTATTACTTACAAAAGACAAGCGCGTAGTTGTTGAATTTGAATATTCCGACAAAAATTATTTCAGGACATTGGTATATTCAGGAACCACATGGACAAGTACAGACGAGCGTTGGAAAACACGCTTACAAATTTATAATGAGCAGGACAGCAAAAATCAACCACTTGATCAAACCCTGGATGCCAATGACCGACAAGCACTGGAAGCTGCAGGCGATAGTATATCTACTATCTATGCCCCGGGAATCGACAGTATAGCTTTTGATGCTTCGCGCATTTTATATCGCATGGTTGACAGCTTGGGTTATGACAGTGTTTTTGTTTATTCAACCGATCCCGATCAAGCGTTTTATGCACTGGCATTTACCGAATTAGGCTCAGGCAATGGAAACTATATTGAAGCAACTACAACTACAAATGGAAAGGTGTATCAATGGGTTGCACCGATTGCCGGCGTGCCACAAGGGACTGCAGAGCCCGTTATTTTGCTGATAGCTCCGGGCAAATCAAGATTAATTACGTTAGGAGGAGAATTTAATCCCGACAAGAAAACAAAGATCACCGGTGAATTTGCCATTTCAGATAATGATTTAAATACGTTTTCGCCGACGGGAAATAATGACAATAAAGGTATTGCCGTGAGAACAGGTGTTAGCAAGGCAATCACTTCATCAACAAATAATTCTTTGACCATTTTTGCCAATTATGAATATGCACAGAGCACCTTTAAAACACCTGAAAGATACAGGCCTGTAGAATTTAACAGAGACTGGAATATCTATAGCACAGAAGCTTCAGATGAACATTATGCAAATGCCGGCGTCGAATGGAAACCAAGTGATGATATTTCGGTAGGCTATACTACATCGACATTTATACGCGGACTGCAGTATACCGGATTCCTTCAGGATTTACACACACAAAAAACCGGCAAATCCTGGCAATGGGATGCGAAAGCAGGGTTACTGACTGCGGCAACAGATAGTAATAACAGCATTTTCTTTCGCCCACGGATTAATATCAGCAAAACTTTTCAGCAACTTAATTATGTCAAAACAGGCATCGGATATGAAGGTGAACATAATGCCATCAAAAGTATTGACGATAGTTTACTGGCAACTTCATTTTATTACGATCAATACAATTGGTTCATCTCAAACGCAGATACGTCGAAACGATATTTGCGCGGTGAAGTGATTTATCGCAAGGATGATGCCGTATTTGAAAATAAATTCAGACCGGTAACCGAAGGAATAACCTATCAACTTCAGGGAAGAATTGGTGTTCACCCACAACGTTCTTGGCAGTGGCAGGTTTATTACAGAACCTTAAGTATTTCAGATACCAGTCTAACCACGCAAGATACAGAGCAATCATTGCTTGGTCGATTGCAACAAAGCAGTTCATTTAAAAAGGGATTACTTACCACCGATTTATCATACGAAGTAGGAACCGGCAGAGAGCCAAAACGCCTGTATACTTATGTAGAAACAGAACCCGGCGCAGGAACATTTACCTGGAACGACTACAATGAAAATGGTGTGCAGGAATTGAATGAGTTTGAGATTGCAGTATTTGCCGATGAAGCCAATTTTATTCAAGTATTAATTCCAACCGACGATTACATTCAAACGAATAGCACGGCATTTAATTATTCGTTGGGAATAAATCCGCGTGTCCTATGGAACAATGCACATGGATTAGAAGGCATGCTTGGGAAATGCGCTGTTCAGTCTAATTTACAAATGAACAGAAAAGTATTCGACGATCAAACAATTTCGGTATATAATCCTTTTGCAAGCATTGATGACACATTGCTGGTGAGTTCAAATATATATTGGGTCAATACCTTATTTATTAATCGCAGTGGTAGTGTTTTGGGGGCAGATTATTCATACAATCGCAATTATAATAAACAAGTAATTACTATAGGTCCGGAAAGTCGAGGGAAGGAAGAGCACGTAATCAACATAAGATACCGACCTTGGAAACCATTGATAACGAATATCACATTGAAGGGAGGGGTAAAAGATTATTACAGTCCTGTTTTCACAGAGAAAAATTATGGAATAGATTTTCGCGAGATCACACCAAAGATTACATACAATGCAAGTAATATTTTCAGGACTACACTCTCCTTTACCTATAATGAAAGCGCTAACGGAGAGGGATTTGAAGCATTGATCAGTCGGGAAGCGAGCATTGATATGAAATATAGTGTAGTAAGTAAAAACACGATTCAATTAAAATTCAGTTTTGTAAATAATGATTTCAATGGCGATGCAGATTCACCCATCGGTTTTGCCATGTTGGAGGGATTGCAGAATGGTAACAATATGATATGGAGTTTAAATATAGATCGTAAAATATCGCAGATCTTGCAATTGAACCTAGGCTATGAAGGTCGCAAAACGGGGGATAACGAGATCACACATATTGGAAGGGTTCAAATGCGTGCAGTTTTCTGACAAATTTTGTTTAGGGAAAATTGCCTACTTTAGACTCATAAATTAAATCAAATGAAGGCATCAACAAATTCAATCAATTGGTTCGAGATATCAGTAGCAGACATCAACCGAGCCGCAAGTTTTTATTCAACTATTTTCGACATCACCATGGACAGGCAGGAAATGATGGGTATGCATATGGCCTTTTTCCCTTGGGAGAATGGCAGTGGAAAGGCTAATGGAGCTTTAGTTCAGGGCGACATGTATGTTCCAAGTGCCGATGGCGTTAAATTATATCTAAATGCCGATCCGGATCTTCAGGTGGTATTGGACCGCATACAGGGAGCCGGAGGACAGATAGTTATGGCTAAGACAGCCATTGGCGATGGTTTAGGATACATGGCTTTTTTCGTTGATACGGAAGGGAATGTAGTAGGATTGCATTCGAACGCATAATCGTAATTTTGATCATGGATATTACCATTAATACACCGGCATTATTATTTCCTGCCATCAGTTTGGTTATGTTGGCATATACGAATCGATTCATGGCATTGAGTAGTGTTGTTCGGAAATTACATGATGAATATGAAGCCAATAGATCGAATAAAAACTTACCATTACAAATTCGCAATCTGCAATTCCGTATCAAACTAGTCAGACGTATGCAATTTTTTGGCGTGACAAGTTTTATTGTGGCGCTCATAAGCATGTATCTAATTTATGTCGATAACCTGCAAATGGCACACATAACATTTGCAACTGCCATGTTATTGTTTGCCTGCAGCCTTGTGATTTCTTTAATTGAAATCATGAAAAGCACCAATGCACTCGAGTTGGAATTGTCGGATATGGAGGATGAAGAAGGGAAATCTTTTGTCGATTACATCAAGAAGCATATTTGATCTAATAAAAAAGCCCGGCTAACCGGGCTTTTTTATTGCAGGTATGAAAATGCTTTCTAGGTTTAGGGATAGCAGTGCATTTGTTGGAATAATTACCTTTTAATTAAATCAACAATGTGAAGGTAATGGGGGTGCACTATCCGACAAACCCACTTTTAGCGAGCCAGCCAATTTTTAATGCGAAATAGCCGAATAATTGTGTAAACCGAAATTATTGCAGGTTCAAAGTAAATACCGGGCCTTCTCCTTTTCTGAATTCCAGTATAGAAGGTGTTGGTGTTAACATGAAAATGAAATCCTGCCCCAATGTACAATCTGCAGCTCCGGGGGTAGTAGTACCATAAGTAAAGATTGTTCCAGATGGGTCGATAGATTCAACCACCATATTCGCACTACATAGTACACCACCGTCGATGGCTTCAGAAAAAGTCAATCCGGTTGGTGACACGGTAGCTGTAAATGTCAAAGGATGTCCATTAGATGCCAGTCCGGTATATACATAAGTTCCATCAGGAATGCTTTGTGCATTGGCGGTTCCGCACAATAAGGCTATGGCAATGAGGAGTGTGCAGAGATGTTTCATAAGCGCTTTTTGGTGTTTGGTATCTAAAGATAAGGCAATTTCAATTCAGAGGCAACAACCGGAATTGTTAATGCTGTAGGCAAGGCGATTGTGGAAAACCTTATAAAATTGGGGAAAACCTTGTGGCAGTAGGCTTTTTCGGGATGTAGCGGCTATATTTGCAGGCTATGAAAGCGGTGAAGGAAACTCCATTAATGGGACAGTATAACAGGATAAAGGCCAAATATCCGGATGCTATTTTACTGTTTCGTGTTGGAGATTTCTATGAGACCTTTTCACAGGATGCCGTAGTAACCAGTAAAGTTTTGGGTATAGTACTCACCAAGCGGGCAAACGGATCTGCAAGTCATATCGAATTAGCGGGATTCCCCTATCATGCGCTGGATGCCTATTTACCGAAACTGGTACGGGCAGGATATCGCGTTGCCATATGCGAACAGCTTGAAGATCCGAAACTGGTGAAAACCATAGTAAAACGTGGCGTTACGGAATTGATCACGCCGGGAGTTGCCACTAACGATAAAATGCTTGATACCAGAAGTAATAACTACCTGGCAAGTTATTATGGCGACAAGCAAATGGCGGGAATGAGTTTTCTGGATATCAGCACGGGGGAATTTTTTGTTGCGCAAGGAGGTGCTGATTATTTTGAAAAGCTACTACATAGCTTGCAGCCTGCTGAAATTATTTTACCTAAGCAACATCAAAAAGCATTTAAAGAATTATATGGCAATAAGTTTTATATCTATGCCATTGATGATTGGGTATATACCGAAGATTACACCAAAGAAAAACTGCTTAACCATTTCGGCACAATTAATCTGAAGGGATTCGGCATTGACGATATGCCTTTTGGAATTATGGCAGCCGGAGCATCCATCCATTACCTCAGTGATACTGAACATAATAATATCGGACACATCACAGGTATCTCAAGACTATCGGAGGAGCAGTCGGTGTGGTTAGATCGGTTTACCATCCGCAATCTGGAGTTGATACACGCGAGTTCAGAAGATGGATCAAGTTTACTAAAGGTGCTTGATCACTGCATTACGCCGATGGGCACGAGGTTGCTGAAAAAGTATATTCTCATGCCTTTGAAAGATAAGCATGGCATCGATGCACGTTTGGACATGGTTGATCATTTACTGCACGACAATGAACTTGCCGGAGTTATCACCAATGCCTTAAAACAAATTGGTGACCTGGAACGTGTGGTGTCTAAGGTTTCTCTTCAAAAAATTAATCCTCGTGAGATTCTGCAGTTGAATCGCGCTTTACATGCATGTGCTCCGTTGCGACAGGCGCTCATGCAAAGCAATCAGCCCACCCTGCAAAAGCTTGGCGATCAGATACATTTGTGTGAATTAATCAGAGATAAAATCGATCGTGAAATTGCTGAAGATGCTCCGGCTCAAGTACACAAAGGCGGACTGATAAAGCAAGGTGTTCATGCCGAATTAGATGAGTTGAGGGCCATTGGAAGTTCGGGGAAAGATTTTTTACTTCGTTTACAACAAGATGAAATTATCAGAACCGGTATTCCAAGTTTGAAGATCGGTTTTAATAATGTTTTCGGATATTACCTCGAAGTAACCAATAAATATAAAGATGTAGTTCCATCAGACTGGATACGCAAGCAAACACTGACGAATGGTGAACGGTTTATCACTCCATTACTAAAGGAGTATGAAGAAAAAATTCTCGGCGCAGAAGAAAAAATTCTGGCATTGGAACAGCAGATATTCGATACTCTGTTATCCGAATTGCAGGATTACGTTCGACCTATTCAAATAAATGCAAATGTTGCTGCGCGATTGGATGTATTATTGAATTTCGCAACTATCGCCAATGAATATCGCTATCAGAAACCTGAGATCACAGAAGATTTTGGTATAGATATAGAACTTGGTCGCCACCCGGTAATTGAACATCATCTGCCAATTGGCGAAGGTTATGTGCCGAATTCAATTTCATTGGACACAGAGGAACAACAAATTGTAATCATTACCGGTCCGAACATGGCGGGTAAATCTGCGCTACTGCGTCAAACCGCACTTATTGTATTAATGGCACAAATGGGATGCTATGTGCCTGCTCAAAGAGCTAGAATCGGATTGATAGATAAGATATTTACAAGAGTTGGTGCAAGTGATAATATTTCTTCCGGCGAAAGCACTTTCATGGTAGAAATGAATGAAACTGCCAGCATTATGAATAATTTATCGGCCCGTAGTTTGATCTTACTTGATGAGATAGGCAGAGGGACCAGTACTTATGATGGCATATCTATTGCCTGGAGCCTATGCGAATTTTTACATCAACATCCACATGCGCGTGCGAAAACATTATTTGCAACGCATTACCATGAGCTAATTGAATTGGAGCAGAAATTCGATCGCATTCGAAACTATCATGTAAGCACGAGAGAAGCGGGTAACAAAGTCATTTTCCTTCGCACATTACAACAAGGAGGCAGCAAACATAGTTTTGGCATTCATGTTGCCAGGATGGCGGGAATGCCACCACAGATCGTAAGCAGAGCAAATGAAATATTGAAGCAACTGGAAGACAAGCATATTGGCGTCGATCTGAAAAACAAATTAAAAAAAATGCAATCACAACAATTTCAACTGAATATGTTTAGTGTTGACGATCCGCAGATGGCAAAGATTCGGGCATTATTAGAAGAAACAGACATAAACACCCTCTCACCTATTGAGGCCTTGATGAAATTAAAGGAATTACGCGATTTGACCGGAGAGTAATTATCCGCAATCAACTACTCTACAGCATCAGAAATCAAATCCCATTCCTGCTGTAAATTCATAAATGGTGTTAACCACTCCTTCTGCGGGCGCACTGTCATCAAGCAGGTTATAATTGAGTTTCAGATATAATTTTTTGGTAATATAAGATTTCACATCAAGCGATGTCGAGATTCGCCTATCAGTATAATCATCCAGTTTGGGCTGATAATAGGTTGTCGACACCAGTGAAAAATGGTCACTCGGAGAATAGGTAAATGACACATAACTACTCAATCTATTATTTTGTTGAGCATCAATTTCTCCTGTGTTTTGTTCGTACTCGTACATATAGAGTGCCGCAACATAGCACCTGAAGGTATCCGTTCCATACAATTTAAATCGAGGTCCGGTTCCGGCAAGCAACCGGTAGTCTATAGCCAGCGGTTCATTATATTGACCTTGCGCAAATGCCTCCCATACAAATCTATCACGAATTTTATAGTTGTATCTAAAATGCTGGAATCCGCTATTTACAAAATGTTGTTCATTGTTAACCTGCACTGTTGCGATGTCGGTAAGCAGTAACCAAAGGCTCTTCTTGGTTTTGTACTGTAGGTGAAGATCTGTTTGCAACGACAACACCATGTCATTGTTTTTATTGGCATAAAGCGACAATTCGCCGCTGCCCGACCAACCAACAGTATCTGTTTTGATGCGCTTATCTTCAATGTTTATCACTTGAGCAAAATTGTGTTGCACAAGCATCATCAGTAATATCAGGCCAAGGGTTCGCATGGTTAATTTTTACAAAATTAATCTAATCATTTAGTAATGATAACAGGTAATGCAAGATTGTTTATCGTTTTGTTTAAAGTGCTGATCCTATTCTTTTTAATATCCCGGTAAAACTCTAATTGCATATCAATTTGTTTTTTCAGGTCATAATACACCATTCGTTGATTGTTGCCGGGCCTGAAATTACCGGTAGAAACAGCACCTATCACACCGCTGAGTTTATCATTTAATTTAATTCCATAATTCAACATATCCTGACTGCTCTTATTTCTGGTTTCATATAAGGTATTTATTATGGCATCAAGGTCTTTGTTGATGTTAGCTATACTATCCTTCAAAGATTGGGGGGCCAGGGAATCCAGTTTAGTCAAATAATCACGCATTTGTTTTTGCATTTCCTGCATATCCAGGATTGCCTCTTGCGTAGAATTAAATGTTTCCAGCATTTCCATCAGAAATACATGTTGCAATCGATAATCATCAAGTGTTGCAGTGGAATTGGGATCAGGTTCAATAAAAAAAGACTGTGTAGTTGTAGTGTTGCCATAATTGATTTCAGCAGTATAATTTCCGGGAGCGGCAAGTGGACCGTCAGGGACGCCATTCCACAAAAACATGCCATCTATTGATTTACCACCCGGATAATGCATATCCCAGGAAATTCTGTTGAAGCCCGGCTTAATATTTATCGTATTGGATTTCTCTTTCGCATCGGTTGCCAGTGTCGTAATGGATTTACCTTCATGGTCTTTAATTTCTATTGAACATTTGCTTAATGAGTCTGCTCCGGATTTTGCTTTTGCAGCAGGAATAAACATGTCGAAAACTACTCCCGGTTCAGGATTTTCGCCTGCATTTACCGGTTTCTCTGTTTTATACATCGACATACGATATACATTTCGAACCGGGTAAGAGATAAATGCATTATTTACTGCTTGCATTTGTTGTAACATGGTAATATTATCCAACACCCAGAATCCACGACCCTGCGTAGCAATAATTAGGTCATTATCTTTAATAGTCATGTCAGTAATCGGCACTATCGGCAAGTTTAATTGGAAAGGATACCAATTATTTCCCCCATTATAAGAAATATACAACCCGCGTTCCGTGCCACAATATAGAAGTCCTTCGCGATTTCGATCAGCACGAATTACTCTGGTAAAATGAGTAGGTGAAATTCCATTGATAATTTTTTTCCAGGTAACACCATAATCTTCAGTGACATATAACAAAGGTTGTTCATCATCCAGTTTATATCTTGTGGCCGCGAAATACATTTTGCCTTTTTGAATCGGATCCGTTTCAATGCAATTAATCATTGTATACGGAGGCAAATCTTTAGGAGTTATATTTTGCCAGTCGCTGCCATTATTCTTTGTAACATATACCAATCCATCATCACTGCCGGTATAAATAACACCTTTTTCAAGTCCGGATTCTGACGCCGCAAAAATGGTGCAATACACTTCCACACCTGTATTATCCTTTGTGATAATGCCGCCGCTTGGTTGCTGCATGGATTTTGTGTTGGTTGTAAGGTCGGGCGACATAGCGTGCCATGAAGTTCCGGCATCATCTGTGTAAAACAACACATTACCGGCTGCATACAATCGGTTAGGATCGTGTGGTGAAAAAAACAATGGGAAATTCCATTGGAAGCGATAGGCTTGATCTCCCGCCCCCTGACCAATTGGGTCATCAGGCCAAACAGTAATATTTCTGGTATCGCGTGTATCGTGATTCAAACAGCCGATATATCCTGAATAATTTCCACCATAAACGATATCAGGATTTAGTGGATCAGCTACAATATAACCACTTTCAAATCCTGCAGTAGGCTGCCAATCATTATTACCAATTTGCCCATAGGTTCCACGATGCCTTATGCGCAATGATGAATTATCTTGTTGGGCACCAAGAATTCGATAAGGAACAGCATTATCTGTAGAAACCCGATAAATCTGAGCGGTTGGTTGATTATAATAACTACTCCATTCATTTCCTCCGTTGAATGAAACTTGTGCGCCACCATCATCAGCAACTATCATGCGTTGAGGGTCACGATCATCAATCCATAAACCATGATGATCGCCGTGGGGAGTTGGAATTGATTTAAAATCACGAGCACCATTTGTACTTTTCCAGAATTCCACATTCAGTACATAAACTGTTTCGGATTGTTTAGGATCTACATAAATCTTAGAAAAATACCATGCACGTTGACGGAGGTTGCTATTGTCGCTGGTTTTAGTCCATGTTTTTCCGGCATCCTCGCTTCTGAATACACCTCCGGTTTTGGACTCGATGATGGCATAATAAATATCAGGATCTGAAGGTGCTATCGCGAGTCCGACAATTCCCAAAGTATCCTTCGGTAAACCGCTTGCATGTGAAATATTTTGCCAGGTAGCGCCGGCATCTGTAGACTTATAAATTCCTGATCCGGGGCCACCACTTTCGAGTGAATAGGGTGTGCGAATCACCTGCCAGAATCCTGCGATCAAGATGTTAGGATCTCCCGGATCCATCACTAAATCGCAGGCGCCTGTTTTATCGTCGACATAGCATACTTTCTGCCAATGTAAACCACCATCAATGGTTTTGAATACACCTCTATCGGTATTGGGACCGAAAAGATGTCCCTGTGCTGCAACATACACGATATCCGGGTTTTTAGGATGGATTACAATACGCATGATATGCCTTGTTTCCGGTAACCCGAGATAAGTCCATGTTCTGCCGCTGTTCATGCTTTTCCAAATGCCGGTTCCTTCGCTCACATTACCGCGCATGCTATTTTCTCCTAAACCGACATATATCACTGTGGGGTCGGATTTACTTACGGATATTGCTCCTACCGAGCCTCCGAAGTAGCCATCAGAAATGTTTTTCCAGTTGTTACCACCATCTTGAGTTTTCCAAACTCCCCCACCTGTAGCTCCGAAATAGAACACTTGCGGATCGTCCGGATCCCCGCAAACAGCGGTAGACCTTCCACCTCGCCAAGGGCCTACATTTCGGAAGTTAAGGTGCTGAGTTATCGCAGTATCGAAAGGTAGCGACAGATTGCTATTCTGTTTATTTTTCTGCCCGAAGGATGAAATTGTTGACAGCAAAAGCAAGTACAATAAGGATTTACGCATAAGACGGTATAAGCTGCTAATTACGTCATTACCCGTTAAAAATCAAAGCTTTATGCAATGTTTCAAGACTATTTCCATTCAACAAAAAATCGTCATATCTTTGCGCCGGAGAGATGGCAGAGCGGTCGATTGCGGCGGTCTTGAAAACCGTTGAGGTGCGAGCCTCCGGGGGTTCGAATCCCTCTCTCTCCGCCAAACAAATTATATGCAGCCTAATGTAGGCTGCATTTTTTATTTCAAAAGCCAGTGACAAGTTTACTTGGCGCTGGCTTTTGAAATAAAAAATGCAGGTGAGCGTAGCGAATGGCTGCATGAAATTGGTTTGAAGCCCCCCATCTTAGGGATCATGGTAATAATCCCTCAGTTCAATAACTTCAACATCAACTTAACTGCAAACTCATTCCTATATCAAAGTTTACTTGGCACTGGCTTTTGAAATAAAAAATGCAGGTGAGCGCAGCGAATGGCTGCATGAAATTGGTTTGAAGCCCCCCATCTTAGGGATCATGGTAATAATCCCTCAGTTCAATAACTTCAACATCAACTTAACTGCAAACTCATCCCCATATCTAAGTTTACTTGGCGCTGGATTTTGAAATAAAAAATGCAGGTGAGCGCAGCGAATGGCTGCATGAAATTGGTTTGAAGCCCCCCATCTTAGGGATCATCTTAATAATCCCTCAGTTGAATAACTTCAACATCAACTTAACTACAAACTCATCCCTATATCTAAGTTTACTTGGCGCAGGCTTTTGAAATAAAAAATGCAGGTGAGCACAGCGAACGGCTGCTAATCATTTGATTGAAGCCCCCATCTTAGGGATCATGGTAATAATCCCTCACTCCTTTCAATCATGCTTAAAAGTAAATTTGCAACACTCATTCAAAAAAGAATGTCACTCTGAGAAATACATCCAAGTACTTTATATCGTGAATCAGTAATAGTGTTGCAAGCAGTTGCATCTTCTTTCATCACACAATATGGAAAGGACCCGCTGCTATGGATGAACCAAATGTCATCGCCATCATTGTAAACAAATCCGGTATGATTATCGAGTCCAATGATATATAAATTCTGTTTCTGTTTACGAATATTGTCAAACATCAAATCACTTTCTACAAGATTATATCGCTTGATATGTTTTTCATCTACCAACGCTTTTATCATTTCCTCTGATGCACATTGGGCAAGTTTCACCCTGTTGATATCGAAGTGCATGTCACGCATCATAGTGGTAACAAAATAACCGCAAGCTATGCTTCCCGAGCCGGGCACTTCTGAAATCCCATTGAAATTCCAGCGGGTGCCTAACCAATATGGATAACGATCGTTAAATGCTTGAATTAGTGTGACGCCGGATTCCGGTTTTGTGGTGCTTTCAACCAATAGTTTATAATCTTCGGCGCTATGAGCTGCTCTATACCATGGTGCATAAAATGGGTACTTGGCAATGAAAGCGGCGGCCAGTATCAATAAGATTACAACTAGGATGAGGAATATGCGAAGAAATGCTTTCATGAGTGTGTATTCGTGAAGATAACGAATATTTAAATGGTGATATTATAGATTCTCCTACCTTTGGCATAAATCAAGCGCAATGGCAGACATCAAAACCATTAATAACAGCAGTGATATCATGCACTGTTTTGAAGTGATCCATACCCTTAGACCACACCTAAATGAAGAACAGACAATTGCTTGTTTTGAGCAGATGCGCTCAGAAGGTTATCACGCCGTGTATGTTGAAGATAACGGCAAAGCAATGGCATACTGCGGTTATCGGTTTATCACTCATTACTTTAGTGGATCAGCTATGTATATCGACGATCTGGTAACAGTTGCGGATGCAAGAAATAAAGGATATGCTAGTTTGTTGCTTGATCATGTGATTGAGATAGGCAATAAAAAAGGGTTGGAAACGATCAGATTAGATTCCGGACATCACAGACACGATGCACATCGATTATATCTGAATAAAGGATTTCATATTCATTCCCATAATTTCAGTATGACGCTAAAAAAATAAACTATTCGTTGGTAAGTAGCAGATACTGATATGGCGTCAGTGCAAGTTCAGTGCCAAGTGAGACCGAATTTCCGTTAATAGCATCAGTCCATTCAGTGTCTTTTAACGCGGTAGGCAATGTATAGGTAACATCTGCGGAACGCGCATTCACCAAGACAACAAATTGATCGCTTGCCAAAGTTTTTTTAATGCAATAAACATCTGCATTGCTGAATGTGGTAAGTGTTCCGGTACGCGCAGTCTGATGTCCACTATAAGCATTTAATATCTGTTTATATTCTAACTGCATTTCTGGATTCAAAGTCCAATTTATAGGAGCGTTGGAAAAGAATGGCACATTTGCGGTGTTACCCGTCTCTTGTCCGGTATAGATCAGCGGTACTCCATTTAAAAATATGGTCATCACAGACGCCGCTACGGCGCCATCAATGCCATTGAAAAGCACCATCGGAGTGGCATTCCAAGCCGACTCATCGTGATTCGTAGTAAAGCGCAGTTTTTTGTCCCCTGCAGGCACACCAGCATATTCTGCATTATTAGTGGCATACAAATCAGATACGGCAGAGCCCGAATAAACATTTTGCATGGTGCCATAGAAATCCCATGCATAGGTCATATCAAAGCCTGCTGTGTAATGATCATCGCGGTCGCCTTCAGCTAGCATGATCAATGTTCGATCAGGAATATTGCGCAAAGAATCTAAAGCCTGCTGCCAGAAATCAAACGGTACGCCATCGGCATAATCACATCTGAACCCATCAACATTACCAACCAATACCCAGAATTTCATTGCATCAATCATTTGAGCTCGCATATCCTGGTTATCAAAATTCAAATCTGCCACATCGGTCCACGTAGTTCCGGGTGGATGAATAATATTACCATCAGCATCTTGTGTATACCAATCGGGATGATCTGTGATCCAGTCATTGTCCCATGAGGTATGATTAGCAACCCAATCAAGTACTACTGCAATATTTCTGGCATGAGCTGCATCTGTCAACTGTTGAAGATCCTGTAATGATCCATATTCATCACTAACCTGATAATAATCGCGAATACAATACGGTGAATGTACTGCCATCAATTCACCTTCATCATAAATCGGCATCAACCATATGGTATTCACCGATATATCCTTTAAGCGATCGAGATCTGCGATTATAGACTGTATATTTCCGGCAGCACTATATGCGCGCAAATTGATCTCATACATGACGATGTTTCCTGTTTCAGGAACACTATCAAATGGTGATCCATATTGATCATATTGATCATCAAGTGTCGGAAAAATATTGCCATCCTGATTACAAGATGCAAATATTGCGCTTAGCCCTATAATGATGATAATATGTCTGAATGACAACCTATATTGCATGGCGAAAGTATTTCGCTTCAATTATTGTTTATAGATAGACATTAACTGTCGGGTAACTTTCGATTTCTCGAATTGTTGTGCGTGCAATTTCCCTTTGTTAATCATATTTTGACGCAATTGTTCATCTCCTACTACACGTTGAATTTGAGCAGCAATATCTTCAGGGTTCTCGGGATTAAAATACAAAGCTGCATCGCCACCTACTTCAGGAAGGCTGGAAACAGAGGACGTAATAACAGGGCAGCCACTCACCATGGATTCAAGGATAGGGATGCCGAATCCTTCATACAAACTCGGATAAATAAAACACAGCGCATTAGCGTACAAAGCAGGCAAATGATCTGTTGGTACATTTTCAAGAAAAATAAATGATGAAGTCAAGTGATTCGCTGACACGAAGGCTCGCACTTCATCAGCATATCGCTTGCCATTACCAACTATCACACAGGGCAAACGATCAGCAGAAGGTAATTTTGTATATGCATTACAAACTGCGAGTAGATTTTTTCTTTCAGTAACGGATCCTACATAAAGCATGTATTGTTTTGGCAATCGATAACTTGAAATATCAGCTGCCGGCGGTGCATAAAAAATATCATCACAGCTTTGATACACAACAGATATACCTGCAGGATCTTTTCCGTACATCCTCACCAAATCATTGCGTGTACTTTCACTTGCTGCTATAACAACATCAGCATTATTTACTGCAAATTTTGTTTTCAGCTCATAAACGGTTCTATCTACACCGGGATAGTGATGAGGGAACAGATCGAAAATAAGATCGTGAATGGTAACTACACTTTTAACATCAGCTTTATTGATGCTGAATGGTAATTCATTACTCAAGCCATGAAACACATCAATTTTATGTTTCAGGATATCCCGTCTGATACCGAAGCTCCTCCAAACAGATCCTCGGCCAATGACAGTTTTGATATTCCCTTCAGCATTAAATGAAAGTTGATCTTTAGCATTCGGGGTAAACAAAAAGTATTCATTCTCCGGAAACTGAGAGGCAAGGTTCTTCACGACTGCACGGCTGTAGTTGCCCAAGCCGGTGGCATTCTGAAAAATCCTTTTAGCATCAAATCCAATTCTCATCAGTAGTAACGGGTATCCACAACGAAGGTAATGAAGAATGTGACAAACATAAAAAAAACCCCTGTTGATGACAGGGGTTCTAGATATGGTCAATAAGTTATCAGTTGATCACAAATTTACCGGATTGGCTTTCACTTATTCCGGTGAGGCGATATAAATACATACCTGCAGGCAGTTCATCGCGATTGATGGTGATAGTATTGCCGGTAGTATTAAGTGTGCGCACAACATTTCCATTGATATCGGTGATTACAAGGTCAAAGGCCTGGTGTCCGGCATTGCTGAAATGCAGTTCTGCCGCTGTGCTGAAAGGATTCGGTTGTATGCTGATCTCAAGCGGGTTGCTGGCATAATACTGTATACCTGTTTCATCCACTGTCACACAGCTGTTATCAAGGGCTGTCACTACCTCTTCGAAATCTTCATTCACTGCTGCTGTAAAGTGTTTGATACATATTTCAGTAGGATATGTAGCAGTATAGAAAATTCGGAAGGTTGGGATAGGCTCAAAGTGAATTTGATAAGGCACTTCATTATGACCAAGTGCAATCACTTCATTGTCGGTATAAGTGAGCGTATAATTTTCACCAAATACTTCAGGACAAAGATTAGCCACTGAGTCAATAGTAATACCTTCCATTGTAAATTGTGCACCTAAAACTCTGGCACTTGGATTCAAGCTATAAATATCAAGGTATCCGAATGGTGCATTTACCGTTCCTATGCTGTAAGTTACGGTATCAGATGTGTTCATCATTGCAACCGGGAGTTCGCAGAGGTCTGTATCATGTGTATAACCATACGTTTGATTAGCGCAGCCCATAACGAGTGCAGCATCCACTACATCGATATCGCTATCATTATTTGCATCGTTACACATATCAGCGATGATGGTATTTGAGAGAATGTTATTTACGTACAAGTCAACATCATCATACAAACGGGTGCTATCCTCATTCAAATCGCCAATGTGATGCCAACCGTTACAGTTGCCTTCACAGTCGAGTTGTGCTGTTCCCCAAATTTCTCCGAGACAATCGATGTACAGCGGACAATCATCTATCATTTCTGCATTGATAACACCTGCGTCTCGCCAGATATGAATACAACGTGAACGCCAGTTGTTGGCTAGGTTGGTTTCAACACGTCCTTCGATATCAGGGTGATTTTCCCAATTCACACGTGCTACGAAAGTATAAGTGCCATCAGGAACATCGGTGATATCAATCCACTGTCCGCCTGTACCTAATCCGTAAGCATCAAAGCAACCTGCAGAAATACCCATATCAGCACCATTATATCCACCGATACCGCAAAGATCCATCACAGCAAAACCGTTTTTATGTCCAACCGGAATTTCAGTTCCTAAAGAATCATATAACAGATATTCACCATAGTCTACATAATGGGTATGTCCATGACAAGGATCAAATACTAAATATGGATTTTCTGCAGCTGTTCCGATATGATAATCTTCGTCGCCCAGATTCCAGATTTTTATTCCAAAACGAATAATTGTTCTCATACCGGGACCGGTAAGTGAACCTTCATCAATATAACAGGAGTTCGTCCAGTCATCGGCATTTATTGTCGAAAGCTGAAAATCTGTTCCCCAGCCTGTGCTGATGTCACCATCAAAATATGTTTCATCCAATACCAGGTCCGGTCCGGAAGGGCAATCAGGATTTCCGGGATAGATACAAGAGCCATCGTCAACCATTGCTATAGGTGAATAGTTACAGGCAAAAGCATCAATACAACCTGTAGGCAATCCTGTATAGGCAATCGACCAATTAATGGACTCGCCGGCGCAGGCCGTTTCAGCATCACCAATACGAATGTATACCAAATCTCCTGCCTCAAGCAAGGTAGTTATTTGCGATTGAGATCCGCAATAATCATCATTGTAGGATAAAGTGCCTTCTGCAAGCTCTGTTGGAATTAGTCCAACACAATGATCATAGACATAGAGCCTGGTGTCGCAGGTATTTCCCATATCGCAGGTAGAGATCACATAAGTTCCGGTAGTAGGAACAGTAAAGCTATACCAGTAATCAGGGTTAGGTGCCGTGTAGGTTCCTTCCGTTATTGAAACGGCGGTATTACAATCCTCTCCAACCATCAGAGGCGCAGCATATGAAACAGTTGCTGCAGCAATTGATGCTGAAAGGAACAAGGCAGAAATAATGCGAGGAGTACATAGATTAAGCATACGGGTCGATTTTCTCCGATAAATATACAGAAATTCCGGCTTTTGAAGCGGACTCAGGGTAAGGATTGAGCCAAAAAAGGTCTTAGTTTCATTTTAAAGCCGTTAATCCCTTAGCCACCGCTGCAACAGTGGAAGGGGCATTACCAATGAAAATCTTCTCTCCGATGATAAAAACAGGCCTCCTTAGAAACGTGTATTCCTCAAGAATATATTTCTTGTAATCTTTCTCGGAAAGCTTCTTTTGATTAAGCCCCAATGCCCGATACTTCAGGGCAACCCTGCTGAACAACTGCTCATAACTGCCGGCTAAGTCCTTCATTCTGTCAAGTTGCCCGGGCGTAATTTGTTCTGTTTTGATGTCTTGCAGTCTGAAAGGATATTTCTGTACTTTCAGCTCCTTCATTATACGTTGACAAGTGCTGCATGATGCCAGATAAAATAATTCAAGCGACATAAATAGAAAACAATAGCATTATTAAATGGTTTAAACGGTTCCATGTTGTTCATCCTCTCCATCCCGAGAACGAAGCACACGGTTTACGTCAACGCTGTTATTTATTTCAAATCCAACCAGTAATACCAACGCATTAAGATTTATCCATATCATTAAAACGATCAATGTTCCGATAGATCCATACACCTCGTTGTATCCGATCAGGTTATTGGCAGCATATCCAAATATTACAGATGCTGCGATGGAAACAATTGTTGCAAATGTGCCTCCGGGTGTAATAAAGCGCCAACGATGTTTTACAGCCGGGCCATAATAATATATCAATGATATCCCAAAAAAGAAGAGGATAAGGATGATAGCATATTGAAAAATGTTGAGAAAGAACACACCTGTATTATCTTCCCAGTTGATCCAATCGCCAACCACACCCACTACCTTATCTCCCATAACGATAGTTATAATTGATACGATAAACAATAAAAATAAATAAAAGGTTAGTCGGAAAGCAGCAATTCTGTTGCGCCAGAAATTTCTGCGTTGGTAAATTGGATGTGATTTATTAAATGTGAGCATCAACATGCGCACGCCATTTGTAGAAAAGTAAAATGCTAAAATAAAACCCACAGATAACAATCCGCCACGCTTTATACTTGTGATACCGGTAATGGTAGACTCCAGAAAAGCATACCCACTTTCAGGCAATACATCTCTAAAAAAATCATGAATATTTGCATCTAAACCTTTAATAGGAATGTAAGGTATTAAAGTAAACACAAAGATGATAGATGGAAATATTGCTAGCAGGAAGTTGAATGAAATCGCAGATGCTCGAACAGGTAATTGATCACGTCGAATCTCCTGCCAGAAAAAGCTAATAACATCATAAATGGGAATACCCGCAAAACCTGGAAAGCTGGTCCGCTTGGTAAAATTGACCACACGTGCGTATTTATTAGCTACGAGTCGACGAATGTTTGAGGGAATGATCTTCATACGCTGTGGTTCCTACACAAAGGTATGATTTTATATGGATCGTAGCTTCTGTGCCAGTAGGATGACCGCCGGATCATCGGCATCATATCGCTGCAAATACTCCAAAGATGACTTTGCTTTCGACTTTTGCCGCGACTGTATATATAATTCCGTGAGTTTGATGCGCGAAAGGGTATAATCCGGGTTCAAGGCAATAGCTTTTAATAAACACTGCTCCGCTTCCGGCATCTGCCCTTTTGTTAATAATATAACACCAAGATTATTCCAGGCTTTCTCGTACTCCGGATTCTCCCCTACTATCTTCCGATATACAGCTTCACCTGATTTATTGTCACCACTAAATACCATAGCCGTTGCTTGTTTGAACAAATAATCAAGGTTTAACGGCTCGCGTTCTACTGCAATATTGAAATATTTTAGTGCAGCAGCAAAGTCACTTTTCGCAGTATAGGCCTCTCCCATTCTGTAAGCAGTCCATGCATTTAATTTGTCTTCCTTAATTTTCTCTCCCGATTGAATAATTTGATCCGGTGCATCTTTCAGATAATAATAATGCACTTTTACCGAGCGGACTTCATCATTTTCTTTTCCTGCTTTTTGAATGTATTGCCAGGCACTATCAAGCAAACTCTTTTCCTTATTAAACGACTCATAATAATGCAGGTAACCCCGCGCCATGGTTAGCGGATCAGGATTGCTGTCAGTTAAACACACCAAACCTTTAAATGTCCCGCTACCTTTAGATGCTGTATTTTTTGGTATGCTGATGATGTGATCAGAAATGGACACGTGTGGGATATCAATGGAGCCGCTCTTCCGGATATGGCAACTACTGCAATCATCTGCCACATTATTACGCGATGCTATTGATGCTTTGCATTGTGTATTTCCTTCGCCATGACATTGCTTACATGGAGCATTGAATTGTTCGCGAGGTGTATCTTTAACCGTAATATGCGGATTATGACATGTGATGCAACTCAATTGATGTGTAGAAGTATAGCATTTCGATTGCAGTAAACGATCTGCCTGCGACGCCATCAAAAATTTATTATTACTGCCATCAAATCGCGGAAGAAAAATATTCCAGTGCTCATTGATATGGTCTCCGGGTTTGAAATCGAAAAATGATGCACCTTCATTCAAGACATTAACGCCTTGTAAATGACATCGCATGCATAATTGATTTTGTAACTCCACAGATAATTTTCTTGGATTCACAATGCTGTAGTCAATATTTTTCGATGTATCAACCAATTCACCATTACTTACTCTGGCGACATGCAGACTTCCCGGACCATGACAACGTTCGCAATCGATTCCCGAAGGCACCTTTGCATATTTATTTACGGATCCTGCAACTAGTTCAGGCAATCCATTGTGACAGGTCATACATTCAGCTTCTATCACTCTTGAAAACCTTGAGTTGAATCCACCGCTCATGCCCGGAGCGAGATCCCATTGCTGTTTTTGTGTGTAGAAAGTGATTGGCGCCTGATAAACATATCCATTCACTTGCAGCATATGCGAGTTGGTATGCTGCCCGCTGCCAATGATGAAGGCAATTGGTTCTATACGCTTGTGAATGGTATCCTGACCATCAAGTCTGAATTCCATTATTTGCAAGGTATCATTTCGCCAGAATGGTTTGTAATAAAAATTATTCGTGCTGTCGTACACCAATGCATGTTCAGCATCGAACAAAGCAGCACTTTTCGATTTCGT